>JBFWMP010000001.1:0-80857 GCA_050251575.1 Clostridia bacterium
CCGATTCCAAAGTTTTCAACTAATACTTTCACAACATTTGGCGAAAGGAATGCCGGCAATGTTGGTCCAAGGTGAATGTTTTTCACACCAAGATATAATAATGCCAACAGCACGATTACCGCTTTCTGCTCATACCATGCAATGTTATATGAGATCGGAAGCTCATTGATATCATTTAGCTGGAACACTTCTTTCAGCTTCAGTGCAATTATCGCCAGTGAATATGAGTCATTGCATTGACCCGCATCCAATACTCTTGGAATTCCACCGATATCTCCAAGCGCTAATTTATTATATCTGTACTTCGCGCAGCCTGCTGTCAAAATCACCGTATCCTTCGGCAGTTTTTCTGCAAATTCTGTATAATAATCTCTGCTCTTCATTCTACCGTCACAACCTGCCATCACAAAAAATCTCTTGATTGCACCTGACTTCACCGCATCTACCACTTTATCAGCCAGACCCAATACCGTATTGTGAGCAAATCCACCAACTATTTCTCCTCTTTCAATTTCAACAGGTGGCTGACATCTTTTTGCATGAGCAATAACCTTTGAAAAATCTTTTGTACCATCTTCCTCTTGTGTAATATGCTTTACACCATCAAAACCTACTACTCCCGTAGTATATACCCTGTCTTTATAGGAATCTTTCGGAGGCACCAAACAATTGGTTGTCATTACTATAGGTCCATTGAAACTTTCAAATTCCTTATCTTGTTTCCACCAAGCATTTCCGTAATTTCCTACAAAGTGTCCATACTTTTTAAATGCAGGATAATAATTTGCCGGCAGCATCTCACTATGTGTATATACATCTACACCCGTTCCTTCTGTCTGCTTAAGCAATTCTTCCATATCTTTCAAGTCATGCCCGCTAATTAGGATACCCGGATTATTTCTCACTCCAATATTCACCTTTGTTATCTCAGGATTCCCATAAGTAGATGTATTTGCTTTATCCAGCAATGCCATTGCATCCACACCATATTTGCCGGCTTCCATCACTAATGCCACTAATTGATCGGCGGTTAATGTATCATCTAATGTGGCAACCAAAACTTTTTCCATAAAAGCAAATACACTATCATCTGAATATGCTAACTGATACGCATGCTTAGCATACGCAGCCATCCCTTTGAGTCCATAAGTAAGAAGTTCTCTTAACGATCTTACGTCTTCGTTTTCCGTAGCAAGAACGCCTATTTGTGCAGCCTTTGCATCAAATTGTTCCGGTTGTGCTGCCCATACTGCAGCATCATGCGTAATATCGAAAACATTTCCGCCTGCTTTTGCTGCTTCGTTTCTTAGTTTATCTCTTAGTGCCAGCCCTTCTTGGATTCTCTCAACAAATGCTTTTCTATCAAAGTTTGCATTTGTGATAGTCATAAATAAGCCTTCCATAATAAATTTATCAACTTCTTTGTTTGATGCACCCATCTCTCTTGCTTTTATATTATAAAGTGAAATGCCTTTCAGAGTATAAATTAACAAATCTTGAAGATTTGCTACATCTTCTGGCTTACCGCAGACCCCTCTTACTGTACAGCCTGTTCCTTTGGCTGCTTCCTGACATTGAAAACAAAACATACTCATTTTTATTTACCCCCATTAATTTTAATGTTTTTAATATAGTAGCTCGGAGCTCACAGTTTGGAGCTCGGAGAATAATATTTTGCTCTAAACAAATACTTACTGTTACCCTTTAATGATATCCCCTTCTACACCAATAACTACTTCTCTATAAGGCACGATAGTTTCTGAGTGCAGCATTGCTGTTTTTACTGCCTGCACGATACCACCACAGCAGGGTACTTCCATTCTTACTACGGTAATGCTTTGAATATCATTGCTTTTTAAAATTTCGGTTAACTTTTCTTTATAATATTCATTATCATCCAGTTTGGGACAGCCAATCACAGTAGTATGATTTTTAATAAATTCCTTGTGGAAATTTGCATAGGCATAAGCAACACAATCTGCTGCCACCAACAGGTTTGTTCCTTTAAAATACTGAGCATTAGGATTTACAAGATTTAATTGAACCGGCCATTGTCTTAATTCTGATGTAAGCACCTGAGATATAGGAGCTTCTTCTTTTTGAACTTTTGGTTGATTGTCTTCAGATGCTCTATTCATCATCCTCGCAGCCATACCAGGGCATCCTGAAGGAGCAGTTTGCTTCTTAATTTCTTTCTTTTTGGCTTCTTGCACTCTTTGCTGTACTGCTTCTTCATCGAACTCTGCTGCTTCTCTCTCTATCATTACAATCGCCCCTGTAGGGCATTCCGGAAGGCAGTTTCCCAATCCGTCACAGTATTCATCACTTACCAACTTTGCTTTACCATCTATCAGTTCTATAGCTCCTTCATGACAAGCTGTCACACATAACCCGCATCCATTGCATTTTTCTTCATCTATATGAATGATTTTTCTTTTCATGTTTGCTACCTCCTTATATTGATTTTATGATTTAATTATAGTAGTATTAATTAAATCAGTCGGTAACATATGTTACTTATTAAAAATGTGTAGTATTAATTAAATCAGTCGGTAACATATGTTACTTATTAAAAATGTTAGGTGGTTTTTTATGGATCAAATAATTAATGCTTTACGTGATTGCCTCTTGTTTCAAGACTTCTCCGAACAAGAGATTCATGAAGCACTCAAGAATATTAGTTATTCAATGAGATCTTATGCTAAAGATACAATCATCGCAATTGAAGATGATAAATGTGTAAATCTTGGGATAGTCATAGAAGGCAGTATAGAAATACAAAAACTATTTGCCTCCGGTAAAAGTCTTACAATTGCACGATTCTTTAAAGGAGAAATATTTGGCGAAGTGATTATCTTTTCAAATACAAATCAATATCCTGCTACTATTGTTTCCTCTCAAAACTCAAAAGTCATGTTTGTAGCTAAAGAGGAAATTGTAAAATTTTGCAGCCTCAGTACTCATTTCTTAAATAATTTTATTGGTTCTCTTTCGGATAAAATTCTTCTGTTGAACAAAAAACTTAAAAACCTGTCGTATCATACAATCAGACAAAAAGTGTCCAGCTATTTACTTGAAGAATACCATAAACAAAAGAAATCCATGATTACATTGTCCTTTTCCAAGAAAGAAATAGCTGAACAGTTGGGGATGCCCCGCCCGTCGCTTTCAAGAGAGTTTATCAATATGAGAGATGAAGGATTGATTGATTTTGACAGGAATGTAGTTAAAATTATTGACCCGGATACGATTGAAGAATGTTTATATGAATAGTAATATAGCCGCTATTTATGACGAATCATATAGCGGCTATATTACTATTTCCATCTACTTTTAAAATTTTCATCTATTTCATAAGCAGGTTAGGTAAGAAAAGCGAAACAGCCGGTATATATGTTATAATCAGCAAACATGCGAATAAAAGCGCATAAAACGGCCATGATGCTTTTACAAAATCGTTAATTTTCACACCGGTAATGGAGCTTACCGTAAACATTACTGTTCCCATTGGGGGTGTAAGGGTACCGACAGCCATATTAAAGATAAACACCAACCCAAAGTGAACAGGATCAATACCAAGAGTGTTTATCATTGGCATCAACAACGGTATCAAGACAATCATAGCTGCATTACCTTCAATAAACATACCTACAAATAACAAAAACACATTTAACAGCAATAAGAACATGCCGCGAGTACTAACAATGCTAAGAACATAACTTGTAGCAATTTGTGGAATTCGTTCCCAAGTTAAAAACCATGCCAAGGCAGAAGCTGCACCAATAATTAGCATAATAGCGGCAGTTGTCGTCGTCGTTTCAATCATTACATCTTTTAACTGAGAAATCTTCATTTCTCGATAAACAATTAATCCGAGTACAAGTGAAAAAGCAACTGCAATCGCACCTGCCTCTGTAGGCGTAAAAATTCCAAATCGTATTCCACCAATAATAACCAGTGGCAATATCAGTGCAAAAAATGCATCTTTAGTAGCCAGGAATATTTCCTTAAAGCTTGCAAATTTTTGTCTTGTTGGTGCATAACCGCGTTTTTTTGATACAATATGCACCACAACCATCATTAATACGCAAGTCATAACACCGGGAACAATCCCGGCTAAAAATAGTTTTCCGATAGAAACGTTAGCAATAAATCCATAAATAATCAATCCAATTCCCGGAGGAATAATTGGTGTAATTAGTGATGAAGCACCAGTGACAGCTGCTGAGAAATCCTTATCATAACCTCGGTCCACCATTTCCGGAACAAGAATTTTTGACTGCATGGCAGCATCTGCAATATTAGAGCCTGACAGACCTCCCATTAGTGTACTGAGCAGTACGTTCACCTGAGCCAATCCTCCCGGAAGATGCCCTGTTAATACTTCAGCAAATGTTACCATTCGCTTTGTAATACCCGTATAGTTCATAACGACTCCTGCCATTACAAAGAACGGAACCGCAAGCAGCGGAATGGACTCAATACCGCCAATAATACGCTGAGCTACAATCATTAAAGACATCTCGTTGCTGAGGCCAAAATACGTCAACACACTTGCAATAACCGATACAAATATCGGAACATTAAATAAGAAAAGAACCAGCATTACTATAATTGCTACTGTTGTTGCCATACTTTCACCTACTCTTTCTCTCGCTTATAATAATCTTTAAGGTTTATAGATCGTCTAATAAGGCTGACAAGCATTAAAGCACTGCCTAAAGGTACTGCTATATCAATATAGGTATAGGGCAATCTCAGAATAGGAGTCAGCTTAACCCCTGCCTGCATGGTCAGCTGATACCCAAAAACAACTAAGAAGCTTAATACAATAAAATTGGCAATAATAACAATAACATCAGAAACAATTCGCAACTTTCTTGGCAGCATTGCTACAAAAAAATCAATGCTGATATGTGCTCTTCTTTTCATCGCAGAACTGGCCCCTAAAAAAACAAACCAAACAATCAAAGCCAGTGATACTTCTTCTGTCCATGCCAAAGGGTTGCCAACTACATATCTCATAAATACACCAATAACAGTAATTATCACAATCACTGCTAGAGATATGCCTGCAAGAATATCATCAAAGTTTAACAGAATGGACTTCAACCGTTGTTTCATACTTTCATCCTTTCTACACTAAACCAATAAAATTAATAATCTTAGAAAGCGGCGTAGTGCTAAACTCCGCCGCTAACATGAACCTTACTTCTTCATTTCTTCTTGTACTGTATCATATAGACCTTTAGACCATTCCGGGAAATCACCATAAATTTCTTTAGTAAGATTACGGAAGGTTTCCTTATCTACATCCTCAATGATCTCAACGCCAGCCGCCTTAAAGTCTTCAATTGCTTTTTTATCACTTTCTTCATTCACTTCACCCATATATACACCTGCATCATAACCAGCCTTCTTAATTAACTCTGCTGACTCAGCAGGAATCTTATCAAAGAACTGCGCACTTCCTATCCAGAAAATAATCATATTCATATGTTCTGTTAAGGACAGATATTTTGCACTTTCATATAATTTTGCACCGTATAACACAGGCAATGGGTTTTCAGCACCATTAATAACTCCTTGAGCTAATGCCGGATAAACTTCACCAAGAGGCATTGGTGTGGGCGTTCCACCCATAGCTTCAATAGTCTTAATGCCAATTGGATTGTTAGGTACACGAATCTTTAACCCTTTTAAGTCTTCTGCCTTTCTCACCGGTTTATTCGCAAGAATATGTCTGTCACCATAAATCCAGTTATCTGCTACGATAGTTAATCCTTTTGCTTCAAGTTCTTCTACCTTACCTTTATACCAATCACTTTCAAACAGTTTGAAAAGCTGATCATAAGATTCTGCGAGATATGGTCCTGAAATAATACCCATATCAGGAACATAATCCATCAGAAAACTTGGGTCAGTAATGGTGATAACATTTGCCCCCATCAACATCTGCTCAGTTAAATCTTTTTTGGTTCCTAATTGTGAACTTGGATATAATTGAACTTCAATCTGGCCATTACTTCTTTCTTTCACCAGATCTGCCCATCTATTACAAGCTATATCCAATGGTTCACCCGGATTGTTTTCATAACCAACTTTTACGACAATCTTCTCTGCCGGTGCGTTATCACCTGCATTGTCATTAGGATCGTTATCCTTATTCCCTGCATTATTGGCACATCCTGCTACAGTAGCAAAAATCAACATGAAACATAATAAACCTACTAATACTCTTTTTAACATACTTTTTTCCTCCCTAATATTCTGATTTCTTAAACTTTTTTGATAGTTTATATTAATAAGTTTTGCCTTTAATACGTCACCACAGGTATTCATCGCCTACCACGTATTAAGCAATACTCAAAAATATCATTTTATACTTCAAACTACTTCTTTCTCTTTATTACCTTTTCAACCTTACTAACAATATTTTCAGCACTTAAACCATACTTTTTAAGAAGCTGTTCATAATCACCGGATTCTGCAAATACATCTTCTATACCAACGACTTCCATTGGCACAGGATATTCTTTGCCTAATACTTCCGCAACCGCACTGCCTAATCCACCATAAATGTTATGCTCTTCTGCAGTGACTACTGCCCCGGTTTCCTGTGCGCATTGAATAAGCAGTTGTTTATCAATCGGTTTAATAGTATGGATATTTACAACTCTTGCTTTGATTCCTTTGGCTCTTAATTGTTGCGCAGCCTCCAATGATTTTGTAACCATGTAGCCTGTCGCTATGATGGTTACATCATTTCCATCTGCTAGTTGTACACCTTTGCCAATTTGAAATTTATAGTTTTCATCAAATATGATTGGTACTTCTGCTCTGCTTAGTCTTAAATAAACAGGACCCTTGAAGTCAGTTACTGCTCTTACTGCCTTTTCAGTTTCAACAGCATCTGCAACAGATATTACTGTCATATTAGGGAGGGCTCTCATAAATGCAATGTCTGTAATTGCATGATGGCTTGCTCCATCATAAGAGTCAGAGAGACCCGCATAGGTCCCTGCCAGTTTAACATTCAGACTTGTATAGGAAATCAGACTTCTAATGGGATCTGCTCCCCTTAATACCATGAATGCAGCAAATGTATTTACAAATGGTATTTTTCCTACAGTAGCTAAACCTGCAGCTATCGCTACCATGTTCGCTTCTGCAATACCTACATTGTAGAACCTATCCTGGAACTCTTTACCAAAGAGTATACTTTTACTTGAACTTGCAACATCTGCATCTAATACTACTACATCTTTATTTTCTCTGCCAATCTTGGCAAGCACTTCCCCATAAGCATCTCTTATTGCTTTTTTATTAGCCATTGACAGCACCTCCCAATTCAGCCATTGCTTTTTTATAGTCTTCCGCTCCGATAGGTTTCCCATGCCATGCATTTTGCCCTTCCATAAAGGAAACCCCTTTCCCTTTGACGGTCTTTGCAATAATAATTGTCGGTATGCCCTTCACCGTTTTTGCTTGGTCAATTGCATCTGATACTTCTTCTACATTATGACCATCAATATGAATTACATTCCATCCAAAAGCCTTCCATTTCGCCCCGATATCTCCCATTGGCATAATTTCATCTACCGTACCATCAAGCTGAACACCATTATTATCAAGAATTGCAATAAGGTTATCTACTTTAAACTTCGCCGCAGACATTGCCGCTTCCCATACAATTCCTTCTTGAATTTCTCCGTCTCCAAGCAGAACATATGTGTAATAATCTTTATTGTCTAACTTTGCTCCTAACGCCATACCCAACCCAGCCGGCAGGCCTAGCCCAAGAGGTCCTGTAGATAACTCTACCCCTGGAGTCTTTTTTGCGCATGGATGTCCTTGCAGGTTACTGTTTATCTGCCTTAATGTCTGCATCTCTTCTTTATGAAAGAATCCTTTCTCTGCAAGCACAAAGTACAGTATTGGCGCAGCATGTCCTTTTGCTAAAATAAACCGATCTCTGTCTTCACATTTAGCATCTTGAGAATTGATATTCATTTTCTCAAAATACAAAGTAGTTATTATTTCAGTCGCAGATAAAGAGCCTCCCGGATGCCCTGTTTGAATCTTATGCAATAAATCAATCAATTCTACTCTAAAACGCTTGCATAATTCTTCAAGATGCTGTTTCTTTTCTACACTTAAACTCATAACGTTCTCCTCCTTTATATTAACTTGTACTAAATATCTTTATAAATTAAAAATAGCAATCTGAATGAGCTCTCTTGAGTCTTTTGGTTTTTCTCCAAGCTCCAAGCTCCAAGCTCCAAGCTGATTCTAATCACTCTTCAACAGGCGTTAATACCAACTTCAGACCTTCTTTGCTTTCAAACATCTGAAATGCTTTTTCCCACTCTGTAATTGGGAATTGGTGAGATACTAACGGTTTTGTTCTAACCTTACCCTGCTCAAGCAGTTGGATAGCCTTTTCCCATGAAGTCCATCTTGACCCTAATGATCCGGTTACTTTTAATTCTTTATAACAGATTCTCTCAAAGTCAATAGTAATGGGCTTACCAAAGAGTCCAATCTGCGTATACTGTCCCTGCTTTTTAATCACTTTTAGTGCATCATCTGCAGCACGTGCTACACCCGAACATTCAAGTACTACATCTACGCCTCGCCCATTAGTGAGTTTGTAGATAAATTCCTGCAAATCCTGTTGTTGGACGTTGATGGTATAATCTGCTCCTAGTTGTTTTGCCATATTCAATCTTTCAGTATCAACATTTGTTCCCGAAACAATGACCGTAGCTCCTTGCGCTTTTGCAACCTGCATTGTTGCAAGTCCAATAGCACCCGGACCTCCAACCAACACTACATTTCCTACAGTAATAGATGTAAGCTCCAACACTGCATGCGTAATACAAGCAAGAGGCTCAAGCAATGCGCCAGATACGAAATCTATACTATCAGGTAATATGTGTACTCTTTCTTGCGGCACCATCGTATATTTGGCAAATGCTCCATTATACCAATAACCTAGAGTTCTTCTATCATTGCACAGGTTGTAATAACCTGTGATACAGTAATGACATGTTCCACAGAAGCTGTAAGCAGTCTCAGAAGTAACCCGATCACCAGGTTTCCATTGTGTTACACCTTCTCCTACTTCTACAACTACCCCACAAAACTCATGACCTGTTACAACCGGTGGATTAATCGGAATTCCAGCAATATCATCATGATAAATATGCAAGTCACTTCCACAGATTCCTGCAGCCTTTACTTCAATTTTTACCTGCCCTGGCCCCGGATTTGGCTCAGGTACTTCTCTAATTTCCATATTTCCATTACCTTTTGCGTATTTGACTAATGCTTTCATAAAATTTCCCACAAAAAATGTGGATATTCCCTCCCCGTAAAGTTATTACTTCTAGTTTGTATAAAAATAGTTAAATTATGCTTAAGCTTTCCTACTTTAAGATAATGCAAGAGTCATGCCAAACTTTAAAAATTCGGCATGACTCTTAGTATATTGTTATAAAGTTACAGGCAAAATTCCTCACTTTTCCTACACAATTTGTGTAACTGGCAATACATCCAGCATCCATCAATTATAAAATGTTCTGTATTTTTATAAACTATTTATAACTTATCAAAATACATACAAGAATATTCTGATTAATTTTGTTTAAATACTCTTGACATCTATATCATCAACGAAGCCTTGTTTCATTTAGAAACAAGGCTTGCTATATACTTCTATCAAAAATGCTAATTATTATTGAATGCTTTTATTACCCAGCAATTATGCAGCATTATGAATGTTGTTCCACAATGAAACTACAGGACCGTCGTTTCACTATGGAACAACATCATTGCCCCTTATCCAACGCCACAACGTAGTTCTGCCTATCCCCAGCATATTAGCTGTCCTTGTCCTATCTCCATGATTTATCTCAAGAACCTTTTTTATTATTTCACTTTCAATAGATTTCAAGTCTTGATTAATGTTTATCGCCAACTCTAAACATTCTGCATTGTGCATGTTGCTATTTCCGTCATTCTGCAGCAATGCAGTCACTTCTGCTTTTCCCAGTGTATCCGAACCATCCAAAAAGCTTCTAATATGATATAGCTCTATTGTTTTAGTGGGAACTACAATTACTAATCTTTCTATTATATTTTCCAACTCTCTTACATTCCCATACCAGTCATAGTCTTGTAATGCTTGCATAGCTTCACTTGAAATAAATTTATTTTCTATATTGTTTCGTCTGCAATATTTTTCAATAAATGTTTCTATAAATAAAGGTATTGCATCCTTTCTTTCCCTCAATGGCGGAATGTTAATAGACAGCACATTCAGCCGATAATAAAGATCTTCTCTAAATGTATTTTGACCTATACTTTGCTTTAAATTTCTGTTTGTAGCGGCAATTACCCTAACGTCCACAGGAATAACTTTATCACTTCCCAGTCTCATTACCTGTTTTTCTTGCAAAACTCTTAATAGACGTGTTTGAATATGCAGCGGTATTTCACCCACTTCATCCAAAAAAATCGTGCCTCCATGTGCAAGTTCAAACAAACCTTGTTTTCCACCTTTTTTAGCACCTGTAAATGCTCCTTCTTCATAACCGAACAATTCACTCTCCAAAAGATTTTCCGGCAGTGCCGCACAGTTAAATGCGACAAAAGGCTTGCTTCTCCTTGGACTTGCATTATGAATACCCTGGGTAAAAATTTCTTTTCCGGTACCGGTTTCTCCTATAAGCAGCACATTGGAATCGGTATTTGCATAGAGTTTTGCTACTTCTACAAGCTTATGCATCTTTTGATTGCCTACAATCATATCATCAAAGTTGTAACGAGCTATATGCCCTTTTAAATATACTTTTTTTCTAATCTTTTCTTCGACATTCTGTATCTTACTTATATCCTGAAATACACTTAATGCTCCAACAGTTATATCCCGTAATTTTATAGGAACAGTATTCATTATAATCGTCTTATTTCCAATATTATAGAATTTCTCTATAGTTACTTTTCCATTGGTAATGATATCTTTAAAATCAATACCCGGAAACACATCACTAATATCTCTTCCGATGTCTAGATTCTTCTTTGCATCAATTATTTTCTCAGCTGCAGGATTAAAGAACTTTATTTTCCCTTGTTGATTTATACTTATAATTCCATCATTAGCAAAATCTAATATCGTTTTTAATTCTTCAAATCTTTCTCTTTCTTTATTAGTTGCATCTCTAATACTTTTTGCATGCATGAAACCTTGAAGAA
The DNA here is from genome assembly GCA_050251575.1 of Clostridia bacterium. Lineage (GTDB taxonomy): Bacteria > Bacillota > Clostridia > SK-Y3 > SK-Y3 > X23. Next base: position 11,260 of record JBFWMP010000001.1, read on the forward strand.
TAGAATCTGCTCCTGATTCAATCAATATACCTTTCATTCCACACTGACGAGCAATGTGAATAGAGATATTGTCTCCCACTACAACATCAATTTTTCCCGTCAATGTACTAATTTTATCTGTTTTTTGCTCTACTGTTTCACTTTTATTAAATATTATCGGCATAAGCCGCACATCTAATATCTCTTCTATGCCTTCAATGTTGTATACTACATTATCATAACCTAAAAATCCAATGGTACTTCCTTTCTCCTTTGCTTTCTTAATTGATTTCATAATATCAATGGTTGTAATGGGAATCTCAACAATAGGAACATTAATAAATTCCCTTAATAGTAGTGCAGTCCCTCCCCTGCTAATGATTACTTCCACTCCGTCTGATACCATTTTATTAGCAATAGGAATTGCATCTTTCATGTCACCTATCTTTACATCTACAGGCTCATCCAATAGACTTGAGATATTATTAATGATATCCGCCAACTCAGTATAAGGTGATATAAATCCGATCGAAAACACCATTCATTGCCCCTTGTATATAAATTTATCCAGCGACTAATAATGCTTATCTGTGCCTGACGGCTAGAACCCTGCTTATAGAAGCAGGAATTCTAGCACAGTAAGTTCTGAAATAACTTATTGAATTTCTTGTTATTGTATTAAGTATACATTGTTTCTTACCCTACTGCACCCCTTTTATAGTATCAATGACTCGTCCATCCCTATATACTACTTTTCCTACTATTTTTTCTCCTGTCTCTAAGAGATTAGATTTACCGGTAAATCTTTCTGCTTCTCTTCTTAATAAATTAATGTCAACAATAGGCAAACCTGCTTCCTTTAGTCTTTGTTGCAGTATCGTATTTTGGGGATTGACAGCTATCCCTCTCTGAGTAACTAATACGTTTACCGTATCACCAGGGGTAGAAGCAGTGAGCACCTTTTCAACAATAATGGGAATTCTCGCTCTAAATAAAGGCGCAACAATGATTGCAAGCTTTGCCCCGGCTGCTGTATCACTGTGTCCTCCCGACCCTCCCATGATATATCCGTTTGAGTCGGTATGAACATTTACATTAAAAGAAGTATCTATTTGTGTAGCACCTAAAATAACAATATCAAGATTATTGACTGCACAGTTTTTAGCGAGTGGATTTGCATAAAAAGAAGCTGAAACCTCTTGATGATTCGGGTTTTCTTTGATTGACCGCACTGCCTCTAGGTCAAAGCACTGAACATCAAGCAAGGTCTTGAAAAATCCTTCTTTAAGAAGCTCTACGAAGTATCCAGTGATTCCTCCCATTCCAAAACTGCCTGTGATACCTCTTTTTATCATTATCTCCTTCAGATAATGAGCTGCAGCAAGTGAAGACCCTCCAGCACCGGTTTGAAAAGAAAACCCTTCATTCAGCAATCCTGAATGTTCAATCACCTTAGCTGCATACTTGGCAATGACAAGCCCGACAGGATCTCGTGTAATTTGTGTGGTTCCCGATACAATACCCTTCGGATCTCCTATGCTGTCCACCTTTACCACATAATCCACATTTGTTTGGTCAATAGATATAGGCGTCAAAGGGTATTCTGCCAAGTAGTCGGTAACTGCCACTACCTTTTTTGCACAATGTGCATCCGAAAATGCGTATCCTAAAGACCCGCACGCAGAAGGACCATCTACACCATTTATGTTTCCATGGGAATCTGCTGCCGGAGCTGCTATAAACGCAATATCTATCGGTAGTTCTCCGCTCTCAATCGCTGCCGGTCTTCCTCCGTGTGTCCTGAATATTACCGGTTCTTTCATGATTCCTTCTGAAATAGCCCTTCCGACGGGACCACTCATGTAGTTAGTATCAATCCTGCTCACTACACCATTTTTTATATGGCTAATAAGCGGTGTATGTACACTAAAAATAGAGCTTGCACAAACCTTGATATCTTTAAAGCCCATTTCTGAAATTGTATCTAATACCATATTAAGCACATAGTCACCATTTCTTAAATGATGATGAAATGATACTGACATACCATCTTCTAACCCACACAATTGTATGACTTCTTTCAATGATTTTACCAGTTTATTCACTTGCCTTCCTCCTTCCTAAACTATGTGCATTCTCTAATATTTGTCTGGCCCTTTCTACTATAGGAGCATCTATCATTTTTCCGTCTAAAGAAACTACCCCTTTTCCTTGCCTTTTTGCAGCTTCTATTGTTTCCATAACTCTTTGAGCATAGTATATTTCGTCCTCAGAAGGTGAAAAGACCTTATTAACAATCTCAATATGCCTTGGTGAAATTACCGCTTTCCCACCAAACCCCATCTCCCTGGCAAATACAGCATCTTTCATAAGACCCTCTTCATCATCTACATCCGTAAAAGGAGTATCTATAGCAGAAATTCCTGCTGACTTTGCAGCAACCAGCACTCTTGATCGGCCATAAAATATCTCCTTGCCCTCTTTCGTACGCTTAGCTCCCAAATCTGCAGTTAGATCCTCAGCTCCTAGCAATAGCGCTTCAACTCTGGCACTGGCTTTCGCAATATCAAAAGCATTCTCTACTCCCAAGGCAGTTTCAAGTAGCGGTATCAGTTTAATTTTGCCTTCTTCTGAATTTGAATATTTTTCCATATCGGTAATATAACTATCAATTTTTTTAATATCCTCTCTGCATTGTATCTTGGGAGGTAATATTGCATCAGGCATCATCGGCACAATCATATCCAAGTCACTTTTCCAAAATGATGTTGACAGTGAATTGATTCTAATAATTACCTCAACCCCTTTATATCCAAAGCTTCCTAATGCATTCTTTACCAGTATTCTTGCTGCATCCTTTTCTCGAATAGATACAGCATCTTCCAAATCAAAAATTACACAATCTGCACCAAAGACATCTCCATTTAACAGCATCCCCGGATTATTCCCAGGAATAAAGAGGGCAGTTCTTCGTATTCTACCCATCACGTCTCCTCCTTTAATCTTAAAATTGCTGTCTCCATCCTTGCCTTCAAAGTACAATCCAATGCGCCCTTGTCCCGGACATGAACAAATGCGTCTGAAATGCCATGCTCCGATAAAACATCTGTAATGCACTTTCTAATGGCACTTCCAAACTGCTTTTCTACAATGCTGTCAATCACGACTTCCAATCCTTGAGCCTTTGGCGGCTCTAACGTAATAAGAGCATCATTGGATTCAAGCGTACCAGCTACTGTAGTCTTAATTACCTTCATACTACCCCTCCTTAATATTTGGAATCTCAATCAAAATTTGGAATATTAATCAAAATATTGAATAGTGCTGCATTGACTATGCTGACCCACTATAAGATTAATACTGCTGAAAGTACTTCCATTTCATCCATATATTTATATTATAAAATATTTTACTCCATCTCTCAATGACTATGAAAAAAGAATTTATAACATAAAAACACCTTTATTCTGAAGTATACTTCAAAATAAAGGTGTCAATGATTTAGTCATATCATATTTATTTTCTTTTTAATACTTTCCTAATAGCATCAACGACGCTATCACTGGTAAGCTCATACTTTACTGCTAGTTCTTTCGGTTCACCTGATTCACCAAAAGTATCCTTGACTCCTACCATTTCTATCGGTACCGGATGATTTCTTACGACACATTCAGCAACAGCACTTCCCATTCCTCCAGCAATCTGATGTTCTTCTGCTGTAACGATTGCTCCTGTTTCTTTTGCTGCTTTGATGATAATTTCTTCATCTAAAGGTTTAGCAGTATGCAAGTTTATCACACGGACTTCTATTCCTTCTTTTGCTAATAATTCTGCAGCTGCAAGAGCTTCATAGACCATAGGTCCGTTGGCTATTACAGTGATATCTTTTCCTTCTTTAAAGGTGGCTCCTTTGCCTACTTCAAAAGGTGTTGACTCTTCTGTAACAATGGGCACTGCTTCTCTTCCGAATCTCAGATAGACCGGTCCGTTAATTTCTGCTGCTGCCAGTGTTGCTTTCTTTGTTTCAATAGCATCACAAGGCACAATGACAGTCATATTAGGCAATACTCTCATAATAGTTACTTCTTCCAACGCCTGATGTGTCGCTCCATCAGGACCAACAGAAATCCCTCCGTGAGCTCCCCCAAACTTGACATTCAGATCAGTATAGCATACTGTGGTTCTAATCTGATCCCAAGCTCTTCCTGATAGGAATACGCCATAAGTTGTAACGAATGGAGTCATTCCTGCCAGCGCCATCCCTGCTGCTGTTCCTACCATATCCTGTTCTGAGATTCCCATATCTAAAAACTTTTCAGGATTTTTTTCTTGAACCCAGTTTGTTCTTGTAGATTTTGCTACATCAGCATCCATAACGATAACTTTATCATTTGTTTCTATCAACTCTAACAGTGCTTCTCCATATCCATCTCTAGTCGGTTTTTTTATCATTATTTTTGTACCCCCCTTGACTCTATTTCAGCTAATGCTGCTTCGAGTTCTTCCTTATTAGGCGCTTTACCGTGCCAATCTGATATACCCTCCATAAATGAAACTCCCTTACCTTTTATGGTATTGGCAATGATGACAGTTGGCATTCCTTTTGTTTCTTCTGCCTTTTTATAAGCAGCAAGCACTTCTTCTATGTTATGTCCATCGATTTCAATAACATTCCAGTTAAATGCTTTCCACTTATCTGTCAAAGGGTCCAATCCTTTAATTGCATCAACAGTTCCATCAAGCTGGACTCTGTTATAATCTACAATAGCACAGACATTATCAAGCTTATGATGTGCTGTCGTCATAACTGCTTCCCATATTTGTCCTTCTTGCAACTCACCGTCTCCAAGCAGGCAGTATACTCTATAGTTTTTGTTTTTCATCTTTGCTGCCATCGCCATACCATTTGCAATGGATAATCCTTGCCCAAGAGAACCACCAGAAGAATCCATACCCGGTACTTTATGCATATTTGGATGTCCCTGAAGGATGCTGCCGAATTTTCTTAATGAATTTAACACATCTACGGAATAATATCCACTTCTTGCCAATGCGCTGTATACAACCGGTGCCACATGTCCTTTAGATAGAACAAAGCGGTCTCTATCTTCCCACTCGGGTTGTTCGGGATTGTGCTTCATTACCTCAAAGTACAAACCTACTACCAGTTCTACTGAAGACAGTGAACCTCCAGGATGCCCTGACTTTGCATGGTGTATCATGGTCACTATATCTTTTCTTATCGTTTTACACATTTCGAGATGTTTTGAAATGTTACTATCCATTATAATTTCCCCCTTCGGTTGTTTTTAAGTACTATGATTAACTATATTCATTTATACCACGAAAAGTGATAATTGTAAATATAAAAAACAAAATTTATCAACATTATCTAACATTTAACATTCTCGCTATTCATGCAGGTTCTCGCCACTATATCAATAGATCATTTGTTAATTATGTATCAAAACCAATATCAATTAATCAAATATTTAACGAATTCTGTTGGTTTTTTATAAAAATCAACAGAAAATCACATGCTTCTTTTCAAGTGTATCATTACTACTGAATTTTCGTACATATTCTACTATTAAAGTATCTGTACTCTTATTTTTTTTATACACAAAAAAATTATCCATCCAATTAATTATAGACAGATTTCTTAGATCTAGGTGAAATTCTTACTTTCTGATGACCTTATAAACCTTTACACATGGAATAAACAGGCTTCTTGGAACTTCGCATTTTAACTCTTTAAAAATTGAAAGGATACTCCAAACAATGCCAATGATATAATACACTATACCGCCTAATATATCAATATAATCATAAGTAATCGCATAGTTATTACTTGAAAACTAAAACAATATAAATCCTTTTTATTTTAAAACCTTTTCATACAGCCAATGCTTTTTGATATCTACTGCCTTCTTAGGGCAGAGTTCATGACAGCAAAAACATCGGATGCATTTATCAAGCTCAACTTGAGGCCTTCCGTTATTCATATTAATAGCTTTAGGCGGACAGCTCCGGTAACAGTCACCGCAAGAAACGCATTGGTCATAATCAAATACCGGTTTCGGCCGCAAAGTACCAAGCACCCATTCTTCGATAAACTTAGGAATTCTTCCACCAAAAAAATTAACATTTATTGATTTCGGCAGTTTAAAGGGCAGTATACTAATGTCCTTCAATGGTATACCCTCAATTGATATATCATTAACCGACGCCCGGCAAAGGCCTCTCTTGTCCGCAGCATTTATAGTCGGAATGTTTTGCGGATCCATTCCAATGATGTGAGCAGCGGTTACATCCAAAGCATAAGGGCTCGTGGATGCCATTACAAGACCAACGCTTCTCTTTTCACCCGATGAGGGTCCGTCCCCTTCCATTCCCTCTATTCCATCAATAATAGAAATTACCGGACAGACATACTCACAAATATCAATAAGATGTTCTGCAAAATTATCCACGTCATTCATTTTTAAATGATAATCTGCTTTTATCAAACCAGGTATTACCCCAAAAAGGTTTTTCACCGCCCCTGTAAATGTCATCATTCCATGAGTTTTGAGTTTGGCAGCAGATACAACAAAATCTACGTCCTCTAATATTTTAATTATCTGCATGGTCTTCAAACGCAATGCTTTATCATTATTGACTTCTATTATTGACGTGTCATAATTCAATATACATCCTGTCTTTTTTGCAACTTCAGTCATTCCCGATGCAGTATATACCCATCTTAGCATCTTTTCATTATAAGGACCGCCAGGGCTATCCCCTAGCATAACTATGCAGCCATTTTCCTGTAAATATTCAACAATTGCTTGCACAATGCTCGGATGTGTAGTCACCGCATCTTCCGGCTTATTTCTTTTCAAAAGATTCACCTTTACCAAGACTTTAGATCCTTGCTTCACTCTTGCCTTCATGTGTTCTATACCATTTAAGCATTCAAAAACTGCTGTTTTTACATGCTCATAATCATAGTCCTGGCATCTTGCAATATACACGCTATCCAACAACCCAACCTCCCTTACTTTAACTAAATACTATAGTAAAATGCTATGTACAATACAAAAAATCTACACAATTATATTACCTGTTTATTTAGTTCTTTCATAATCGCCAGCCCTGCACTGGTGCCAATGCGATTTGCTCCCGCTTCTATCATAGTGATAGCATCCTCCAGGTTGCGAATTCCCCCCGCAGCTTTTACTTTCATGACTTCTCCAACCGTTTGCCGCATCACTGCTATATCCTCCTTTGTTGCACTGGATGGTCCAAATCCGGTGGAAGTCTTAACATAATGCGCTCCTGCGCTTTGTGCCAATCGGCAAGCCATTACCTTTTCTTCACCAGTCAGATAACAGACCTCGATAATAACCTTTACTACTGCACCCCGCCCTGCATTTACAACTGCACGTATATCACTTTCTACTAATTGAATATTTCCTTCTTTGAGGGCACCAATATTAATAACCATATCAAGCTCATGTGCACCATCATCTACTGCTTTTTCTGCCTCATATGCTTTCACATCAGAAGTATTTGCCCCTAAAGGAAAACCTATAACCACCGCCACCTTAATATCTGTCTCCTTAAGTTCTTGGGCAGCTAGTTTGACATGACAGGGATTCACACACACTGCTGCAAAATGATTATCCTTTGCCTCTTTGCACAGTACCCTAACTTGCTCACTGGTTGCTGCCGCCTTTAGGATCGTATGATCAATCATACCCGCTATTGTTTCTTTATCAATATTCCTCACTTTTTTCCACCCTCTCATCTATACTATCAATATCGGCAAATAATTTTTATCGTCATTTTCCAAACAAAAATGAATAGTCAAAGCGAGAGTTTTTTTCTCCCCACTATTCACTCCTCACTAAAAGAAAACTTATCTACTGATAACGTTTAACATGATATATATTATACTAACTAAGGTCTGCTAATATCTTCATACTTTAGAAATATTTCTGCCATAAAAGATTTCAGTCATCTCTTTTTTCAGACGCTGTTTTATCTTTTTCTTTTCCCCTACTTCAAGCTCTTTCTTACTCACTCCGAATAAGTAATTATCCAGATCAAATTCCTTCAGCTTCATCTTTGTATGAAAGATATTCTCCTGGTATACATTTACATCAATCATCTGGTATTTATTCTTTTTTTGATTCGAAATATAATTCTGTATTGAATTTATTTTATGGTCTATAAAAAACTTTCTCCCTTGAATATCCCTGGTAAATCCCCTCACTCTATAGTCAAGAGTAACAATATCAGGGCTAAAAGAGTCCAGCAAAAAATTTAAAGCATTCAATGGAGAAATACGGCCACAAGTTGATACATCAATATCCGCTCTAAAAGTACTAATGCCGTCATCAGGATGACTTTCGGGATAGGTATGGACAGTAATATGGCTCTTGTCTAAATGAGCAACAACAGCATCCGACGCCGGTATTTGAAGCTCCTGCTGCTGCGGCTCACTTAAATGATCATTAATGATTTTCTCCTCTGATATCAACATGGTTACGCTGGCACCTTGCGGTTCATAATCCTGTTTAGCAATATTTAATATATTTGCTCCTATTATTTTAGAAACGTCCGTAAGAATTTGTGTCAATCTATCTGCATTATATTGCTCATCAATATATTCTATATATCCCTTTCGATGCTCTAAAGCTTCAGCATAACATATGTCATATATATTAAAACTTAATGTTTTTGTTAAGTTATTAAATCCATATAGTTTTAATTTTTTAAAAGACTTAATTCCCATTATTTATCTCCTCTTTCTGATGCCTACATATCTATATTTTATCAGAATTCTCTTTAAAAACATATATGTTCTACTTTTTATCTATTAGTTTAACCATAATAATTCTAAAATACTAATGCATAAATAGGGACGTATATACGTCCTTATTTATGCATTATGGAAACTTTCTTTAATTATAGTTTATATCTACGAAAAACAGCTTAAGACAATACTTTATTTTGTTTCCTTTCTAAACCTTATCCAAGAGTAAATTATAGGCTCTATCGCTGAAACAAAAATTAATGTAAAGTATACTACACTACTTCCCATGCCGGGAACAAAAGCCAATCCGCTCATTATAAATCCTGTTCCAAACCATACAAATCCCCCATGCCGGTGAGATTTGGTCCATACAACCTCATTGGCCAATGTCCATGGCGTTTTTATTCCTACAAAGTAATTTTGCTTTAACTTTGGCATAAGATTACCAAGAATTATAAAAAGAATTCCTACGAGAAATTTGATAATAGTATCAACCTTTAAAAAGGTAGCTCCCATGCTGGTAAAAATGATAATAATCTGCATGACTGCAAGAAAAATTATCACAAACAATCTTATAATAAAATATTGGGGCTTGAATTTTTCATAATTCTCTTTCTTAGGATCTATCTTTGGCAACACTGAAATCAAAACAGTAATAATGATTCCAAGTAAAGGGATTGCAAAAGCCCATGGAAACTTTGAGTACCACGCATCGATTTCACCATGAATATTCCAATGCATAGGTATCTGGTCCGGCAACTTCTCAAAAACTATCAAAGTCAGAAGCACCGGCAGCATAGAAAATGCCCACATCAGTCTTACAATAATTTTCTCATTTTTCACGCCTATCAGCTCCCCTCAATTCGATAAACCAAGCCATAATCTCTTCAATCACCGAGGTATTTAACTCGTAAAAAATATATTTGCCATCTCGTCGATCAGATACAAGTCCTGCTTCCTTCAATACGGAAAGATGATGGGATACAGTTGCTTGTGTCATCGAAAAGCGACCCGCAATATCTCCCGCGGTCATATCTCCATTCTTTAGTAAGTTCAATATTTCCCGCCGTGTTTTGTCTGACATCGACTTTAAGGATTCATGAAAACCCACACTAAAACCTCCATACGTTTAGATTGCTATCTAAATATCATTATACTACGCAATATAAAATTTGACAATAGTTATTTAGATATTAATCTAAATGAAAATTATGGGTTTTCATCTCTCCTTTTGAAGAATCTTTACAATTTCTTTTGGTTTAAGCACCTTGCCAAAAGATACAACCTTTTCGTCAACAACAAGTCCTGGTGTAGACATGATTCCATACTGCGCTATTTCCGCAAAATCCGTTACCTTAACAATTTCTGCCTCTACACCAAGTTCCATCAATGCGGCTTTTGCATTTTCCGCAAGTGTCACGCAGCTTTTGCATCCTGAACCTAAAATTTTAATAGTCATAATCAATTCTCCTTTATATAATTTATTGGTTTTATATTTTTATTACATAAGCAAATAACTAAACGCATTAAATACATAACCGATTATAATAATACCTACAGTAACAATGCTTACAAATATTGCTAGCAGCTTTATCTTAACCACTTTTTTCAACATAATCATAGATGGGAGCGAAAGTGCAGTTACGCCCATCATAAAGGATAATGCCGTGCCAATTCCTACCCCTTTCAAAACCAGTGCCTCAGCGATAGGCAGCGTACCAAAAATATCAGCATACATAGGAATACCTGCAAAGGTTGCCAATAGAACAGAATACCATTTGTCTCGACCTAGTACAGCAGCTATTACTGATTCCGGAATATAATTATGAATGGCAGCACCTATTCCTACGCCTATAAGGATATATATCCACACCTTTTTGATAATCCCTAACACTTGATCCTTCGCAAAATCTATCCTGTCACGAGTAGTCAACTCTTCTTGTTCAACTTCAATCATTTTATTGTTAAAAACAAATGGCTCAACATATTCTTCAAGTTTTAACTTGCTGATGATAGTCCCACCAATTACTGCAAGTATAATACCTACAATTACATAGGCTATCGCAATCTTCCAGTTAAATATACTTGCAAGCAAAATCACAGATGCCAAATCTACAAGAGGTGAAGATATCAAAAACGAGAATGTAACACCAATCGGCAACCCTGCACTCGTAAAACCTATAAATAAAGGGATGGATGAGCAGGAACAAAATGGCGTAACAGTTCCAAGTAATGCTGCTAATATGTTCGCTGAAATCCCCTTAAATCTACCTAAAATCTTTTTAGTTCTCTCAGGCGGGAAGAAACTTTGGATGTATGAAATCATAAATATCAAAACAGAGAGTAATATGAATATTTTCACAACATCATAAATAAAAAAGTGAATACTCCCCCCAATTCTACTATTTAAATCTAAGCCAAATGCATTTTTAACAAGTAACGTCACCAAATCACTAAGCCATTCCATTTTAAGTAATTGGTTATTTAACCATTCAATTATAAACAAGAAATCATCTCCTTAACCTTCTTTTTCATATTTACTACCTTTATTGATTTTAAATCCGATATCATCAAACAGATTCTTTAACGAATCCAACCCATCTTCATTAATAGAATATTTCATCCATACTCCATCACGCCGAGCATTAACAAGCCCGCTTTCACATAGCAATTTCATATGATAAGAAAGTGTGGGCTGTGTTATATTAAAATCCTCAAGAATATTGCAAGCACAAAGCTCTCCTTTAGACAGCATATCGAAGATTCTTATTCTCGTTTCATCTCCTAACGCTTTCATAAACAAGGCATACTTTTCATAGTTCTTACTCATTTTCTTCACCCCCGTATTAAATTCTTCTAAGACATAGATAATCTTCTATATCTAGAATACTCCAAGACATAGATAAATGTCAATATGCTATTCATATTATGATTATATTTTTAGAAAGTTCCTCTTCTTATGAATACATAACGGCTTCTAAGATTCATGAATCTTAGAAGCCGTTATGTATTCGGAATTTGCCAATCCATTTCAGTTTGTCCAGTTTCTTTTAAGAATTTATTGGCTTTCGAAAAGTGTTTACAGCCGAAAAATCCTCTGTGAGCCGAAAGCGGGCTTGGATGCACTGAGCTTAAAATCAAGTGCTTTTTATTGGTTATGTATTTTGATTTATCCTTTGCATTATTTCCCCACAATAAAAATACTATAGGGGTATCCTTCTTGTTTAACAATTGTATTATCTTATCGGTAAAAAATTCCCATCCCTTATTTCTATGGGAATTGGCAATATTCCCCACAACTGTTAAGCTTGTATTAAGTAAAAGCACACCCTGCTTTGCCCATGGTACTAAATATCCATTATTGGGCATATAACAGTTTAAATCGGTAACCAGCTCTTTGAAAACATTAATCAAGGATGGTGGAATACCAACTCCCTTTTGAACAGAAAAAGCCAGCCCATGGGCTTGATTTTCTCCATGATAGGGATCCTGACCTATAATTATAACTTTCACATCTTTATATGCTGTCAATTTCAAAGCTTCAAAGATGTTGTATTTTTCAGGATATATCGTTTTCGTGCTGTATTCTTTCGCAAGAAACTGCCTTAAATTCAAGTAATATTCCTTGTGAAATTCATCTTTCAGTAACTCATCCCAGTCATTATCAAATTTAACCAAAATTAACCACCATCCTAATATTCTCTATAGTTAAATATGTCCAGAATTTATATAATTACAATACCATGAAAAAAAATAATTTTAAATACTTTCTAAATTATATTTTTCTTTCTATGATTTGCACAACTTAAGGATCAGCAATCCTCCAACCCCTTCCACTAAATCTTTCTCAAATAAGTACTTAAAGATTCGGATATTTTATACCATAAAAGCAGAAAATAATTTGAAGAAAACAACATATACTGGGAGGAACATCATGAATATAGCTGAAAAAAATAATTTTAAAACATCCCCTCAATCCTATTGGTTAGCTTCCACAGCTTCTACAAATTATCCTGCTTTAGCTGAAGATATAAATGTAGATGTAGCAATTATTGGCGGCGGACTGGCAGGAATCTCATGTGCGTATCTGTTAAGGAAAGAAGGTTTAAAAGTAGCAATTCTCGAAGCCAATCGAATCAGCCAAGGTACTACAGGGCATACAACAGCAAAAGTCACATCACAGCATGATCTTATTTATTATAAAATAAAAAGTCAAATGGGTGAAGAGTTAGCAAAACAATACGCTGTCGCTAATGAGTCTGCTATTCACGAAATAAAGAAAATTGCAGACAATCATCATATCGATTGTGATTATACCTCTCAGTCCGCATTTATATATACACAGCAGGAGGAATACATCCAAAAAATCAGTGATGAAGTCACCGCCGCTTCAAGCTTGGGCATTAAGGCTTCGTATGTAGAAGAGATACCTTTGCCGATATCCATCAAGGCAGCTGTCCGTTTTGATAATCAGGCTCAATTTCATCCTCGCAAATACCTTCTAGCCTTGGCAGAAGATATCTATAATAATGGCGGTCGTATATTTGAGCAAAGCAGAGCTGTAGATATTGAGGAAAGCAGCAGTTATATCATTACTACTGCTCAAGGAAAAAAGGTGACTGCACAAAAGGTTATCATTGCATCTCATTATCCTTTTTACAATAAACATGGGATGTACTTTACAAGACTTTTTTCTGAAAGGTCCTATGTTGTTGCTATTAAGGCAAACGAAGAATACCCGGGCGGAATGTATATAAACGCTGAAGATCCAGCACGCTCGCTCCGATATCAAGATTCCGAAAGTGGTAAGCTTATATTGGTTGGCGGAGATCATCATAAAACAGGGCAAGGAAAAGATACTCTCAAACATTATGAAGCATTAATAAATTTTGCACATGATATTTTTACTATAGAAGATATTCCTTTCCGATGGTCTACCCAGGATTGTATGACCTTAGACGGTTTACCTTATGTGGGACATTTTACTTCTGATACCCCTAATATGTATATTACTACTGGGTTTGGGAAATGGGGGATGACGAACAGCATGGTTTCTGCTATGATTCTTAAAGACTTGATTACAAAGGGTGAAAGCCCATGGCAGGACGTCTATAATCCGTCACGTCAAACTATTGCTCCATCTGCAAAGAATTTTATTGTGGAAAACTTTAATGTTGCAGAGCAGCTTATTGCCGGGAAGCTTTCTTCGTCACCTAAAGATGTGGACGTTAGATCCGGAGAAGGAAAGGTCATAGAAGTAAGTGGAAAAAGGACTGGCGCATATAGGGATGAACAGGGTACTCTCTATTTGGTAAATACGACATGTACCCATATGGGATGTGAATTAAACTGGAATTCTGCTGAAAAGTCCTGGGATTGTCCTTGTCATGGTTCGAGATTTTCGTATAAAGGGGAAATAATCGAAGGGCCGGCGGTAAAACCTCTAACGGTTAGTAATGATGTTAATACTATTGAAAAATTATTTAAGGACGATTTCTAATAACCTTGGAGCTCAAAAGCTTCTTTCATAATTTATGGTAGTATTCTATTGTAAATTAGCATAGTATATACTACACTCTTATGCGTATTTGTATTATAATGCATATATGATAATTTATAAATAGAATTAAAAGGAGATTGTATTATGTCTAAATTCATTGAAATTAAACTTGAAGAATTTGAGCAAAGTCCATTTAAGCTTATAGGTAAAGACTGGATGCTCGTCACTGCTGAAAAAGATGGGAAAGCTAATACTATGACTGCCTCTTGGGGTGGCCTTGGTGTCATGTGGGGGAAGAACGTTGCCTATGTTGTTATTCGTCCCCAACGCTACACCAAGGAGTTTATCGATAACTCGGATACGTTTTCACTCTCTTTTCTTGATGACAGTTTTAGAAAAACTCTTAATTATCTTGGATCAACGTCTGGAAGAACTGAAGATAAAATGAAAAAATCTCAACTGACTGTTGTTCATACCGATGAGGTTCCATATTTTGAAGAAGCAAATATAGCTGTTCTATGTAAGAAGTTATACGCACAGGAATATAAGCCGGAGTGTTTCATTGCTCAAGAGCTCACAGAAAAATGGTATCCTAATGTTGATTACCACACACTATATATCGCAGAAATTACAAAGATTCTTATCAAAGAATAAATAGAATATCCGTAGCAAGTCAGGGAAGGTTGAGAGTACTGAAAAAATCAAGTGCCGTTGAAAGCGCCCCAAAATGTCATTCTGAGCGCAGCGAAGAATCTTAGCACTTAAGCAACTTTTAAGATTCTTCATTTCACTTTGTTTCATTCAGAATGACAGGATACGGACTTTTTCAGTACTCTCGGAAGGTTCTTGACTTGCTATCAACTCCTCACTTAATAGTCTAATATTGACTCTCTATAGATTTAATCCTATCATATAGTTCTTTATTTACAGGTGTAGGAACACCATATCTTCTACCTAGTTCCAATATTGTGCCCGAAAATAATTCCACCTCACTGTAACGTCTCGCCTCCACATCCTGGCGCATTGATGGCTTGCCCTCCGGGCTTAATGTGTCTAATACACTTAACCAATAACTCAAATCCGCCTCAGTTAAATTTATACCTTCTTTCTGAGATAGAGTTATAACCTCTCTCATAGCTGAAATCATAGTATCTCTCGCTTGTCCTTCTCTTTGAATTTCACCGTAATTACTTTCATATACGGCAACCGTTTGATTCACACCCACATTAAGCATCAGTTTGCCCCATTGTCTATTATACATATTGGCAACCGCCTCATATGGGATTTCCATCTTTTCAAAAAACTCTGCCAGCATCTTTACTCTTTGTGACATAATGCCAGGTTCCTTTTCTCCAAAGCAGAGTATCCCCATATGATCGTAAGTTAGTTTATTTCCCACCTTAACCGCATCCATACCTTGTGCAACACAATATAATACTTTTTCCATTCCATAAACCTGCCCAATAATGGCTTCACTTGTAATCCCATTCAATGCGGATAAAATAATAGTATGTTCACCTATTTGATTCTTTACAGCTTGTATAGCATCTTTTAGCCCATTATATTTAACTGTAAAAATGACCAAGTCTGCTGGTTTGCATAATTCTTCAGGTGTAATATAATGAAAGCTGCACCGTTCACCATTACAATAGACGGAGTTATTTTCATACTTTTTTATTCTGTTCTTATCTGCAATAATTCTTAAATTTCCTTCCGGCATTCTCTTAGATAAATGATTTCCAAATAAGATTCCTAATGCTCCTAATCCGATAATCGATACTGTTCTTATTTCCATAATAGATCCGATTCCTCTCATATTATTAAATGAATTTTATCATGAAGTTATATATTATACAAATAGTTTTCCCATACAGGAACTTGCCCCACCTTGACAATAATATGCTCAAATTATATAATATCAACGATTTAGTAAACAGGATTCTTAGGTTCAAGAAGAACCTTGGTTCTGCTTGAATCTCAGAAGCCGTTATCCAGAGGGTTAACAGGATTCTTAATTATTATTAATTACTAATTAATTTTTGGAGGTTGATTCTATGGTCAATACACAAGTCCGCACCCGCTTCGCTCCCAGTCCTACAGGATATATGCATGTAGGAAATCTTCGGACTGCTCTATATGCTTATCTTTTAACAAAAAATAAAAATGGAAAATTCATACTTAGAATTGAAGATACAGATCAAGAAAGATATGTAGACGGCGCAATAGATGTGATATATAAGACACTTGCCGAAACAGGACTCAAGCATGATGAAGGTCCCGACGTCGGCGGAGATTATGGTCCTTATATACAAAGCGAAAGAAAGTCTCTTTATAAGGAATATGCAGAAAAGCTCATTGAATTGGGTGGTGCCTATTACTGTTTTTGCGATAAAGAAAGATTGGAGCAATTAAAGCATCAAGAAGAATCATCAAAATCACCTTCAAAGTATGACGGATACTGCAGCCGTTTGTCTAAAGAAGAAATTCAACAAAAACTTAAAAGCGGTATTCCTTATGTCATTAGGCAGAAAATTTCTGCTGAAGGCGTAACTACCTTCCATGACGAAGTTTTTGGCGCTATCAGTGTGGAAAACAGCACTTTAGATGATAACGTACTTCTGAAATCCGATGGCTTGCCTACCTATAACTTCGCCAATGTAATAGATGATCACTTGATGAATATTACCCATATCATCAGAGGAAGTGAATATCTATCTTCTACTCCAAAATACAACCTTTTATATGAGGCTTTTGGATGGGAAATCCCTGCTTACATTCATGTTCCTCCCGTGATGAAAACTGCCTCTAAAAAGCTTAGCAAACGTGAAGGCGATGCCTCTTACGAAGATTTTATTGAAAAAGGATATCTCAAACAAGCAGTTATTAATTATATCGCTTTATTGGGTTGGAGTCCTGGAAATGATAAGGAAATATTCTCTTTAGACGAGTTGGTTGAAGCATTTCATATTGAAGGCATCAATAAGGCTCCTGCCATTTTTGATGTACAGAAACTGGAATGGTTAAACGGCGAATATATCAGAATGTTATCTTTGGATGAGTTCCACAGCCTGGTCCTACCGTACTATAAAAAGGCTATAACCAATCCAAATATTGATCTATATAAAATAAGCAAGCTTGTACAGGCTAGAACAGTAAAATTTATTGATATTATTGAAATGCTGGATTTTATTGATACGCTTCCTGAATACAGCACAGAATTATATATACATAAAAAGATGAAAACTACTCCTGAGAATTCGTTAGAGAACTTGAAAGCTGTCCTGCCGATATTTGAGGGCATAAATGATTGGAATGAGGAAAGTATACATAACGCCACGTTCTCCTTAATCGAAAAGATGGGTGTAAAGAATGGTCAAGTACTATGGCCGATTCGCGTAGCATTATCCGGCAAGCCATCTACTCCCGGCGGCGGTATTGAGATTGCTGACTTGCTTGGGAAAGAAGAGAGTATCATAAGAATCAAAAAGGGTATCGAGCTGTTAGAAAAAGGCTAATGATAAAAATGGGGCGCTAAAGCGCCCCATTTTTATCATTATTCCGGTTTGTATGAACTTTTCATTGATACAATTCTGTTAAACACTAATTTATCTGCATTACTGTGTTTAGAATCTACACAGTAATATCCATTTCTCAAAAATTGAAACTGCTCGCCGGCAGCAGCTTGTTCTAAGGCAGGCTCCACAAAGCCTTCCAAAACCTCCAGTGAATTCGGATTCAAATTCATCCCATCCATAAGGGTTGCATCCGCCTCTGCAGCTTGCTCTTCTTCGAGAAAAAGATGCTCATATAACCTAAATTCCGCCTTCACGGCATGCGCAGCAGAAACCCAATGTATTGTACCCTTTACCTTCCTACCGGTGAATCCGCTTCCGCTTCGTGTCTCCGGATCATAAGTACAACGCAGCTCTATCACTTCTCCTGTTTCTTCATCCTTTATTACTTCTTCACATCTTATAAAATAAGCATTCATTAATCTCACTTCATTGCCGGGGAACAGACGGAAAAACTTCTTAGGAGGGTTCTCCATAAAATCTTCCTGTTCAATATAAATCTCCCTGGAAAATGGCATCTTTCTGGTTCCCATTTCAGGATTTTCTTGATTATTTTCAGCATTCATATATTCAACCTGATCTTTAGGATAATTGGTAATTACAATTTTCAAAGGATTTACAATCGCCATCATACGGGACTGTTTCAATTTCAAATCTTCTCTGATACAGTATTCTAATAATTGAATATCCACGGTACTGATTCTTTTTGCTATTCCAATCTTATCACAAAAGTCTTTAATCGCTTCAGGTGTATATCCTCTCCGTCTTAGGCCGGATATAGTCGGCATCCTCGGATCATCCCATCCATCCACATATTGCTCTTCAACAAGCTTCCTGAGTTTTCTCTTGCTCATCACAGTATTGGTAAGCTCCAACCTGGCAAATTCAATTTGCTTGGGTGGATTTTTATATTCCAATTCTATAAGTACCCAATCATATAATGGGCGATGATCCTCAAACTCCAGGGTACATATGGAATGAGTAATATTCTCTATTGCATCCGATATAGGATGCGCATAATCATACATGGGATAAATACACCAAGTGTTGCCGGTTCTGTGGTGGTTTGCACGAGTAATCCGATAGATAACCGGATCTCTCATATTCATATTAGGGGAAGTCATATCAATTTTCGCTCTCAGCACACGGGCACCATCCTCAAATTCCCCTTCCCGCATTCTTTTAAACAAGTCGAGGTTTTCATCTACAGAGCGGCTGCGGTATGGACTTTCCTTCCCTGGTTCAGTCAGTGTTCCACGGTACTGCCGGGTTTCTTCTGCTGTCAAATCACAAACATACGCTTTTCCTTTTTTAATCAGCTTAACAGCACAATCGTACAACTGCTCAAAATAATCTGAAGCATAAAACATACGATCTTCCCAATCAAATCCTAACCACTGAACATCTTGCTTAATAGATTCAATATACTCTACATCTTCTTTAACAGGATTTGTATCATCAAACCTTAAATTACAAAGACCATTATATTTTCTTGCAGTCCCAAAGTTAAGGCAAATTGATTTGGCATGTCCAATATGGAGATATCCGTTAGGCTCCGGTGGAAACCTTGTATGAACATTACTATAAACACCTTCTTCCAAGTCCTTGTCAATTATATTATGAATGAAATTAGCGCCTATATTAGAACTATTTAATTCATTATCCATATTTTCATTGTCAGTCATTTAACATTACTCCTTATCGTTTTTTGCTTGTAAATCATTATATAGTGCAGCATCACAAATTTCAAGCCTTTTAAGTATTATAACTATTAATATCCGCCTTGACCTGTGAGCGAATCATCATTGTCAATCCACTCTTGCACCTCTGTTACCCTGAACAATTCTTTAGTATCTCTTATAACCACTTTTTCAATTCCTGCATTAATAATCAACCTCTTGCACATTGCGCATGAATTTGCATTCTGAACAAACTCACCTGTTTTTTTATCCACTCCAACAAGATATAATGTCGCACCAAGCATATCTTTTCTTGAGGCACTCATAATACTATTTGCCTCCGAATGAACAGAACGACACAACTCATACCGCTCGCCTCGTGGCACATTTAGTTGCTCTCTCATGCAAAAGCCAAGATCACTGCAATTTTTTCTTCCCCTAGGCGCTCCGGTGTATCCTGTCGATATAATCTCATCATTTTTTACAATAATGGCACCATAATTTCTCCGCAAACAGGTCCCTCTTTCCAATACGGTTTCCGCAATATCAAGATAATAATTATGTTTGTCTCTTCTTTCCATAATTCCTGCCTCCACATTCTTATCTATTGTTAAATAATTATATCATAAGTGCTGTCATTTTAAATTTATTTTTACCAAAAACAGCAATAAAAATGGCACTGCAAGTGCAGCACCATTCTTATTGTTTGTATAAGCTGTGTCTACTATAGTCCCGGTAAAATTCCCACAAACATATTTAATATCAATACAACGGCAAATCCTGTAACCCCGGCAATTGTTCCGCCTACCGTCCAACACTTCATTGTATCCTTGATTCCAAAGTTTGCAAATCTACTTACAACCCAGAAACCAGAATCATTAGGCAGTGAGATTCCTACACCACCACAGCATATTGCAAGTCCTACTAAGATAGGAGAAGCACCCATCTGTGCAGCAACAGGCGCCAATATAGCAGATGTAGTTACCAAAGCAACTGTAGTGGAACCCTGTGCAGCTCTCAGCACCTGACTTAATATAAAAGCCAAAACGATTACTGAAACATTCCATCCACTTAAAGTATCTACAATATATTTACCTATTCCTGTAGCATTGATAACATTCCCTAGTGCTCCGCCTGCTCCTGTAATAAGGAATATCATTCCTGCAGATTTTCCTGCATCTACCATGATTTCTTCCAACGGTTTCTTGAAATATTTCTTCAGCAGCAAAACTGCTACGATTACGCCTATCAAAAGTGCGATGTTTTTATCCCCTAGAAATGTAAAAATAGGCATAGATGCTGAATCCTTAGGAAGCACCATAGACATTACTGTTCCCATCAGTATCAAAACGATTGGGAATAAGAGTACAAAAATCGCAAGAGAGCCTGATGGCTTGTTTTGGTTACCAGTATTCTCTTTGTATTCAGATGCGGTTTCTTCTAGTGATGCTGCCGCTTGTTCTGCTGCATCACTAATCAAAGCATCGGTCTTGCCTTTCCCTAAATACATACCATAGATCCAACCACCCAATAATGATGCCGGCAAAGCAACAATCAGTGAATATAGTAAAAAGAACCCCATATTTGCAGACATGTTTCCTGCTACGGCCACTGGGCCTGGAGTAGGTATAACCAATGAATGGGTCACTATTAACCCAACTGCCAAAGATGTGGCATAAGTAATAAGAGGTGTCTTTGTCTTTTTCGCTAACTGCTTTGCTAGCGAAATCAAGATAACAAAGGCAGCATCAAAAAAAACCGGAATAGAAATAAGGGCACCAGTAAGATTCATCGCAAGAGGAGAGTTCTTTATCCCTACCGCCTTAACCATCTTATTTGCGATTTGCTCAGTTCCACTAGCCTCAGATAATATTTGTCCTAAAACAATACCTAATCCGATAATAATTCCGATTCCTTTTAGAGTATTACCGAAGCCGGTAGCCGCGGTATTAGGTATTTCCCCAATAGGCATCCTAGCTAATAAACCGATAAAGATGGCCGCCATAAGTAATACAAGAAATGGATTGATGCGAAACTTAATGATGGATACTAATACAAAAGCTATTCCAACCAAGAAGATGACCAACAACATAGGACCTGTAACCATTGAAATCCCTCCATTTTAAATTATTTAGTGGCCTTGCTAAGAAAGTGACTAGTATGCGCCCCCTCTCAATTAGTAGTTTTATTTTTACTATTCCTATATACCAGTAGTGTTTCTGCTACTATTATATAAATATAGTATAATAAAGTCAATATAAAATATCCAAACAATCCTGCTTAACCATTGTTATATTTGTGACATTTTCACAAAGAACAGTAACATGTATCTTTTAACTACTGTTTTAATATACTCAATTTCCTTTAAAGAAAGTACTGAGAGATGGCTGCTTTTTTCTCCATTCAGCAGCTCTTTAATTTTTTCTACAGTATATACAGATATCTCTGTATTGACATTAATTTTACAGATGCCATTCTTTATACATTCCTTAATAACAGCTTCCGGGGTGCCTGATCCTCCATGTAATACCAATGGCAACTCAATTCTGGAAGCAATTTGCTTTAATACCTCTATATTTATCTTTGGTTCACCCTTATACATTCCATGAACCGTACCTATGGATACTGCCAAAGCATCAATACCTGTAGCTTTTACAAATTCTTCTGCCTGTGCTGCATTCGTATAAATCTCTTGTTCGTGTCCGCTTCCTTCATTTGAGCCTTCTCCTCCTGCTAAACAACCAAGTTCTGCTTCTACCGATACACCTGTGGCATGAGCAACTTCTACTATCTTCTTAGTATTGTTCAGATTTTCTCGGAAGCTTAAAGCAGATCCATCATACATGACAGAAGTAAAGCCTGCTCTAATTGCCTTAAAAATATTCTCCAATGACTTGCAATGGTCAAGATGCAGAACTATTGGAATATCTGTATCTTCCGTCAAGGACCTTACAATGGCATACACCGTGGCAAAATCCATATTTTTTAGATATTGCTCTCCAAAGGCAATAATTGCAGGTATTCTAGATTCTTTTGCAGATTCTATAACTCCTTTTATTGTTTCATAATTATATATATTAAATGAACCTACCGCATAGTTTTGCTTTTTTGCATCCTCTAATACAGATGCTAAGTTCACTATCATCTTCTTACACCTTCCAACCATTTTCTAAACTCTTCCATTTCAAGAACTTCAGGATTTATAATAAATCTAGGGTTTTCATTCTTAAACAGCCTCAAGATATCTTCCATTAGAAGAATAGGCGAATTGGACAAAGCATCGGAAGTTGTTCCCGCAATATGCGTGGTGAGCGTAACATTATCCAGCTGTAAAAACTCACTATCTTCCGGGATAGGCTCAGTAGTAAATACATCCAACGCTGCACCTGCTATCTTCCTGTTTTTTAATGCATTAATTAATGCTTGCTGGTCTATAAGACCTGCTCTGCCGGTATTTATAACATAGGCTGTAGGCTTCATCAGAGAAAACTCTTTTTCTCCTGCCATATTTTTATTTTCTTCAGTCAAACGTGCATGGAAAGAAATAAAATCACTCTCTTTAAAAAGTGTCTCTTTATCAACAAGCGTGTAGCCCGCCTGATTTACAGCTTCTTCTTTCACATAAGGGTCATAAACTAATATGTTCACCTTGAAACCAGATAACTTTTGAGCTACTAATCTTCCAATATACCCAAACCCTACAATCCCAATAGTTCTCCCTTTTAACTCCGGAATAGAATCACCATTAGAGAAGACCTTTCTCCAAGAACCACTTTTTATTGCATAATGAGCTCTGGCAATATTTCTGCATTCTGCTAGCATCATCCCTACCGCAAAGTCGGAAACAGCTTCTGCATTTCTTCCTTGAATATTAAAGACCAATATGCCCCGTTTTGTAGCTTCCGATACATTGACATTTTCAAGTCCGGCTCTGGAAACGCCTACAATATGCAAATTAGGCATATACTTAAAGGTTTTACTTGATACCGGAACAAAAAGTCCTAAAAGCATTGCGGCATCATATCCCTGTTCCTGAATCAGCGGAGAAACCACCTCAATCTCAGGACCCGATTTTTCAACTTCTAACCTTCTATATTGAAGCTTCTCCCAGTTATCCTCCCAGTCTCCTACAACGATATCTTCCCCATATTCCGCCAGACACTTCTTCCAAGCTCCTTCAAAGCTTTTTCCGGGAATCATTGCATCTCCCATTAATATCGTTTTTACTTTCTGTGACATATACATTACCTCCCAAAATATAAGTTAATTATCATTAATCAAACGCTTGTTTTAAATATTTCATAGATGCCTCTCTCATTCAATGCATGATACAAAAGATTTTTTCGTCTTATTAGTTCTTTGTATTTAGATACCTCTTCCGGTATCGGCACAATATTGACAGCTTCACCCGACCCCATATTTTCAAAAGCATCCTCATAATCGTTATAGACTCCTAGCCTTACTGCTGCTCCCATTGCGGCACCTAAAGAGGAAGCTTCACTATTCTGATATTTTATTACAGGCTTATCAAATGCATTTGCCTGAATTTGATTAAATAGTGCGAATTTAGTCATGCCACCCGCTACGCTTACAGTATGAATATCTTCAACGTTCTTTTCTATCAAAGAAATATTATCAGCAATTTCCATAGAAATTCCTTCTAATATTGCTCTAGACAGATCTCCTCTTTTTGTTCCCAAGGATAGATTGAAGGCAAGACCCTTTGCCATAGGATTCCAGTAGGGTGCAGCACTGCCTTCAAAATGCGGCAATATCATGACTCCATTGGATCCAATGGGCGTTTGCAATACTTCTTGATCCAATACTTTATACTTTTCTTTCTCATCAAAATGGTTCTGATAGAATTGTTCTTTAAACCATCTGTATATAGAACCGGTGTTAAATATGCCTGCCTCTACAATCCACTTCCCAGGAATAGCTGAAGCACTGCATATTGTTCTTATCTTTTCATCAAAGGCTGGCTTTTGTGAAAAAGCAATCACAAAAGAGCCCGTACCTGTATTTGCCTCGGCATATCCGGGTTTTATAATATTAAGTGCGATCGCTGCATTCTGTTGATCTCCACCTCCTATGATAATTGGAATGCCTTCCGTTAAGCCGGTCATCCCCGCCATTTCTTTTGTCAAACCTCCGACCTGTGTTCCCGGAGGACAAAGTTCAGGCAGTAACGAATCATCGATGCCACTTATCCTTAATAAATCCTCATCCCATCTGAAATCATTAATATTCATCAGCATTGTCCTGGCCGCTTGTGTCCAATCTGTAATAAATCTTTTTGTTAGATGATAAATTACAAAATCCTGCACTCCGATAAGCTTATAGGTTTGTTGATAAATATCTTTCCGGTGCTTCTTCAACCACAACATTTTAGGCAGCGAAAAGTATGGATTAATCTTCAAGCCGGTTTTCCTGTAAACGTCATGCTCATTAATGTGGACTTTTAACTCGCCGCACTGCTCAACACTTCTTTTATCCTGCCACATGATTGCATTGTATAACGCCTGTCCATTTGCATCTACAGGAATAACGGATGCTCTCTGTGAAGTCACTGCTATTGCTAAAACACTGATATCATTTTTGACAATATATTGACAACAGTTCTTTAATGTCACTATTAGTGCATTTTGCCAAGTTGATGGTTCTTGTTCTACCAAATTCGGCGTTGTAAATATCGAGTGATATTCGGTGGATGATGAAAAAACAGAATTGCCGTTTAAATCATATAGAATGGATCTAAGGTTTGATGTCCCTACATCTATAGTTATAATATATTCCATCTTGAACCCCCTGTTGCTATAATAGATATGTTCTTGCGAAATGATTGATGATTTTACTACGCATATAATTGTATTGATGAAGTTTTACTACTACATTTAGTATACTCTCTACATAGGATCATGTCAACATGAAATTCCTAAAAATATAATAAAAAATTAAAGGACGATTTGCGAGCTTTACATAGTTATGCAAAGTTTGCAAATCGTCCTTTAAATAGTTCTATATTAGGTTTTCTTTCCTGCAACAGCCAACCTGGATTGATTAACCTTTTTTATAGCCGCTGGTCCTATCTTCAATACCATAGCTACATAAAGCATATCAATAACTACTAACTGTATAATCCTTGAAATCATGGCATCTGATCGATATGCTGTTTCATTGGTAGAACTTAGCAAAACTACATCAGCAATTTTCATTAAGGTTGAATGAGCATAACTGGTCATGGCTACTATTTTTGCCCCATTATTTCTTGCTAATTCTACTGCATCTAATATCTCCCGGCTTTCTCCCGAATGGGAAACAGCAAAAATCAAATCTGATGAGGTAGTATGCGTACCTAGTATACTCATTATGTGAGAATCACTGCAAAAATTTACATTCAATGCTAATCTTATGAATTTATGGAACGCATCTTCTGCAATAACACTAGACGCCCCTACCCCCAAAAATATAATTCTTTTTGCATTACTCATCAAATCAATCACTTTATTGAGCGATTGATCATCTACAAGATTATGCAAATCTTGAACTGAACTCACTGTTAGCTGTATCACTTTTTTTTTGATTTCTCCCATCGTGTCATCAGGCGTAATCTCTTCATAAATCCCTTGAGTAGATTCAGCAGATATTTCTTGTGCCATTCTTACTCTGAAAACCTGATAAGAGTTGAAATCGAGCTTTCTGAGAAACCGCATGATAGTAGCTTCACTAGTAGAACATTTTTGAGCAAGGTCACCAATAGAAAATAAGATTACTCTATCAGGATAACTCAATACAAAATCAGCGATATTTTTCTGAGTAGGCGAAAGAGTATTATACTTTGTTCGTATAGTAGTAAAAAGCGTTCCCTCCAAGGTTATTTTCCTCCTCTATCATACCTATGATTTACTTCGTGCCAAAAAGTCTATCTCCTGCGTCTCCCAAACCAGGTACGATATATCCATGATCATTTAGCTTCTCATCTACTGCAGCACAATAAATCTCGACATCCGGGTGATCCTTTGAAACCCTGTCTACACCTTCTTGTGCAGCAAGGATACTCATAATCTTAATATTCGTAACCCCTCTGTCTTTAATAAACTGAATTGCTGCCGAAATAGAGCCTCCGGTCGCTAACATAGGGTCCACAATAATAATTTCTCTTTCCTGTACATCTGTAGGCAGCTTGCAATAATATTCCACCGGTTGAAGCGTCTCAGGATCTCTAAAAAGACCAATATGCCCAACCTTAGCTGCAGGAATAAGCTTTAACATGCCGTCCACCATACCAAGACCTGCTCTAAGCACAGGAACAATCGCCAACTTTTTACCCGATATTACTTTTGTCTTTGCAATAGCTACCGGCGTTTCAATTTCTACTTCTTTTAATGGTAAGTTCCTTGTGACTTCATACCCCATAAGCATTGCAATTTCTTCGACAAGTTCTCTGAATTCCTTTACTCCTGTATTCACATCTCTTATTAGTGATACCTTATGTTGAATGAGAGGATGATCCATAATAAAAACATTCTTATTCATCTCATATACTCCTGTCTTATATTAAATTAAATTATTTCCCTTCTAATGAATGAATCTTATCTACTCTTGCTTGATGCCTGCCGCCTTGAAATTCCGCATTTAACCATGATTGGACTATTTCAGCTGCCAAACTTGGTCCCGTGACCCGTCCCCCTAATGCAATAACATTGGCATTGTTATGCTCCTTCGCCATCTTTGCAGAGAAACAGTCCCCGCATAAAGCAGCCCTGATTCCTTTTATCTTATTTGCAGCAATTGAAATCCCTATGCCTGTTCCACATATCAATATTCCCTTTTCACACTCACCGTTTAATACTGCCATACATACCGGATGAGCAATATCAGGATAATCTACTGAGTCAGGTCTATCTACACCAAAGTCCTTTAATTGATATCCTTGCTGCTGCAAATACTTCTTAATCTCTTCTTTAAGTTCAAATCCACCATGATCACTGCCAATAGCTATCATTTATAATCACGCTCCTTATAGTAAGTGGGGAGTGGTTAGTGAGAAGTGGGGAGCCTGTCCAAAACATGCTTAATGGAACAGTCTTTTCCCATTATCCACCTTCTACTACCACAGTATAGCTTATATTATCTTTAAATATTGTATATAATATTAATTGTTATGTCAAAACTTTTCTGCATTTCTCCTCATATTCCCTCTCTGCTTGAGACTTTCTAAGATATGTAGGTGAGAATGTCATATAGTTTTCAACTTCTCCTAAACTAACTTTTTGCAAGGCGAGCCCAGCTATAGAAGAAGCCTTTTGCATTCTGCTGCTTATCGGTGCAAACTCACAAAGGTCTCCCAATGCATCAATCAGCTTGTCACGGTATACAGCCACAGCATCACCTGTAAATATCACTTTTTCTCTTTTTTCTTTCAACTCTTCAATAAGCTGTTCTATGGATATGGCACGATGCCCCTCAATCATATAAAAGGTCTTATCAATCCACTGATATAATGCGTTATAGACTTGTTCCCTTCTCGCATCCATAATGGGGCATATCAGATACTTACAAAACGGCAAGTTAAAGGCCAATCCATCTAAGCTGGAAATACCAACAAGAGGCTTATCCATTGCATGAGCCAAGCCTTTTATAGTAGCAGCACCAATCCTTAAACCTGTAAAGGAGCCTGGTCCATTTGCTACAGCAAAGATGTCAATATCTTGAACTGTTAGTTCTGCAATTGATAAGATTTCTTGAATCATAGGCATTAGCTTCTGAGAATGCGTTTTTTTATGATTAAGAACATATTCGCCTATTAATTTATCCTCATCTATGATTGCAACCGTTGCAACAATAGATGAAGTATCTACCGCAAGTACTTTCAAACTTATCAACTCCTTTCAGTGGGGAGTATTAGTGATGAGTGGGGAACTCCTACTCGTGATATCATACTCCCCACTTGTGCAATTATTGCATTGTACTTATCACCTATTGCTTCAATAATAATTTCTCTGAAGTTCTCACTTTTATCTAAATCTTTCTTTATGCTCACTTTTAGATAGACCTGAGGCAAAATTTCCTTAATGTTTTCAGCCCACTCAATCACTGATATGCCTTCTCCATAAATATACTCTTCAAAGCCTATCTCAAACATCTCATCGACATCATGAATCCGATATACATCAAAATGATACACAGGAACATTCCCATCATATTCATTTACAATAGTAAATGTGGGACTAGTTACATCTTCCTCTATCCCATAGGCCTTAACCAAACCTTTAGTAAATGCAGTTTTACCTGCCCCTAAGTCTCCACCAAGGCATACGACGCATCCGGGTTCTAACTGCACCCCTATCTTATATGCTATTTGTTCTGTCTCTTGGGGAGAGTTACTGATTAATTTAATTATATTGCCTTTCACGTTTTAATCCCACCAAATATTTATTTCGCATTGACCTTATTCATAAACTTTTCTACATCGATAATAAATCGTTCATGTATCCCTTCTCCGATTTTACACTTCTCATCAAAGGCCTCCACTGCGAATACCAGTCTCTTATTATCGACTTCCTTGAGCTCTGCTTGCGCATATACCTTCATTCCTGCAGGTGTAGCAGAAATATGAGTGATATTTACTTTTGTTCCAACAGTTGACTGAACATTCGAAAGATAAGGCTGAACGCATTGTGCCGCAGCCTGTTCCATTAAAGCAATCATTATAGGGGTAGCAAAAACTTCAAGCGTACCACTCCCTATTTTCCTTGCACAAACTTCTTCTGATACCATAATCTCAACTTTTTCTCTTAATCCAATTTCTAATTGAGCTTTCATTGTTATCACCACCAAGTCAAAACTTTTTCAAATTTAAAAATATTCTATCATATTGTACCCAATTTATCCAATATTTTTTCAGCATGGGTAATAATGAAAAATGGTTGTGTTATGGATAAAAAAATGGTAAAACATATATATGATATTATGTAACTCAAGTATGTTAAGGGACGGTTCAAAAGTATTGATAAAGTCGAACAATATGAAAGTAACCAAGAATGTCATTCTGAGTAGGGCGAAGGATCTTAGTATCTAAGCAGCTTTCAAGATTCCTTATTTCATTCGTAATGACACAAATACGGACTTTTTCAGTGGTCTACACGATTTTTTATCCTTTAACACACTTGACAAAATTTTTGAATGTGAGGTCAAATAATGGGTAACAGAAATAAAACGTTTTTATTTTCAATCGTAACAAGTTTTTACTGGTTCAGTTTATATGCCTATGTACCTACCTTATCTACTTACGTTGAATCTTTAGGCGCTTCTTACAAAATGGTGGGACTTGTAGTGGGATCTTATGGATTTACGCAAATGCTCCTTCGTATCCCTTTGGGAATATTATCGGATAGGCTTAATAAACGAAAACTATTTGTTATCTTAGGAATCGTTCTTGCCTTAATTAGCAGTATCGGTCTATGGTTATTCCCTCATGTAGGCCTGACATTATTTTTCCGTGCTCTTGCAGGGACTTCCGCTGCTGCCTGGGTTGTTTTTACCGTACTATATTCCAGTTATTATGAAGATAGCAGTGCACCTAAGGCAATAGGCATATTAAATTCTTATAACTTTGCAGGGCAAATGACTTCTATCTTTCTCGGTGGTTTGGCAGCCCAATTTTTTAGCCAGCAAGCCTCATTCTTTGTTGCGGTAATAGGGGGTGTTATTGCTCTTATTCTGAGCTTTGGCATTCAGGAAAACAAAAGCATTCAACGCAAACCGCTTGGTTGGTCCGACATATTGAGTGTCGCTACAGACCGCACGCTATTAGTAGTATCAGGACTTTCCATACTATCCCAATTCATCACTTTCTCAACGATGTATGGATTTAATCCTGTAATAGCAAAGAATTTAGGGGCTACCAACTTCGAACTAAGCATTCTTACTAACCTTGCGACAATACCTGTTATTTTCGCTTCTCTCTTGAGCGTCGTGTTTTCTAAATATTTCGGAGAGAAGAAAACTGTAATGCTTGGCTTTACTATCGCAGCATTGTCTACGATGGCTGTTCCCTATATGCCGAACATACCATGGCTTTACTTCATGCAACTTGTGGGTGGCATAGGCAGAGGCCTCACTTTTCCATTATTGATGGGGTTAAGTATCAAAAATATTGATGGCTCCCGACGAGCTACTGCGATGGGTTTCTTCCAATCTATTTACGGAGTAGGTATGTTTATCGGTCCTATAATATTGGGCTTTTTCAGCGATACGATAGGAATGACGTTCGGATACTGGTTTACAGGACTCATCGGTATTATCGGTGCAGGCATCACATATCGTTGTGTCCGTTCATCTAAGCAGATTAAGGACTAAGCCTGCTGACGGTGTCAAGGGGACGACGGTGTCACCTGCAGGTGACAGAGAACCGTCCCCTTGACACCGTCCTAATAATAAAAAAGCCTGTGGTTCTTACCACAGGCTTTTTTATTATTCATTATTTTCTTCAACCTTTTGCGCTTCTTCTACTTCTTCTTTATTTCTCTCTTCCTTATTATCAGGAAGACCTGCAAATATCTGCTCAAAATCAGGACCATCCAACTTTTCTTTTTCAAGAAGAGCCTCAGCTACTTTATGAAGCTTATCGATATTATCCTGTAATAACTGCTGACATCTCTTATAACAATTATCAATAATGGTTCTGATTTCATCATCTATTTCTGCTGCAACATGTTCACTATAATTTCTCGACTGGACCATATCTCTCCCGATAAACACTTCATCCTGCTCAGAACCAAATGTCATAGGACCCAGTTTCTCGCTCATGCCATATTTCGTAACCATCTTACGTGCAATACCGGTAGCCCTTAAAATATCGTTAGATGCACCGGTACTGATATCATCAAGCACCAATTTTTCTGCAACACGTCCTCCTAGCAATCCAACGATATCTTCAATCATTTCCTGTTTAGAAACATAGTATTTATCTTCTTTCGGAAGAGATAAAGTATATCCTCCTGCGCTTCCACGAGGAATGATGGATACCTGATGCACAGGATCCTGCGTAGGCAAAAGTTTTGAAACAACGGCATGCCCTGCTTCATGGTATGCTGTTAATCTCTTTGCCTTATCACTAATCACTCTTGTTCTCTTTTCAGGTCCCGCAATTACTTTGATAATAGCTTCTTCTAATTCAGGCATATTAATTTGCTTTTTATTGCGCCTTGCTGCAAGCAACGCAGCCTCATTCATCAAATTTTCAAGATCTGCACCTGTAAAACCAGGTGTTGTCTTTGCAAGCACTGATAATTCTATATCTGAACCTAATGGTTTCCCTTTTGAATGGACTCTTAAAATTTCTTCTCTTCCCCTTATATCCGGCACACCAACTACCACTTGTCTATCAAATCTTCCAGGTCTCAATAAAGCAGGATCTAAAATATCCGGTCTGTTTGTTGCAGCGATAATAATAACACCCTCATTAATTCCGAACCCATCCATTTCAACCAATAACTGATTTAATGTCTGTTCTCTTTCATCATGTCCGCCACCAAGACCTGCACCTCTATGCCTGCCTACTGCATCAATTTCATCAATGAAAACAATACAAGGTGCACTTTTTTTAGCTTGTTCAAACAAATCTCTTACTCTTGAGGCACCGACACCAACAAACATTTCGACAAAATCAGAACCACTGATACTAAAGAAAGGAACTCCTGCCTCACCGGACACTGCCTTAGCAAGTAAGGTCTTACCTGTTCCCGGAGGTCCTACCAATAAAATACCCTTCGGTATCCTGGCCCCTAACTCTACAAACTTTTTTGGTGCCTTTAGAAACTCAACAACTTCTTTTAATTCTTCCTTCTCTTCATCCGCACCTGCAACATCATCAAAAGTAACCTTCTTTTTGTCATCACTTGCCAGTTTGGCTCTGCTTTTACCAAAAGACATTACTCTGCTTCCTCCGCCACCTTGAGACTGCTGAAGGAAAAATACCCAGAATAAGATGAAGATAATTACTAGCCCCAATGTAGGAAGTATCGTCACCCACCATGGCGGTGTAGGCGGCTCCTGAAAAGCTACCTTAAGTGTTCCGGCAGACATTTGTGCCTGCAAATCCTCTTGGATATCATCATATAAAGTATCTACATCCGGAACAGTGACTTCGATTATTGTGTTATCTGTCTGTGTTGCAATCACTTTCCGATCTATAAATTCTAATTCTTTAATCTGCTCCGCCTTAATAAGCCTTACTAAGTCAGAATAAACTTTCTGATCAGTTTTACTAGGCAAATTATATAAAGTAAATATCATCAATATAACTACAAAAAGCAGAATATAGAAACTAATGCCCTTAGCGTACTTCTTCAATAAACTCCCTCCTCAACAAACACTGGTATTATGCAATTTACGTAATAATCATATGCTATAATATATTAACACAACCTTCCAAAAAAAACAACTAAATTTGTACTCTATATTATTGTCCATACTATTCCCATTATGCAATTTTAAAGAGGTTCAAGCCTTTTTCATATATACCTTCGGCTTCAAAACACCTACAAACGGCAGGTTCCTGTAGTTCTCAGCATAGTCTAGTCCATATCCTACTACAAATTCATCAGGAATATCGAAGCCTTTGTAGTCTACATCCACCTGAACCTTTCTTCTTGCGGGCTTATTTAAAATAGTACAAATTTTCACGCTTTCAGGACCTCTGGAAATTAATAATTCTTTCAAATACTTCAGTGTCAACCCACTATCAATGATGTCTTCCACAATAAGTATATGCTTCCCGTCAATATCGGTTTCTAAGTCCTTCAATATTCTGACGACCCCTGACGTTGATGTTGAGGCTCCATAACTGGAAATAGCCATGAAATCCAGCTCAACCGGCACACTTATCTCTCTGATTAAATCAGTGGTGAATATGACTCCTCCCTTTAGGACACAAAGGATCATCAATTTTTTCCCTTCATAATCTTTACTAATAATTTCACCTAACTCTTTTGTTTTCTCCAATAGTTGTTCTTTTGTCAATAATACTCTTTCAATATCTTCTATCATTTTCATACCTCCTGAAACTCAATCATTAAGATCTCTTTTGTACCGGGGGTACATTTATATTTATCACTCATTCTAAAACCTACCACCCATATAATATCCTGACCGCTGACAACTAGAGGGACAATATCCCTTTGATGCTTCGGCACCTTTAAATCTATAAAAAAATCTTTTAGTTTTTTTGTCCCGGTCATCCCCAAAGGATTAAACTTATCTCCTAGTGACCGATTCCTTATATATATTTCCTCATTTAGCTTATTATAATCAAAAGCTTTTGCATATTTATTAGATTCTATCCCTTTAAACTCATTCTTATCTACTATACGTGCTGTTACAAGCATACCTGCTTCTTTTACAAATACTGTATCCCCTTGTTCCAACAAATATGAATAGCTTTTGTTTTCATTAGGATCTTCTTTATCCACAAAACATACTTTATCATAAATAAGTTCCATTCTTATATTCCCGGGAAGATCCAGTGCTTTTCCGGCTCCTGTTCTCTCGGCAGAGTTTCTAATAAGTTGAAGTATTTCTTCAATATGTTTGTATTCTATATCTGTAGTATTCCCTTTAAAAACATGAATTGCCTTTCTTATAATCCGCCTTTGCACACTAGGATGCTGATTCATTATAAGCACTATCGGAATACTGACTTGTCTATCATCATTTTCTATGTTTTTATACAGAAGCTCATTCACATATTCTTCAATAAACTGACTATCTTGTCTTATAAGCTCTGCATTTTTTACAGCAGTATGAATAAAATTCGGATTATGATTTTCCACAATACGCGGTATCAAATCCCACCTTAGCCTGTTCCTCGTATATACTGTGTCAAGATTGGATTTATCCAAACGGGGATTCAAAGAATGAGTAAAGCAATATTCTTCTATCGCCTTTCTTTCCAATTCCAGAAGTGGTCGTATCACACCATCCTCACGAAATGGTTTGATACCTGAAAGTCCTTCCAAGCCAGCTCCACGAATAAATCTCATTACTATTGTTTCTGCCTGATCATTCATATTGTGTGCTACTGCGATTTTCCTCGCGCCCACTTGCCTGGCAGCTTGAAAAAAAAATGCATACCGTACTTCACGCCCGGCAGCTTCTTCTGAAATACCTCTTTCTTTTGATATCTTTTTTACATCTTCAGTTTTTAAAAAAAAAGGAATACTTAAATCTGCACAAAGCTTTTCTACATATGCAGCATCCTGATCTGCCATGCTTCCTCTTAATTGGTGGTTAACATGTGCAACATATAATTTAATGTCATATTCATCCTTAAGCGTATTTAAGATGTGCAGCAAACATACTGAATCAGGTCCGCCGGACACACCTACCAACACACCATCACCGGGTGAAAGCATATTATATTTATCTATTGTTTTCTTTACTGTGTCAATCACATTGCTCATCGTATCCACTCCGAACTCCAGGCCCCAGGCTCCTAGCTAAAATCCTTAGTTGTGTACTCTTTCCAAATTTGCAAATTTTGTATACTCTCCCAGCCATACCAATTCTACTGTGCCGGTTGAACCGTTTCTATGCTTCGCTAGAATACATTCGGCAATATTCTTTTTATCCGTATCCGGATTATAATAATCATCTCTGTATAAAAACATCACGATGTCAGCATCCTGCTCTATCGCACCCGACTCTCTTAAATCACTGAGAATAGGACGGTGATCTGCTCTGGTTTCAGGGGCACGGCTTAACTGAGATAAAGTGACCACCGGCACATTTAACTCTTTTGCCAGTATTTTCAAAGACCTCGATATTTCAGATATTTCCTGCTGGCGATTCTCAGTTCTGCCTCTCCCCTGCATCAGCTGCAAATAATCAATAACGATTAGCCCTAGATTCTTCTCCATCTTCAATCTTCTGCATTTTGCACGTATTTCAGCCACTGATATCCCCGGGGTATCATCAATATAAATAGGAGCTTCCGAAAGCGGACCTATCACCCGGGCAAGCTTTGGCCAGTCTTCATCCTGAAGTTCCCCTGTTCTTATCTTCTGGCTGTCAATCAACGCTTCAGACCATAACATCCTATTCACCAATTGCTCCTTAGACATTTCAAGACTAAAAACAGCTACAGGAACTCCAGCATGTAAAGCCGCATATTGTGCGATATTCAATGCAAAGCTTGTCTTCCCCATCGCCGGACGTGCTGCTATTAATATAAGGTCAGAAGGATGCAATCCGGAGGTTTTTCGATCAAGATCATTAAATCCTGTAGGTATACCGATAATCTTCCCTTTATTCTTAAATAGTTCTTCCAGCTTATCAAAACTTTCTATTAATATATCTTTAATAGGGGCGAAACCCTGATTTGTTCTTTTTTCAAGAATATCAAAAATCTTCTTCTCGGCTTGATCTACTATAAAAGCTACTTCCTCGCCACCTTCAAAACTCATCGCAGCAATATCTGTGGAAGCTTTAATCAGCTTTCTCAATATAGACTTTTCTTCAACAATCCTTGCATAGTATTTAACATTTGCTGTGGTAGCTATATCCGTGGCAACCCCAGCCAAATATTCTATGCCTCCTATCGCATCTATGGAATTACGAAGCTTCAACTGTTCCGTAAGGGTAATCAGGTCTACCGGCTCATTCTGATCAAATAAATCCATCATCGCTTCAAAAATCTCTTTGTGATCTCCTCGGTAAAAATCATCACTTTTAATTATTTCTGTAACAGTTGAAATCGCTTCTTTATCCAATAACATTGCACCTAGAATAGATTGTTCTGCTTCCAAACTAAACGGTGGAATACGCCCTAATGGTATGTCCATAATTTCACTCCATGTCAGTGGGGAGTGAATAGTGGGGAGTGGGGAATAAACCCCCTTCCCAACCATCACTCTCCATCAATAGTTTTACTTAAAATAATATAGTGTTAAGAGTAGATTATTAGAAGTGTATCTCCCCACTATCCACTCCTGACTCCTCACCAGATATTCATTTCTCTTCAACAACATTCACCTTAATCTTAGCACTTACTTCAGGGTAGACTTTTATTTCCACATCCATCGCACCCAAAGCTTTTATTGCTTCCGAAAGGTTTATTTTTCTTTTATCAACATCTATTTTATGTTGTTCTTGAAGCATGTCAGCAATATCCTTACTGGTAATAGAGCCGAACAACTTTCCATTTTCTCCTGCTTTTGCCTTCATGGTAACCGTCACTTTTGAAAGCTTTCCTGCAAGCTTTTTCGCCTCATCCAACTCTTTCTGTTTCTTAAACGCTTGAGCTGCTTTCTGACCTTCCAATGCATTCATATTTGATTTTGTTGCTTCAACGGCTAATCCCTTAGGAAATAAAAAGTTCTTTGCATAACCATCACTAACGTTAACCATATCTCCCTTTTTGCCTTGTCCTTTTACATCAACCTGAAGTATTACCTTCATATATAAACCCCTCCTATATATTCGTTTTATATTACCTTCTACGCCCTGCTCCTAGCTCCTAGCTCCTAGCTCCTAGCTCCTAGCTCCTAGCTCCTAGCTATTATATCAGCTCTTTTCACTCATCTCACTAAAATATTCTTCAATTGCAGTTCTAAGTTTTTTCTGAGCCATTTCCACCGGTATCTCCGGAAGCTGTGCTCCTGCAACTGTCAAATGCCCACCACCGCCTAACTTCTCAAGAATTACCTGAACATTAAGATCTCCTAAAGATCTCCCACTAATAATAGTTTCTCCATTTACATTGCACATCACAAACGAAGTTGTGAT
Source organism: Clostridia bacterium (assembly GCA_050251575.1). Classification (GTDB taxonomy): domain Bacteria; phylum Bacillota; class Clostridia; order SK-Y3; family SK-Y3; genus X23. The sequence continues at coordinate 48,580 of JBFWMP010000001.1, forward strand.
TCCAGTTATATTCAGTAACTCATCCGCAGCCTGTGCGATAACAAGCTGAGCATCTTTAGTATTTTCCGGACATATGGAAATAGCAATATTCCCATTAAATATTTCTGCCGCCTTAATCGTATTCGCTTTGGCAATAAACGTGTCTAAATCACTTTGAAACAATTGCTTTACGGAAGTAGTATCTACACCCATTCTCCTAAGATAGGAAGCAGCTTCGAAAGTCCTCACACCTGTCTTAAATGAAAAATTTTTGGTGTCTACTGCAATGCCAGCATAAAGAGCTTCTGCTTCCATAGAGCTTAATTTTACCTTTTCATCTATATATTGAAGAATCTCGGTAACCATTTCACAAGCTGATGACGCATATGGCTCATGGTAAGTAAGTACTGCATTCTCAATAAACTCAGCACCTCTACGGTGATGATCAATCACAACCACATTATGTGTCCTTTTTAATAATTCAGGACATTCGGTAAAACTGGCACGATGAGTATCTACCACTATGACCAGCGTCTTCTCTGTAACAATATCTAATGCTTGATTTTGAGAAATAAATACATCATTATACTCTTCATCCTTCTCCAATCTTAACAGCAAGTTATTAACTGTCGGATTAAATGAGTCTAAAATGATATACGCATCTTTATCCTTATACCGGACACCTCTATATAAACCAATGGAAGCACCTACTGAATCTATATCTCCATGCTGGTGACCCATAATAATAACCTGATCTGCCTGAGAGATCAATTCTCTAAGTGCATACGCCACCACCCTCGCTTTTACCTTGGTCCGTTTTTCCAACTCTCTTGTCTTTCCTCCATAAAATTTAAGATGTTCCCCATCCTTGATCACAACTTGATCTCCGCCTCTTCCAAGAGCAATATCAATAGCAGCTCTTGCATAGGTATCATTTTCAAGAATGGTCTTACCACTCAGCCCAATCCCTATACTCAAAGTCACCTGAATTTTATTTCCTGTATTAATTTCTTTTACGTTATCTAATATATCAAACTTCTTTTCTTCAAACTTAGACAGATATTTAGTCTCAAATATAAAAAGATATTTATCCCTTTCGTATTTTTTTATGGAACCATTAGTAAAAGAAACCCAGTTAGTAAGCCTTCTGTCTATCTCTGCTAAAACTTGCGGTCTATTTGCATCATCAGTATTTTGGATTACCTCGTCATAATTATCTATCATAATAATGCTTTGAATAATTTTCTCGTCTTTATACTGTCCCTCCAACATAATCATCGCAGTGTTGTCAATCCAATATAATATAATCATATAATCAGACTCAAGCGTGGAATCTTTTTTTACTGCATTTCCAACAATACGAAAGTGCCTTCCATTATAATACAGATCGAGAGACATGTTATCCTGACCTTCAACAATCTTTGGTACTTGAAAATCCTTGATAAAATGTTGTATAGGTTGTTCAAAAAGTTCTTCATTATTAAATATTTCACCAAAACTTGAATTATACCATGTAATAATACCATTGAGCTGCAATACAACCATAGGCAAAGGAAAATGCAGCAAGGTATCTTTGGTTGCAGAATCTACATAAAACGAAAGATTCTCAATATATTTTGTAACTTCTTGCATTTTTAAGCTTTTGTTTCTAGCATTATAATATAACAGATAGCAGAAAATAATAATTCCTATTATTGCTTCAACCCAGTGACCATAAACTGCAATAGCTCCTATTGAAATAAATATAATCCACAGATAAAGACTAACTCCGGGAATCAATATTCCATCAAATTTTTTATTATCCATGTTTCTCTCCCTTATGCTTTAACTTTCTAAAATCAAGAGTACTGTCCATTAAGGTCAAAACAATAAGAACATATATCGGATGCAATATAGGAATAACAACTGCTATTATTACCATAACGCCAAGACCTATCATATATAAGATGGTTCTAATCAGACCGGGAATACCTTTCTTCTTTAAGAAAAAATCTAGTATAGAAACACCACAAACCATAAAAATCATTGCCAAAATCAGCGAAATATTAGCAAATGCTGCTGAAAATGGTATGGATGTTATCAACATAGATAAAACAAAAGAAACTAAAAAAACAAAAGTAGTTTCTCTGTTTACCCCTAATTCTGAAAAGGCCGGCATATGCTTATAATCATAGCCAAACCGGGTTAGCAACGCTTTAGATAAATTCAATGCAATAAATCCGAAAAAAGCAGATGAAATAATAAAAAACCCGGGAATCAAATAAGTAAACAAGTCCTTAAACACCTTCAAGTTATCTGTTGAAATCTGCACATCCTTGAATACTTTATTCATTTCTTCAACACTTCTATCAAAGTCATTCAGGTATTGGCCTATCATCGCATCGATCTGATTAACTCCTTTCATATTACTAATAATAAAGATAATTAATAATAATGAAAAAAGGTACGCACCGGATGAAGATATCAATACCTTTTGGAAGTCCCATCTCCGTTTCATACCATACCCTAACACTAAACCTGGAAAAGAAAACCTCATCGCAGTGATAGAAGCAAACACAATCTCATTTGTAAGCAGGAGAATGAAAAAGTAAGCTATGAATGCTGAAAGAACAGCTGTCTTCTCATTATTCCTCACAGTAATAATCACCAGTGGTATAGTACTTAAAAATACTGTATAAGTCATCCATGCTGGAATATAATACCCTATGATAACAAGAATAACTGTAATACCAGTAAGATAAGCTGTTTCCAACAGCCTTTTTATATTAAATTTATGATTCATTGTAAGAACTCCTTTTGTTCCTTCTACCCTACTAATAAGTGCACTGTCCCGGCTATCTATTGGACTGATTTCGCTTATTAGTATCCCGCGCGAAATTTAAGTGTTTTGATAGTTCGGATAAATCATTATAATATTTTTCTAATTCATGACCTTCTATAATCCCTAATCTTAGTTTATCCTCCATTTTCAAATCCACTGTATTATAACTTACTCCTAACCTTTTTGCTAATAAATAGCATATGACAATCAGATTAGAAATAGTTTCTGCCAGCACATCCTGCGCTCCATCTTTTACCCCATTCATCAAGTGCTTGAAAAGTGCAGCGACATCCGTTAAAAGTTCACTTTTCAGCCATTCAATCATTTTAATATTACGAGTTATATCAATATCCCTGTCAAAAGGAGACATGCCGTTCACCTCTTTGCTATTTAAAACCCTAGTATATTATACCATTCAGTCAAACAATTTACAATCAGCAATCATAGTTCTCTACTGCATATGAGCCTAACATCTTAAAAAAGGATGTCTTCTTCTTAATCATGGTTAAAGCATCCTGCACATCCGATTGTTGCTGTTCACCCTCTATATCTACAAAAAATATATAATTCCCCAAGCTATTCTTCGCCGGTCTTGACTCAATCCGTGTCATATTGATATCCCAGAGATTTAATATCTGCAACACCCTATATAGACTTCCCGGCTTATTATCAGTGGAAAAGATCAAAGATGTCTTGCGCTGGTTTTGCTCATTGAAATACTCGGGAGTCACTACGATAAAGCGTGTGACATTGCTGTTATTGTCTTGTATAGAATCATGAAGTATCTCGAGATGATATTCCTTTGCAGCTTTTGGAGCAGCAATGGCAGCCCAGTCTTCATCAGATGAAGCGATCTGCTCCGCAGCCTGTGCCGTACTATATGTATAATGTATAGGAACATCCGGGTAGTACTTATTCAAGAAGTTTCTACACTGTCCTGCCGCCTGTGGATGTGTCAATATCATTGATATTCTGCCACAGTGCCCCTGCGAAACCATAAAGCTTTGTCTGACAGGAATAATAATTTCTTTTTTTATTTTCAAATCCACGTCCCAAGCCATCATATCCAAAGTAACATTTACAGAGCCTTCGATAGAATTTTCTATCGGAACAATGCCTTCCTCCACTTCTCTCGCTTGGACAGCACGAATCAACTCTGCAATGTTAGTATATTGAACCAGTTCAATATCAGTATTGGCTGTGTAAGCTTCTGCTGCCTGCTGTGAGAAAGTACCCCTCGGCCCCATAAAACCTAATCTCATACCTGCATACTCCTTTATCAGTGATAATATCCATTTTATATTCATATTAAACGCTTGTCAAACCTTTTGATTTTGCCAGCTGCTTGTTAAAATAAGCGAAATAAGTTAAAATGCCAAGGAAACCACTGAAAAAGTCAAATTCCGTTGAAAATTCCCCGAGATGTCATCCTGAACGTAAGTGAAGGATCTTAGCACTTAAGCAACTTTTAAGATTCTTCATTTCACTTCGTTTCATTCAGAATGACACAAGACGGGCTTTTTTAGTGGTTTCCCAGGCACTTTAACTTATTATAATAATAAAGCCAGCGCAGTTGCGCCGGCTTTATAACTATTCAGAAGTATATGGCAATAAGGCAATGTGTCTTGCTCTCTTAATAGCTTGAGTAAGCTGTCTTTGGTGCTTTGCACAATTACCGCTGATTCTTCTTGGAAGAATCTTTGCTCTCTCAGAAATATATCTTCTTATTTTAGATATTTCTTTATAATCTATTGATTCAACTTTATCTACACAAAAACTACAAACTTTCCTTTTTGCTCTTCGTCCTCTGCCTCCGCGTTCTCCACGTTCACCGCGTTCTCCACGTTCGCTTCGTTCTCTTCTTTCAGCCATCATTCAACCTCCCTGCATCAAAATTCTGTCCCTTTAAAAGGGAAGATCATCATCCGAGTCTATCGGTGTAAACCCATCTACATCTGCTGGTTCATTCCCACCAAAGCCTGTATTCATTCTGCTGCTGCTATCACTATCTCGTTTACTATCTGCAAAGTAGGTTTCATCTGCAATGACTTCAGTAACATATCGTCTCTTACCTTCTTGGTCATCCCAAGTCCTAGTTTGAAGGCTTCCAACTACAACAATCATTCTACCTTTGGTAAAATACTTGCTAACAAACTCTGCACTGTTTCTCCAAGCCACAACTTGGATAAAATCAGCCTGTTTTTGTTCTCCCTGTTTTACAAAGTTTCTATCAACAGCAATTGTAAAGCTGCAAACAGCAACATTACTAGCTGTATAACGAAGCTCCGGATCCTTGGTTAGTCTTCCCATCAACATTACCTTGTTTAACATTTTTGTCACCTACCTGCTCGTAAAATATTATTCGTCTTTCTTAATAACAAGTGCTCTCATAATACCTTCAGTAATCTTGAAAATTCTCTCAAGTTCCTGTATAAATGAAGTTTCTGCACTGAAATTAATCAAAACATAGTGCCCTTCATTCAAATCATTGATTGGATATGCAAGTCGTCTCTTACCCCATTCATCTACATTTTCAACTTGACCTGCAGATTCAATTAATGATTTAAACTTCTCAACAAGCGCTGCAATTTCTTCCTCGCTTCGGTCAGAATTGATGATGAAAAGAGTTTCATACTTGTTTACGACCTTAACCATTATATTCACCTCCTTTTGGACTGTGGCCCTAACTGTTATGCTAGAGCAAGGATTATTATTGTACATATACTACAACAATCTTACAAACAAATATTATATTCGATTGCAAGATTATTGTCAAGAGAATTGCAATCTTTAATTAATTATGCCTTGCCCGAACACCCAAATAGCTTCATTTTAGCTTTTACTACTTTTTTCATTTCTTCTTTTGCCGGACTGCAAATTTTTCTCGGATCGTATTCTTCGGGTTTATTCGCAATAACAGACTTTACCCCTTCGGTAAAAGCCACCCTGACATCAGTATCTATATTAATCTTATTTACTCCAAGCGTAACTGCCTTTTTAATTGCATCTTCCGGAACTCCGGATGCACCATGAAGAACAATAGGAATATTTACTAACTTTTTAATAGTATCAAGTCTTTCTAAATCCAGTTTAGGTTCCCCTTTATATTTCCCATGAGCTGTACCAATGGCAATTGCAAGAGAATCCACACCTGTCTCCTTCACAAACTTCACTGCTTCATCAGGATGTGTAAATCTGGCATCCTTTTCATCAACGCTAATATTGTCCTCCACACCGCCTAATCTCCCTAATTCAGCTTCTACGGAAACACCACAAGCATGAGCGATTTTAATGATTTCATTTGTGACTGCGATATTTTCTTCTATTGGATGATGAGAACCATCAATCATTACAGAAGTCCATCCATTTCTGATACAGCCGACAATGGTCTCATAAGTAGTTCCATGATCCAAATGAAGTGCTACCGGCACACTTGCTTTTTGTGCAGCAAGCTGCACCATAACACTAAGAAAGTCAATTCCAGCGTATTTTATTGCTCCTTCTGATGTCTGGATAATTACCGGGGATCTTTCTTCTTCAGCTGCAGCAATAACAGCCTGGAGAATCTCCATGTTGTTAACATTAAATGCTCCTACCGCATAACCTTCTTTATGAGCCTTATCCAATATTTCTTTTCCCGTTACCAGCATTACATTACCTCCTAAGTATGTTGTTTTATGTTATATTCAAAACCAGCCATATTACTAGTATGTCTGTTTTTTTTGCTTACATGATGTAAAATTGATTCTTTAGATATCATACATGAAACAGCCTGACAAATGTCCTCGGAAAGTATAATGCTATTGCGTTGTAATGTCAGTTTTAAATCCTGATTTGTACAGGCTCTGATGATTTCATAGGTAAAGCACTTATTGCACATAAGCTCTACCCTGTCATACAGTATCTGCAAATCAATATCCTGACTTCCACATTGACAAAACAAGTTTTGTCTTTCTGCTACATCATGAATTTTATCAATAGTACGCAGCATAACTGCACTATTGGCAAAATTATCATCATATCCTATATCCTCCATCAACTTATCCATCCGCATTTCATAAGAATCCACTGCCTGCCTGACAGCACTATCATTTCCAAAATAGCATAGTTCTAACTTATTTTTGGCACATTTAAAATGCATTATTCTTTTAAGCCAAAGTTCCTTAAACTTGACAGTATACGTATGAATAACATTACAAGCAATGCAAGGCACACTCAGCGTGCATAACCCATCTTTTTTTATTGAAATTTTAACAAATGATCTTTTGCAATTGCATTCAATAGTATGTTCTTTTTTACCTGAGAAATCAAAGAGTGAAATATTATGAAATTCTATTGAACCGCAAACAGGGCATTTATATGCAATTGTGCTACCCCATTCTAATATCAATTGCCCCACCTCACTCTAATCAAAATATTGTTTATATCTATAATATTCTTCATTGAAGAAAAAAATCCTTCTTCATAATGAAAAAAGTGAGGGTTTCATATCATAAGGTAAAAGTTACAACTATTCCATATATAATCGGAATAAAAATAGAAGGAAGCAAATTTCCAACCTTAATCTTCTTTATTTCCAGCATAGTAAGACCAATGCCAATAATGAGGATGCCACCGACCGCCGACATTTCAATAATTATCCAGTCTATCAATAATGGTTTCACTAGTGAAGCAAGAAGTGTGATCGCCCCTTGATACACAAAGACCGGCACAAAAGAAAATAATACCCCAAAACCAAGCGTGGACGCAAAAATTACTGCAGATACGCCATCTAAAACAGACTTCGCATAAAGAATGCTTGGGTCATGATTTAATCCATCCTGAATAGAGCCCATAATAGCCATAGAACCAACACAATATACCAAACTTGCAATAACAAAGCCTTCAGCGAACGTGCTTACTTGTCCGTCCTTATGTACCAACAGTTGAATCCATTTACCAAACTGCTCTAGTCTTGCTTCAACATCAATCCATTCTCCTATAATTCCTCCAAGTACCACGCTAAAAATCATTAGCAGAAGCATTTCCCCACGAAAGCCCCCGGGTCTTGATGCAGATAATCCCTCTAATGCCATCGACAGTCCTATTACAACTACCGCAAGCGCAATACCCTGCATAATTGTATTCTTATATCTTTCTTTTATAACGCCACCAACAGTTGCTCCTATCAAACCACCGGCAATAATTGCTCCGGCATTTACTATCGTACCTAGCATAACCTCTCCAACCCCTTCAATGATAAATACACAATCAAAATGTAAAATTATTTCTATTTTCCTATTTTCATCTCCCTTGCATAGTAAAACAAATACTGCTGTGCAAAGCCTGCCAAATTCCCAAAATGTTCATCCGAATATCTATGAACCTCTTTTATGGCAGGATCACTTCCAAGATAAAAATATCCCATGACTCTCCTCACCCATACATCCGTAGGAAAAACATCATATCTTTGTAAAGAAAACAAAAGGATACAGTCTGCTACCTTAGGACCAATTCCTTGGATCTTCATTAACTCTTCTCTTATCTTTATGGTTTCAAGGCCCTCAAGAGCATTCAGCACTACTTGAAATTCTATAACAGCCTTTGCAGCGTTTAGTATATACTTGCAGCGATAGCCACTTTTGCAAAACGCCATATCTTCCAGTGTCTTTTTGTATAAATCTTCAGGCTGCGGAAAGCTATAGTAAACTTTGTTACCAAAATAGATAGGCTGCCCATACTTCTCACTGATACTTTGAATTATCTTCTTGATTCTGGATATGGTGTTGTTTGATGAAATGATAAAAGAAATAAGGCATTCCCATAGCTCCTGCTTCAATATACGCATACCCCATCCAAACTGTACTGCCTGATGAAGTATTTTGTCCTTGCTTAATTCGCCTTTAATCATGCTATAGTCCCTATCCAAATCAAAATATTTTCTCCAGACACCTTCAAACTCTTCTAAATTTGCATTATTTATGGTAAGTCTATCTTGCTGCATCCATATATTAATGACCTTTCCAAAAGCAACACCGGTATAACTCCCATCCTCTTCTTTATTCCAACGAAAACATTGCCCACATTCAAATATATGAGAAAGATTAAAATCCTTCACACCTTCTACAATCACCTGCTGCTCATCTTCATAAATTTTATAGTCTTTTCTCATGTTGATTACCTCGTTATCTACAATTCCCGGTTCACAGTAGATAGAATACCCTATATGTATTATTCCTAATAGAACTACGAATAATATTAAATAATATATTATAAAAATAAAATTGTTTTCACCATCCGAGTATAGACTGCTTCTAATACAAGCGGCGTTGTTAGTTATGAGATGGAAACTTGAAAATGGAGGAAACAGGCATCAAAACAATTAACATTACAATCGATACCCATACTCTTTATCAAAAAGATATACAAAGAATCATTAACAAAGTAACTTCTTTAAACAGTATCGGCAAAGTACACTCTTCCGGGAAAGCCCTTATAATCTCTTTTGATGCAAGAGTGACGAGTACAGAAGTAATTCTCGATGCCATCAAAGAATTTCACTATAAAATAATAGATTCAAATTAAGATAGTATACTATCTTAATTTGAATCCTCTACTTCTGATGGAAGCCAAGAGACTTAACCATAATATTTACAGTAAGAACATTAATAGCGGTATACTTTTCTATCGCATCTTTAACTGCTGCTTGTACCTTTCTCGCCAGATTCGGTAAGTTTCTGCCGTAAGCCAGAGTGAGCTCTAAAAAGATTATCAGACCAAACTCCTTGTTATCCAACCGTATTTTATTTATTTTTATGACTCCCGCCACTTTTGCTCCTTCATATGCGCATATTGTATAAATCACCTGATTAGATATAGTGTAATTACCCATATAACTAAAAGTAGGTCTGACCACCGACTTATCTATAGCCTGAATTAAGTCTCCTTTGCCTTTACGCTGAAAAATTTTTAAAGGATCTAATAAATAACCGGAAAAATCTTTTTTTATTTCAAAGGTAGGAACAGGAATCACATGCTTCCCCTCAAGCCGCCTTGTCATTCTAGCCCGCTCTATCTCATCCTTGTCTGCTATATCTTCTATATGAATAACTTTAGAAACAGCAGGCAGCCCTAAAGCATTAATAATTGCATCTATCATTCCTTGAGAAGTTCCTAATATTAATATACTGGACGGCTTCTCATCAGCTATTGCTTCTCTAACCAAGCGCATATGTTCTGATTCAATAAAAAGTGCCCTTCGCACAGAAGCAAGCCGCGTCTGTTCCTTTTTTGCTGAAAATCCTGCAATAATGCTGTTTCCTCTTATAAGCAAACCATCATCTATAATATAATTAATATCATTCTCTTGAGCGACCCACATAGCCCGGTAACTTTTCCCTGAGCCACTGGGTCCAATAAAAGCAATTACCTGCAAAATATAAAACCACCTCGGTTTCTACTCTTTTTCCGTAATCATATAAGATAACGTCATCAAACTATCACTCAAATGAACACTTTCTACTGCTACCGTTTCAGGTACATCTAAATCGGTATATGAAAAATTCCATAATCCCTTTACACCAAGATCAGCAAGCTTCTGTGCTGTTTCAACCACAGTGTCTTTTGGAATTGCAAGAATACCGATATCGACTACATTATTTTTCATGAAACTATCCAACTCATCTATGTGCCTAATCTGGATACCTCGAATCTCCTCACCGACCAACTTTTTATTGGCATCAAATATCCCAACCAATTTGAATCCTCTCCGCTCGAAGCTAGTATGGTTAGCTAAAGCATGTCCCAAGTTACCTGCTCCAATAAGAATAGAATTGTATCCATTGTATAAGCCTAAAATGTTGCCAATCTCTTTGTATAAATATTCTACATTATACCCATAACCCTGCTGCCCGAAACCACCGAAACAATTCAAGTCCTGACGAATTTGAGAAGCAGTAACACCCATTCTTTCGCTAAGCTCTTTTGAAGAAATGCGCGTGATATCGTTTCTTAACAGTTCCTCTAAATACCTGTAATACCTAGGAAGCCTCCTGACAACTGCAATAGATACCTTTTTTCTATCATAACCCATGTGCCGTCACTCCTTTGTATTATCTTTCTCATTTGTAAATTATAACCTTTTTGTTAATATATTGTCAATATATTTATATAAATCTATTATTTGTAGTTTTTCTACTCTTTAGTCTTTTGCTGAGCAATCAAGTTCGCACTTGCATTCTTAATGTGTTCACACATAAGTCTTTCTGCTCTTTCTCCATCCCTGTCCACAATTGCCTGCAAAATAGCTTTATGCTCTTCCAGTGAATTTCGTGCTCTCCCAGGAGCCTCAAATGAGGTTCCTCTCGCTCTCTTTATATAATGGTGAAATAACGACAGCGTATGCTTTAGCGGATTACTCTTACAAGCTTCATAAATAAGCTCATGAAATTTCGAATCCAAACTTTGCAAATGTTGCATATCACTCTTGTTAGTAAAAAATTCCGACAACTCTACTGATTCTTTTAACTGCTCAACTTCTTCCGCAAAAATCTTTTCTGCAGCCCACCGTGCTGCCAAGCCTTCAATAAGCATTCGTATCGTATAGATATCTTCGATATCTTTAGTAGATATCCCCAATACAACGGCACCCTTGTTAGGAATCGTTTTTACCAATCCTTCCAGCTCAAGCTGCCTTATTGCTTCTCTTATCGGTGTACGGCTCACTCCTAGCTCCTCTGATAGCTTTGTTTCAATCAAGCTGTCACCAGGCTCAAGCTTACCATTCAAGATATCTTCTTCTAATGCTTTGAACACTTTAGCTCTCAGAGAATAATTATCACTCTCTTGAACTCTCTCAATTTTTCGCATGTATATTTCCCCCATAAAATAATGCAGAATTGAGGCATAGTATTTGCTCTATATTCTGCACTCTTATTCTACATTATTAGTAATAATTTTTCAATTATTTATTTTTTGGTGAATTGATAATTAATCATCATACTATCTTTTAAATCTTCCCGGTGCATTCTGCTCTACCAGTTCTTCCAATTCTTCATCACTGATAGCAATAATACGTCCATTTTCATATTCTGCATCTACCCATTCCCTTATCTTTGCAATCATCGGGTCTTTTTTATCAATCTTATCTTCTTTAAGCCTATAATAAGTATTGATCCAATGGGCAATACCTGCTAATCCCGAAAGATTAGTAACAGCTACCATCGCCGGTCTGTTCAGCAACAAATCCGTATCAAATATATTGTAAATTTCTTCGTCTTTTAATAACCCGTCTGCATGTATACCTGCTCTTGTTACATTAAAATTCTTTCCTACAAATGGTGTCATTGGTGGTATTTCGTAGCCTATCTCTTTCTCAAAATATTCTGCAATTTCAGTAATCACTGTAGTATCCATGCCATCTGTTGTACCTCTTAAGCTGGCATATTCAAACACCATCGCTTCCAACGGCACATTTCCGGTCCGCTCTCCGATACCCAACATTGAACAATTAACTGCAGAAGCACCATATAGCCATGCAGTTGTGGCATTGGATACACCTTTGTAAAAATCATTATGGCCATGCCATTCAAGCAGTTCTGCAGGAACATCGGCATAATGCCTCAGCCCATAAATAATTCCCTGTACACTTCTAGGAAGTGCTACACCCGGATAAGATACCCCATATCCCATCGTATCACATGCTCTGATTTTGATTGGAATATTTGCTTCCTTCGATAACTTACTTAGCTCATTTACAAATGGAACCACAAAACCATAAAAATCTGCCCGTGTAATATCTTCAAGATGACATCTCGGTTTTACACCAATATCAAGAGCATCCTTCACTATGCTTAAATAATGTTCTGCTGCCTGCCTTCTCGTCATATTTAATTTCTTAAAAATATGATAGTCAGAGCAGCTTACCAAGATACCCGTTTCTTTAATGCCTATATCTTTCACAAGTTTAAAGTCGTTTTTAGTTGCTCGAATCCATGTAGTGACTTCTGGGAACTCGTATCCTCTTTCCATACATTTATTAAGAGCAGATCTGTCTTTTTGACTATATAGAAAGAATTCTGTCTGTTTGATGATTCCCTTCGGACCGCTAAGACGATGCAGCATATCAAAAATATCCACAATCTGCTGTGAGGTATACGGTGTGCGTGACTGCTGTCCGTCTCTGAAGGTTGTATCGGTTATCCATATATCATCCGGGACATTAAAAGGAACATGACGATGATTAAAGGGTACCTTTGGTACTTCGTCATACGGGAATAATACACGATAAAGATTTGGTTCCTTAATATCCTGCAAATTATATTTATACGCTGCTTGTTCCAGTGTGTTGCTCTTTTCACTAAATTCTAACATTCTCATACCCCTCTGCAATTGTACTAACCCCTCTTCTTTGTATATGTCCATACATGTTTATATGTATAATTGTATACAATCCTGTAAAGAATGTCAATAAAAAAATGAAATTTTAAATCACTATTCTTGCATTTTTAAAATATGTCTTTTAATTACCAGGAATAGTTCGGATACCATTAACATAAACTATTAGTAGTTGTACACATTATGTTTTAAATAGTCCACAGTATCCACAGAGTTATCCACAGGGTCCAAACACTAATTCTCCAAAATGCGACAATGTTTTCCACACAATTCACAATGTATGTTTCAACAACATCCACATTGTGGACAATCAGGAGTATTGTAAACATAATGATACGAACATCCCGTATTTTATTTTCCAGTTAGGTTATCAAAATTACCAATAGTATAAGAAAGACACCGGATAAGACGCCGGTGTCTTTCTTATACTATTGCGCAATATAGAAATAATGCGACGCAATGTACCTTAATTTTGCGTTGGTTGTATCGGTTGTCATCGGTTGCATTGGTTGTCATCCTGAGCGTATGCGAAGGATCTTATGTTTTAAAACTCAAGATTCTTCACTGCGTTCAGAATGACAGATAACGTCACAATATTCTACTAATACGCAAAAATTACAATACATTTCAAAACGCATGCTCACCTAACTTTAAGTTAGGAACTGCATTTAAGTCTAGCCCGGCACATCTGTCGGACATATATTCATAATAGGCCGCACAAGCAATCATTGCAGCATTATCAGTGCAAAGTATGGGTGATGGATAGCAAACCTTGATATTCTCTTTTTCTGCCTTTTCCATTAACAACTGTCTGAGTGCACTATTCGCAGCGACTCCTCCGGCCAACGCAATCGTATTCACACACTTGTTTTTTGCAGCTGCCAGCGTTTTATCTGTCAATACCTCTACCACAGCGTTCTGAAAACTTGCTGCGACATCCGCCTTATTATACTCCTCACCTTTTTGCTCCAATTTATGAATATAGTTCAATACCGCAGTTTTTACACCACTAAAACTGAAATCCAAGCTTCCATCTTCAAAACTGACACGCGGAAAACGAATCGCATCCTTGTTCCCTTGCTTTGCAAGTTTATCTATCAAGGGTCCACCAGGGTATCCTAAGCCGATTACCCTGGCAACCTTGTCAAACGCTTCCCCTGCAGCATCATCCCTGGTTTTCCCTAATATCTCAAAAGTATTATAATCTTTTACATAGACAATATGGCTGTGTCCTCCTGAAGCTACAAGGCACAAATAAGGAGGCTGCAAATCTTCATGCTCTAAATAGTTTGCCGCGATATGCCCTTCAATATGATGAACACCCACCAAGGGTTTATTTAAAGCAAAGGATAAGGCTTTAGCAGTCGATACTCCGACAAGAAGTGCACCAACCAATCCCGGTCCATAAGTAACTCCGATAATATCAATGTCCTTAAAAGAAACTCCTGCTTTATCTAAGGCTTCCTGGATAACTGCATTAATCATCTCAATATGTTTTCTGGATGCAATCTCCGGAACAACACCACCATACCTCTGATGTAAATCAATCTGCGAAGAAATAACATTAGACAAAACTTTTCTCCCACCTGTTACTACCGCGGCTGAAGTTTCATCACATGAAGTTTCTATCCCCAATATCACACATTCTTTTTTCATTTGCATCATCCTTTATTAAACTTTGCTGTACACTCGGCAAAGCTCTTCAATTTTTCATACACCCTATGATTCACAGAATCTTTCGGATATTTCCCATCTTGATTCTTTACACCTGCTTCAAATCCTGTAAGAATCTTTATTCCTTCATCTATCGTTTTAATGGGATATATATGAAATAACCCATTTTTTACAGCTAAAAGAACTTCTTCCTTAAGCAAGAGGTTTTTTATATTCTGAAACGGGATCATGACTCCTTGCTCACCGGTTAATTTCTTGCATTTGCATAATTCAAAGAAACCTTCAATCTTTTGATTTACTCCCCCAATGGGTTGTATTTCTCCTTTTTGATTGACTGACCCCGTTACTGCAATCCCTTGTTTTATAGGAAGTTCAGATAAGCTGGATAGTAATGCATATAACTCAGTACTGGATGCACTATCCCCATCTACCCCACTGTAAAGCTGTTCAAAGCATATGCTTGCCGTAAGGGCAAGCGGCATTTCCTGTGCATATTTCTGCCCTATATATCCTGATAATATCATTACTCCCTTGCTATGAGATGTACCACTCATTTCTATCTCACGTTCAATATTCACGATTCCGCTTTTTCCAATATAAGTTGCAGCTGTAATTCTTGACGGCTTGCCAAACGAGTAATCTCCCATATCCAATACCGAAAGACCATTAATCTGCCCAACAACACTTCCGGTAACATCGACCATGATCGTTCCTTCATCCATCAACTTAAGAAGCTTCTCATCATATTTATTAGATCTACGTTCCTTTTCCATGACTGCCTTATCTACGTGTCTTGAAGTAACGATACTGCTTCCCTCGATTGTTGCCCACGCAGAAGACTCTGCCAGTATTTCCACGATATCATTAAAGCGTGTGCTTAGTTTAGTATGATCTTCTACCAAACGTGAACTGTAGCCAATAATCTTTACCACTGATGTCTTATCAAACGGAAGCACTCCTTCCCTTTTACAGAAGGAGTTGATGAATTGCGCATATTTTAAAATGTTTTCAGTATTCTTTTCCATTTCTTCATCAAAATCAGCTTTAATTTTAAAAAGCTTTTTAAAATCCTTATCATGTTGTAAAAGCAAGTGATAAAGCTCAGAGTTCCCTACCATCAGCACTTTAATATTTAAAGGAATGGCTTCAGGGCGCAGTGTAGATACCACTGCAAGCCCTAAATGCTCTTGCATATTTTCTATGGTAATCTTCTTAGTTCGTAGTGCTCTTTTTAATGCTTCCCACGAATGTACATTTTTCAGCAAGTCATCTGCTTGCAAAATCAAATATCCCCCATTTGCCTGATGCAGCAAACCGGGCTTTATCATCGTATGATTTGTAATTATTGATCCATGCTCCGACTCATATTCGACCCGTCCTATCAGATTATAATAAGAAGGATTAAAGTCAACGATAACCGGCGCACCTTTAATATTACTATTATCTATAATCAGGTTTACCTGATATTTTTCATCCAAACCCTTTTCTTCGGGTGCTGCAGAAGGAACAAGTACAATCTGAGATTGCTCTTCACTTGGTTCTTCATCGATAAAATCTCCTAAATTGTCTAAAATATCATCTTGTATTTTTTTTAGATATTCCTGTACCGTTTCATAGTTTTTATACTTTTCCTGCAAGTCATTGATATGCATACCTACTGCAAATAATGCAATCTTATGCTCCCACTCGCTAACTTTTTCTTCGGCCTCTTTCTCGGTGTTCTTAACCGCTCTGATAATATCCAACAACTCCAATTGAAGCTTCTGGGACCTCTCCCGGATTATCATCTTTTCTTTTTCCTCAAGCCCTGCATATTCTTCTTCCGTGAGTGTCTTTCCTTCTATTATTGGCAAAAAATATACCCCTGCATTGGTTACACTTACCTTAAAGCCTTTTTCTATCGCACCTCCATCCAGCTGTTCCAACAGCAAATCTCTTCTGCTTTGGAATTCTTTGATAATCATCGTTTTTTCTTTTTCATATTCACTGCTGCTAAAAGCTTTCGGTATCTCACTTTTAATAATAGAAACAAACTGCTCCATATCCCGTTTAAAATCTTTTCCCATTCCTGCCGGCAAATTGACGGCAATAGGATAGGCAGGCTTATCAAAGTTATATAAGTAACACCAATCATCCGGTATATTTTCCTTGGCAGCAAGCTTCTTGACATAGGTCTCTGCATAACTGGTTTTTCCCGTACCTGTTAGACCGGATAGATAAATGTTATAACCTCTTATCTTGATTTTCAACCCGAATTCTATTGCATTTACTGCTCTCTCCTGCCCAATAATATCATAAAGAGGGTCTAACTCTTCTGTGGTATGAAAAGGAAGCTGCTCTATACTTATATCATTGTTGAGCTGCTCATAGGACATTTCATAAGATTTTTTATTTTTCATTGATTTTCCCCCTATTCAAATGCTAAGTGTCATCAATAATGCATCTTCATGGTTGTCTGCGTAATATCCTTTCCTTTTTCCAACCACTTGAAAGCCATATTTTTCATAAAGTCTTTGTGCTGCTGTATTACTTTCCCTTACTTCCAGCATTAAGCTTTCAATCTCTTTCGCTCTTGCAACAACAACCAACGCTTCTAGTATAGAACTAGCTACCTGCATTCTCCTAAACTCAGGATGAACGGCAATGTTAGTAATGTGTCCCTCTTCAAATACCTTCCACATGCCTCCATAGCCTACTATCATTTCATCATATTTGGCTATAACGTAAAGAGCGTGCTTATTATTTGTGATTTCCTGTTCAAAGGAATACCTCGTCCAGGGTATACTAAAGCTTAAATGCTCTATCTCCATAACACTGTCAATATCCTGCTGGTTCATCAGCATGACTTTTATCTGCATATTATCCCTTCTTCTATCTCTCTTCATTCTCTAGTATCTTTTTAAGTGCATAGAATATTTCATCTGAACATAAACGATAGCTATCAACAGATAATCCGAAAGGATCGCTGATATCCATATCATCCATATCACCTACACCATATGCATATTCTTTGAGAGCAAATATCTTATTCTCTGCTTGAGGATGCATCCTTAGTAATACTTGCTTGTGATTCCTAGTCATTGTAAGAATAATATCTGCCTGCTCAATGAGACTTTCTGTAACCTGCCGGGACTGATGCTGTGTTAAGTCTATTCCCCTTTCACTCATCACCGAAACAGCTTGTTCACTTGCACTCGAAGGATAAAAAACAGATACTCCTGCTGAGGATACTTGTATACCCTGCAGTCCTTTCTCCTCTAACATTTTCTTAAATATTGCTTCTGCCATGCTGCTCCGACAAGTATTACCGGTGCAGACGAACAGTATTTTATTAATCTGATTCATAAGCATTCACCTTTCAGAAAATCAATGTCCCAGCTCTTAGTTCCAAGCTCTTAGTTCCAAGCTCTTAGCTCTTAGCTCCTAGCTCCTAGCTCCCAGCTCCTAGCTCCTAGCTCCCAGCTCCTAGCTCCCAGCTCTACACCCGTATAATATTATACCCTGCCGCCTTATTCAATCTATTCGTAATTGCCATTCCAATGCCCTGATCACTAACCGATTGCACATAGATAATGTCAACACCCAATTCATCAAATCGCCGCAAAGTACAAAATAAGTTTGCAGCAATAGATTGAGGATACTTTTCACTTCCAACTGAAAGCACATAATCAGCATTATACAATAACGCCGTCTCATCCAAAGCCATGATTCCTGTCTTTAATCCTTTAGTACGTTCTTCCTGCGACATTTGATTAATTACTTCTACTGCCGTATCTTGATTTCCCTCAATGATAATTACCCGGGCATTAGGTGCATAGTGCTTGTACTTCATTCCGGGTGAACGAGGAATGGTACTGTCTAATGATTGTTTAATGCCGGCAGCCTCCACATGTATTTCTCCGAGAACTTTTCTGAGTTGCTCAACCGTAATACCTCCCGGCCTTAATAGTATAGGAACCTCCTCACTAATATCAACAACCGTCGACTCCAATCCCACTTGGGCTGGTCCTCCGTCTATAATCACATCAACCTTTCCATACAAATCATCTATAACATGCTGAGCTATTGTTGGGCTTGGCTTTCCAGAAGTATTTGCACTTGGGGCAGCTATAGGTATCCCTGCTGCCTCTATCAGGCTGCACGCTAAAGGATGTGCCGGAAATCGAACTGCTACAGTATCCAATCCTGCTGTAATCATTTGAGGCACGATAATCGACTTCTTCATCACTATAGTAAGCGGACCAGGCCAAAAAGCTTCTGCCAGCTTATCTAGAGAACTAGATGTTCCCTGTATCAATCTATATATTTCTTCTAAACTGGCTATATGTATTATAAGTGGATTATCAGCTGGGCGGCCTTTTGCTTTAAATATCTTATGTATTGCTTGCTCATTTAATGCATTAGCACCCAAACCATAAACCGTTTCAGTTGGGAAAGCCACTGTCCCATTATCCCTCAAGACTTTTGCCGCATATTCAATCTTATCCATTTCCAACTCTAATTCATTTATCTTCAGTATCTCTGTCTTCAAAACCATCACTCCAAATTTCAGTTCTTATCTCCCAGCCTCTGATTGCTAGCTACCCAGCTCCTGACTCCCAGCTCCCAGCTCCTAGCTCCTAGCTCCCAGCTATTATATTAATGTGTTCCTACAGAAACTATTATCCCTATTATTATACCCAATATATTTCCTATTGTCGACAACCTTCCTTTATAGATATTTTTCGACTCCGGAATCAAATCTCCACAAACAATATATAGCATGGCACCACCGGCAAAACCAAGACAAACTGCAATTACTTCTTGTGATATTTCCCCAAGTATTGCGCCAATAAATGCCCCTACTCCCATTGGAATACCCGCACAAACAGTATAAAGTAAAACCTTTATGTTTCCCATTCCTCCTGCTTTCATAGGCAGTGCCACTGCAAGCCCTTCCGGGATATTATGTATTGCAATGACCATTGTAAGGCTCATCCCAAGTCTTGCTGATGCATCAAAACCCGAACCAATTGCCACACCTTCAGGGAAATTATGCAAGGCAATTCCAACTATCATTAGTATTCCTACCCTCAACAATCTACTGTTAACAACTCTTACTCTTTTCTCAGGCTTCCATATCCTGATGCAATTATCAAGATAAACAATAGTAATGACACCTATGATAACTCCTATCAGTGTCCATTCAAGACCACCCAATTCAAACGCATGAGGCAGCAAATCGAAACAAACAACTGCTGTCATTAAACCTGCAGAAAACTCCAAAACAAAACTCATAAAACGATTATTCCTTTTATTTACAAAGAACGCACCTACCCCTCCTATTCCCGTTCCTATCATACCTGCTGCAAACCCTACCATAGTAATCATTAATAAGCGTTCCATCCTATACCTCCTACTTAAAGAGAATGCCGAGCAATTACACCTGTAACATCTTATTCATTTGAAACAGTGAATAGAAGAAGTTTTATAGACAATAGCGAATAGGAGAAGTTTTATTTACAATGGTTCCTTCATGCTCTATAATATAATAAAATATTATTTTCTCGTGCAGGCATAAGGTATGATAATTCTATTGATTTACTTATATTAGTATTGAGGTGATAGATTGTGATCAACGGTCCTCGAAATACGAAAAATTATAAAGCTAGCAATAAGTTTTATCCCCTGTCAAAAAAACTAGAAATAAGTATTGCTGAAGCATTACCTGGTATGGTCATTGCAGAAACACTTACTAATCTCTATGGCGGAGTTATTGTCTATTCAGACACTATAGTAAATAAGCGCCTAATTGATAAATTATCCTGTCTCGGGTTTTCAAAAATATTGATTTATGATATGAATACAACTGAAATAGAAGTTAATCAAAACTACTTTTCCAGCTCTTATAATGAAGGAAAATTACTGGTAAAAGACATGATTAAAGATGTAGGCGACGGCAAACCTGTTGATTTGAAAAAACTAAGAGCTGTATCTACTCTTTTATTAGATCAGATTGATAATAATAGAGCAGTAATTGAAACGATCGGCCAAGTGAGGCAATCAAATGAATATACATATACGCATTGTCTGAACGTGGCATTACTTTCTTCAATGCTTGGAAGATGGCTTGGATTTGAAGAGATTAAAGTAAGGCTGCTCACTTATACCGGCTTACTGCATGATATTGGCAAAGCTAAGATCTCTAATACAATCTTGGACAAGCCGGGTCCTTTAACTGCTGCCGAATTTGAAATAATGAAAACTCATCCGGTTCTAGGCTATAAGCTTATTGAAAAAGTACCTAGCATAAATCCGAATGTAGCTTTAGGAGTCTTGATGCATCACGAAAGAGAAGATGGCTCCGGTTATCCTTTTGGTGCAAAAGGAAATCAAATTGCTGAATTTGGAAAAATCATTGCTCTTACCGATATCTACGATGCTATGACTTCCGAAAGAAGCTATAAACCAAGACAGTCTCCCTTTGAAGTTTTTGAAATGTTTGAAAATCACAGTTTTGGTGTTTTAGATCTTAAATATTCCCGAGTACTTTTGACTAACATCGCCAATTATTATGTCGGAGATTTAGTTCGATTAAATACCAATCAAATTGGAGAAATCATCTATATAAATCCCCATCATATTTCCAAACCGCTAATAAGAATCGACAGTACTTATGTAGATCTCTATTTCGAATCCCAAATAAAAATTATAGAACTTATAAAAGAATATGGATGAAAGCATACACAACTTATGCAAACTCAAATTTATACGGATTATTGCTATGCCTTGCCATTGCTGCCAGCAAGCTTCTCATGCTCTTCCCCTTCTTCATCATCCTCAGGGAACAAACTATCTGCTGCCGGCTCACCTTTAAATGCCACTTTTAATAATGCCGGTGTAATAAGTGAGGTCAGAACAATAACAAGTACCATCATAGTAAACAATCTAGCCTCTATAATTCCCTGTTTTAATCCCACAGATGCGACAATGAGTGCAACCTCTCCCCTGGATGCCATCCCGATCCCAATCTGCATTGACCTTTTCCGGTTGAATCCCATCAATTTTGCTCCTAGACCACATCCAATAATCTTTCCTAATACTGCAGCTAAAAATACTGCTATCGCAAAAATCAGAATAGGAGCACCTATATTCTTAATCTCTGCACTCATACCTATCCCTACAAAAAATATAGGTGTAAAAATAAGATATGCGGCAACTTCGATTTGGCTTGATATTTTCGTCTTATATGATGTAGTAGATAGAATAACCCCTGCCAAATAAGCACCTGTAATCGCAGCTATTTCTGCTTTCTCAGCAAAGTATGCTAAAACCAAACAGATAATAAGTCCTATAATGGTCATGCTTCCAGATAAATTTAATGTGTACCCATAGTTATTGACAATTTTCTGAAATAAAAATCCAAATACAAATACAACACCAAAGTATACAGTAATATTCATAATTGTAGTACCGATACTACTGTTTCCTGTCACCATTCCCAGTAGTAACGCCAGCATGATAATTCCTATTACATCATCAATAATTGCTGCACCGAGTATTCCTACTCCCTGCTTACTCCTAAGCTGCTTTAGCTCTCTTAATGTTTGAACAGTTATACTTACACTGGTTGCAGTAAGAATCAATCCTATAAAAGCTGCTTCTGAAAACTCCCGCACTCCAAACATAAAACACACTGCATATCCTAATGCAAAAGGAACTAATACACCGCCCAATGCAATTACAGTAAAGGACTTTGCAGATGCTCTCAATTCGCTTACATTTGTCTCGAGCCCCGCAATAAACATCAATAAAATTACACCAAGATCTGAAAAAACATGTAATATTTCATTCATATGAAACAGCGCTAATACTGAAGGTCCAATGATAATTCCCATTAGCATCTCACCTAGAACTACAGGCTGGTGAAATTTCTGACTGATATATCCACCCACTCTGGCAAATATATATATCAACGCAAGCTGTAATAATATTTCTTTTCCTTCCACAAAAGTCACCTGATTTCTTATATTTGTTGATCTTTAGTTTGTTCGAGTTCTAACCTTCAGAGGGTGGCTTAACCCCTCCCTCTAAAGATTAGAACTTTGTTTATAAAAGCACATAGAAATAGGGCATTCTCTATCTTACACTGTCCAATAAAGGAACCTTTATACAACACTGTATAACAGAGAAACCCTTTCTTACAAGTATTCCTCATTACTTAAGCACCTGTGCAGCTCACCGCCGCGGCAATCTTCCACCGGTAGAGTAAAAATAATTCCTGAGTGAGGCATCTTCATATTTCCACCCAGAATTTCTTCAATTGCATCCATGGCAGCTAAAACATGCTGTTCACAATATATAACCGATATTATGGTTTTACTAAAACCAGGATCATTCATTGGTCTGTACATAGAACCTATAGCCGGTCTACTGCTTAGATAACGTGCTTCGCAATGACTTCCTCCTCCCATCGTATCAACGATAGTCGCTCCCTTAATTCCTATATCTCTTAACTTATTAATAATCTGTTTCACTTTCTTAGTATCGCTAATAACTGCAAACATTACATACATCAAACATCCCTCCACGAATTGAGAATTAAAAATTGGCAATTAGTCAATAATATTCGTTCTCATATTCTTTCTTGAGGATCTTTTTTCGTTCTCTGCTTTCTATATGTCTTTCCAAATCTCCACCTTTGAGATGTGTAACAGGAAGAACAAACATAATCCCTTTATTAGGCTTTTTCATATCTCCGCCTAATATAGTCTCTATGGCATCCATTGCTCTTTCAACCTGCTCTTTTTTCTCAATAACTGAAAAGATTGTTTTATTGGCCCTATTATCTCCTTCTAGTGCTTTAACAATGCTATTAAGAAAAGATACATTTTGCATATCTTTACTTAATGCCTTCTTGGAACCCATGGTATCAATGATGGTAGCTCCTCTTAAACCCAAATCCTTCATTTTCATTAAGATTTCAGTCAGATGTTCAACTTCATTCAGAACAATAAAAAGTACATACATTTTGAAGCCTCCTACTCATAATTGTCGTATACATCCTTACCATATTGATGTTCTCACAAACACGAATCCTGTTACGACTTCTAAGGTTTATGCTGATTGTGTTTTAAGCTTTTCACTTTGATCAGTGGTAACTAACGCGTCAATAAGTTCGTCTAAGTCCCCATCTAATACCGCTTCAATCTTATGAAGCGTAATCCCGATACGGTGGTCAGTTACCCGCCCCTGTGGAAAGTTATATGTTCGTATCCTTTCACTTCGGTCTCCCGTACCTACTTGACTTTTCCTCTCTTGAGCAATCTCAGAATGCTGTTGTGCCTGCATCAGCTCATACAACCTGGAGCGCAGTATTTTCATTGCCTTATCTTTGTTTTTATGCTGAGATTTTTCATCCTGACAAGATACAACCAATCCTGTTGGCAGATGTGTAACCCGTACAGCCGAATCAGTTGTATTAACGCACTGACCTCCCGGACCGCCTGCTCTAAATACATCAATTCTTAGATCATTTTGATTTATTTCAACTTCTACATCCTCTACTTCCGGAAGAACTGCCACAGTCACAGTGGATGTGTGAATTCTTCCTCCTGATTCTGTAGAAGGAATTCTCTGCACTCTATGAACACCACTTTCAAACTTTAATTTACTATAAGCACCCTGACCCTCAATCATGAACGCTACTTCCTTGTACCCCCCAATATCAGTAGCATTTGAGTTCATCATCTCTATCTTCCATCTTTTTCTTTCAGCATATCTGGAGTACATTCGCAATAAACTTGCAGCAAATAGAGCTGCTTCTTCTCCACCGGCCCCACCACGTATTTCTACAATTACATTTTTGTCGTCATTTGGATCCTTCGGCAGTAATAATATTTTAAGTTCCTCTTCAACTTCTTCCATCTTTTCTTTGCTTTCCTCCAGCTCCAGCTCAACCATCTCTTTGAAATCTTTTTCTAATTTTTCATTTAAAAGTTGTTTGGCTTCTGCAATGGTTTCAATTACCTTTTTATATTCTCTATATTTATTTACTATCAGAGTGATATCCGAATGTTCCTTGCAGTATTTTCTCCACAACTCCTGCGCAGCGATTACATCCGGGTCACTAATCTTCTTACTTAATTCTTCATATCTTTCTTCTATAAATGCAAGCTTGTCAAACATGAATCCACCTCAATATAAACCTTATTTTTTTATCCTTAGACTAATATATGATTATATCATATATTAAAACAAAAAAATAGTTAATAACGAATATTCTTATATATCCATTATTAACTATTTAATATTTATTATGTATTGCAAATAAAGCATCTATCTTGTCAGCCGCCAATTTTATTAAGCTCTTCCTGCTCGGTTACTGTGAGTACAAGATTTAAATCTAAAAGGATAATCATTCTATCGTCTATCTTCCCTACGCCATATATATATTTTTCATTTACTCCCGTAACTAGTTTTGGTGCATCTTCAATCTGATCATCCTCTATTCTTAGGATCTCACTTACTTCATCTACTATAAAGCCTACATTTGAATCATTTACACTAACAATAATTATTTTTGTATCATCATCGAAGGCTTTATTTTCAAATGCAAACTTCTTTCTAAGACTAAATATAGGGTGGACTTTTCCTCTTAAGTTTATAATCCCTTCGATAAAATGAGGCGTATTAGGTACTTTTACGATTTGAACTGGCTTTATGATTTCCCGCACCTTCATAATATCTACACCAAATTCTTCATTGTCCAGCTTGAACAGGACCAATTGAGTGATAGCCATGTCAAAGACCTCCTCTTTTTGAATTGAGAATTGAGAATTGAGAATGCAGAATTATAACTGCTCATCGATAGAACTTCTATCCCAATACCATTCTCGACCTTATCTATATAATACCATCTTTCTACAATAATTCAAACAGAAAACTGTCAATTTCAGAAATAAAAAGTAGAAAAAAGAGAGTTTTATCTATTTATTAATTTTAGATATATTTTGATAATTTTCAATTCTCAATTCTCAATTTTCAATTTTGAATTCTCCACTATTTCAAATTCAGCTGTCCCAAACTTGCCGCTTTTAGAAACGCATTTATGAAACCGTCCAACTCTCCGTCCATCACTGCGTTTGTATTACCCATTTCATAAGCTGTTCTATGATCTTTTACAAGATTATAAGGATGGAATACATAGGACCTTATCTGGCTGCCCCATGCAATATCTTTCTGTACTCCTTTAATATCTTCAATTTTCTCTTTTTGCTCTCTTTCCTTGACTTCAGCAAGTTTAGCTTTCAGCATCTTCATAGCAGTATCCTTGTTCTGATGTTGTGAACGCTCACTTTGACACTGCACTACAATCCCAGAAGGAAGATGTGTAATCCTTATTGCTGAGTCTGTTTTGTTAACATGCTGCCCGCCCGCACCACTTGCTCGATACGTATCAATTCTCAAGTCTTCGGTATTTATATTTATTTCAACATCATCATCAATTTCTGGCATAACGTCCAATGAAGCAAAGGAGGTATGCCTTCTTCCCGATGCATCAAAAGGTGATATCCTCACAAGCCTATGTACGCCCCTTTCTGACTTAGCATATCCATAAGCATTTACCCCTTCGATGAGTATAGTCGCGCTTTTAACACCGGCATCATCACCAGGCAGATAATCAAGCGTTTTTACACTGAATCCTCTGCGTTCTGCCCATCGAGTATACATTCTAAGCAGCATTTCCACCCAGTCTTGCGCTTCTGTTCCTCCTGCTCCGGCATGCAATGCCAGAATTGCATTATTCTTGTCATAAGTACCATTCAATAAAGTCTCCAGCTTAAAATCTTCAAGGTCTTTTTGCAGCCGTATAAATCCGTTGCTTATTTCTTCAAAAACAGAAATATCCTCCTCTTCATTTGCCAGTTCTATAAGAGTCGTAAGATCTTCCCATTCCTGCCGTAACCTTTCAAACCGTTCTACCTTTTCTTTCAGCGCTTTAGTCTTTTGCAATACCTTCTGGGAATTCTCCATATCTGTCCAAAAATCAGGATCTGCTGATCTTTCCTCTAGTTCATGAATTTCAATTTTTATTCTAGAGATGTTAAAGTGAATCCCCCATCTCATTGATATGCCGTTCCATTTCCTTAAGATCAAGTCTATACTGCTCTAATTCCAACATCAAAATCACGTCCTTATAATTAGTGTGGAGTGATAAGTGGACAGTGGGGAGTAATATTCCCACCTGCCCATTACACACTCGTTAATAGTAATATACTACAATTTATAGTTTTCGATAAATTATTAAGCTGCTTATGTTTTATTGCAGGGCACCTAAGTTTGAAGAAAGAACCTAACTTCTCCTCGCTCCTTACTAATCACTCCCCACTATTATTGTCCACAGCATTTCTTATATTTCTTCCCGCTTCCGCAAGGACAAGGATCATTTCTTCCTATGCGTTCACCCTTTACAATCGGCTTGGCAGGACCATCACCATGAATAGCATCAATAGGTTCAGCAACACGTTCTCTCTCAGGCGGGCGTTGAATCTGCGCAGAATAGATAATTCTAACTGTATCTTCTTGTATGTTTTTAATCATTTCTTCAAACATATCAAAGCCTTCAAACTTATACTCCACTACCGGATCGCGTTGTCCGTAAGCCCTTAACCCGATTCCCTGCCTGAGCTGTTCCATGTTGTCTATGTGATCCATCCACTTCTGATCCACTACTTTTAACATGACAACACGTTCCAATTCTCTCATGTTCTCTGAACCGACTTCCTGCTCCTTAGCCTCATATCTCTCAAGAGCCATCTGCATTAGTCTTTCTCTCACATCTTCTTTAGTAAGGTCTTCTAACTCCTGTCTTGTATATTCCAAGCCGCCTTTCGGCAAGAAAATACCTTCCGCATACTCTTTCAATCCTTCCCAATTCCAATCATCCGGATGAGGAGTTTCACCGGTATAAAGGTGCAGCATGCTATCAACAATGCCCTCTATTGATTTTAATACTGCCGGTTTCAAGTCCTCACCGTTCAGTACTTGTTGTCTCTGCCCATAAATTACTTCTCTTTGCTGATTCATTACATCGTCATATTGCAAAACATGCTTGCGGATATCAAAGTTTCTGCCTTCTACCTTTTTCTGCGCGTTTTCAATGGCATTCGATAACATCTTATGCTCTATTGGCTGATCCTCTTCAAGCCCTAGTGCTTCTACTACTCCAGCAATCCTATCCGAGCCAAACAAACGCATTAAATCATCTTCCAAAGAAATATAAAATCTTGATGCTCCCGGATCTCCCTGACGCCCGGAACGTCCACGAAGCTGATTATCAATTCTTCTGCTTTCATGTCTTTCAGTACCAATAATCTGCAGACCTCCTGCAGTTACAACGGCTTCATGCTCTTCACCGGTATGTTTTTTAAACTTTTCATGTGATTCTCTGAAAAGTGTCCTCGCTTCAAGAATTTCAGCATTCTCGGTATCCGCGAAGCCGGTTGCTTCTGTAATTAAGGAATCTGTATAGCCGTTTTTCTTCATTTCATGCCTTGCCATCGTTTCCGGATTACCACCCAATACAATATCCGTACCTCGACCGGCCATATTGGTAGCAATAGTCACTGCACCTCTTCTACCAGCTTGTGCTACAATTTCCGCTTCTTTTTCATGATACTTTGCATTTAATACTTCGTGCGGAATTCCTCTCTTTTT
Organism: Clostridia bacterium; assembly: GCA_050251575.1. Taxonomy (GTDB): domain Bacteria; phylum Bacillota; class Clostridia; order SK-Y3; family SK-Y3; genus X23. The sequence goes on from JBFWMP010000001.1 coordinate 77,126, forward strand.
GAGCATATGACTAAGTTGTTCCGATTTTTCAATGGTAATAGTACCTACAAGCACAGGCTGCCCTTTTGCATGGCACTCTATAATATGCTCGACAACAGCATTGTATTTACCTTGTTCGTTTTTATATACCACATCTGCCATATCTGCTCTCTGCATTGGCTTATTTGTAGGAATAACAATAACATCAAGATGATAAATGGCTCGAAACTCATCTTCTTCTGTCTGCGCAGTCCCCGTCATACCAGAAAGCTTTTTATACATTCTAAAGTAGTTCTGGAAAGTGATAGTAGCCAGTGTCTTACTTTCACGCTCTACCTTTACTCCTTCTTTAGCTTCAATAGCTTGATGCAGTCCATCGCTATATCTCCGCCCAAACATAAGCCTTCCTGTAAACTCATCAACTATGATTACTTCTCCATCTTTCACAACATAATCTTTATCAAGCCGCATAATTCCATGTGCTTTCAGGGCTTGATTAATATGATGTGAAATCGTAAGATTTTCAGGATCGGATAAGTTTTCTATACCAAAAGCTTGCTCTGCTTTCTTGACACCTTTATTCGTTAATATAGCTGTATGTGCTTTTTCGTCTACAATATAATCTGCCTCAATATCATCATCAAACTTTTTATCATCTGATTCTATAATTTTATGAACTTTCAGCCTCTTAACAAACTCGTTTGCCTTATGATATAACACTGTCGACTTATCCCCTGCTCCAGAAATAATAAGCGGAGTTCTTGCCTCATCAATGAGGATACTGTCTACTTCATCGACAATCGCGTAGTGCTGCCCCCGCTGCACCATATCCTCTTTATAAATCACCATGTTATCCCGAAGATAGTCAAACCCATATTCATTATTTGTACCATACGTGATATCTGAGTTATAGGCTTTTTGCTTTTGTTCTGAGCTTAACCCATGTATAATCAGCCCTACAGATAAACCTAAAAAGTCATATAGCTTTCCCATCCATTCACTGTCACGTTTTGCAAGATAATCGTTTACAGTAACAATGTGTACGCCCTTCCCTTCTAAGGCATTAAGGTAAGCAGGCAGCGTAGCTACTAAGGTTTTCCCTTCACCTGTTTTCATTTCTGAAATCCTACCCTGATGCAGCACAATCCCACCTAGCATCTGAACACGGAAGTGTCTCATGCCAAGCACACGATAAGAAGCCTCTCTAACGACCGCAAAAGCTTCAGGCAGTATATCGTCCAGAGTTGATCCTTCACTTAACCGCTGCTTGAATTCTATAGTTTTTTCTTTTAACTGCTCATCACTCAATACTTTTATGGAAGGTTCTAAGCTGTCTATCTTATCCACAATAGGTATTAACCGTTTAATTTCTTTATCGCTGTAATTTCCAAAAATTTTTTCAAGTATCTTCATCTATCGTCACCTCATATATTGAAAGTTTCTCCTAATCCATAACATTTTATCATGTACCTTCCACGTATTCAACTAATAATTTTTACTCCATTTATTAACCCTGTTAAATAAGAAAACCAGACTAAAAGGCATCTTTCCTTTTAGTCTGGTTTTCTTATTTAACGTTTTACAAAATGTGCTAATTTATCTTTTCTTTATCATAAGGCCAATCTTGTATACCACCTAAATAACTTTAGCGTATCTGCAGCAATTATACCTATTCTATCTGTTGTGCGCTATGATAAATATTTTCCTTTTCCTTATGATCTAATAACCTCTCAATAATAAAAGCAATAATAACAATACCAATAATATTTGTCAGTAACCTGACTACCGTAAATTTCCATCCCATTGAGGAAGCTTCAAACAATAGTAAGGGAACTTTTGTAGTGGACCAAGCTCCGATAAATATAAAAACATTGGAAAGCTTACTCCCTTTCTTTAGCAGTATCCCTGCCACCGGGAAAGCAGCATATAACGGTCCTGCAGCAACAGATCCCAGTAGGAATGTAATGATAGCTCCTTTAAAACCGGATTTTTCTCCCATAAATTTTATCATGGTTTCCTTTTGCACCCATACATCCAATAGCCCTAGAAGAATAAAAATAGGCGGTAGTACTGAAAGCATTTCAAGCATATTCTCCCAAGTAATATTAAATGACTTCGTTCCAATATCCGGATAAATAACAAGCATACCTAAGTTCACGGCGAGTAATAACACAAACCATTTATATCGTTTAAACATATCTTTCAAATCAATAACACCCCAATCACTATGGCAACAATAAATGAAAAGATAAATGCCATACTATTTCTTAGTATAGTAGCTTTTTTGCCAAAATATTTAATCTCCAATGGAATAGTCACTATCCCAACCATCATTAATGTTGATATAAAAACAGCGATGTGCATAATCCCTGCCCCGCTGCTTAACAAAGCTGCAGCAAGAGGAAATGCCACAAATCCAGGAATAAGAGTCACCGAACCAATAAGCGCAGCAGTTACCATACCAAGCCACCCGGATCGATTTCCAATTAATATTGAAATAGCTTCAGGACTTAATACTGCAAGCATAATACCTATTATAATAATAATCGTTAAAAATTGAGGCATGATATTCTCAAATGACTTCCATGCTTTTTTAAGCGCCATAAACGTCTTCCGCCTATCCTTTATGAATGAAACCACTAAGAAAACAAGCATTAAAATATATAACATCTTAGTAAACATATTGGCACCTACTTTCTAACATACCCCATATGGGTATTTTTATTATATGCACGGTTATAACTTTTGTCAAGCACAATTTATCTTCAACAGATAATTTCAAAACACCTGCATATAATTATTTTTACATTTTGATATACTAAGCTCCATACACCCTGTTCAGGTATTTGGAGCTTAGTTCTACATGCAAGTTACATAACTTTATAGAAAACTATTGCTTGACAAGAAATCCTATGTGTTGCTAGACTACTTTTAGTGCTCCATGAGGACATGCAGCAACACACTTATTACATCCAATACACTTCTCTTCATCAATAATGATGTCCCCGGAAAACAATCCAGTCTTATTAAATTGAATAGCTCCTACCGGACAAACTCTTTTTGCAGCACAAAAAGGTGATTTATCGCATTTATTTACATTCAACTTAGCCTTTTTCATGATATCCCTCCTACCAAATGGATTTGTCAAATCTCTTTTTATTATACCCCCCACGGGTATAATGGTCAACTATTTTCTTTCGAAAATATTTAGAAATAGAGAACTGCTTAACACCCTACCGCTTAAGTTTGCGCTGTAGCTTGGCAAGGTAAAGGATGCAATGGCTGTAACTGCTATGATAATCGTTATTAGAGGACTTACAAGCCCTGCCTGTACTGCAGCTTGTCCTATGACAATACCTCCTATATAATGTTTCTATCTGCCATACCATCTATAAATACCAGTTGTTAATTACTAATATATGCAATAATAAATACAGTAGAAACAAAGTTATAAGAGGTGATTTTAAGAATGGTGGTAATAGTCCTTCAGAGATTTTGGATTATGCAAAGTAAGATATGATAAAACACCTCTATTCCCAAGTGTCTCCCTTGAAAAATAGAGGTGTCGTTATAGTTGGCACCATATCCCGGCAACTATAGTTGCTAGGAACTCTTTTCATACTAATTTTACATTATATTCTCTCATCCATGTATCTACCTGCGCCAAATAAGCCATTAACTGCGGTCCTGTCATCAATTGCCCGAACCACGGTACACCAAATGCTGCTCCATCAGAATCTATAATCTCCTGCA
>JBFWMP010000002.1:0-14071 GCA_050251575.1 Clostridia bacterium
AACCGTGGGAAAATGTTTTAGAATTGAATCCTCGATTAGATAGAATAGAAACAAATTCACAATTTGCCCAAATTATTTCTCCTAATGAAATGGTTGCATTGATAACGCTTGATACTAAAGTAGGAGATGTAAATGGAATGATAAATATTTGTATTCCTCATTTGGTTGTAGAACCCGTATTATCTAAGCTGAGCACGAAATATTGGTTCTCTTCTATTGAGAAGGAGATTCTTCCGAGTTCGAAGAAGAATATTGAAAGAAGGATTGAAGAAACCAGTATTCCTTTAAAAGTATTATTGGGGAAAACAAATATATCTGTTGAAGATTTTATTGAGCTTCAAAAAGGTGATGTCATTCAATTGGATACCACGGCGAATTCGGATCTAACGATTATGATAGGAAATATTTGCAAGTTTAAAGGCAGACCTGGAGTGAAAAAAAATAGAGTTTCTATAAAGATTACAGAGGTATTACGAAAGGAGGAAGAAAAGGATGAGTGAAATGCTGTCCCAAGCTGAGATAGATGCGTTGTTGAATGGTACTTCAGATTTTGATTTGCCCAAGCAAGAAGAAGTGACGGACTTCTCTCCCGAAGAAGCAGATGCACTGGGGGAAGTAGGGAATATCAGTATGGGAACTTCGGCTACTACACTTTTTACTTTATTAGGTCAGAAAGTGCTAATTACTACTCCTAAAGTTTCTGTTATTACTTGGAATAATTTATCCCAAGAATATGATGTTCCTTATGTTGCTGTTAAGGTAGAATATACGGATGGATTGAAAGGAACTAATCTCTTAATCATGAAAGAGGAAGATGTTAAAGTCATTACTGATTTAATGATGGGAGGAGATGGAACTAATCAGGCTGTTGAATTGTCAGACCTTCATCTTAGTGCAATTAGTGAAGCAATGAATCAAATGGTTGGTTCTTCAGCAACTTCAATGTCATCTATGTTTAATAAAACAATAGATATATCACCTCCAACTGCATTTGTTATCAACTTCGATACAAATGCACCTTATGGTGAATTTGATTATGGTCAAAAAATTGTGAAGATTGCTTTTAGAATGGTTATCGGCAACTTGATTGACAGTGAGATTATGCAGCTGATCCCTATTGATTTTGCAAAGTCGCTAGTCAATAATTTGCTTCAGGCAGGAGGAGCAGAATCTATGATGCAACAATCTGGAGCTGTTCAATCTGAGCCGATGAAATCTGCTAAACAGCAAGAACAAGGAATAAGCTATGCAAAAACAGATCAGAACTTGCAAAGCAACATGGAAATCAATGCGAAACAAATTGTAAAAGAACCTCCAAAAGCACCTGTTAATGTTCAACCGGTTCAGTTCCAACCTTTTGAAGATATAAGAATTACTACAGACAGAGAAAATATTAGTTTAATCATGGATGTCCCATTGGAGATTACTGTTGAACTGGGAAGAACACAAAGGTTGATTAGAGATATTTTGGAGTTTGCACCAGGTTCTATTATTGAGCTAGACAAGCTTGCCGGAGAGCCGATAGATATCTTAGTAAATGGCAAGGCAATAGCCAAGGGTGAGGTGGTAGTAATCGATGAAAGCTTTGGTGTAAGAATAACGGATATTGTCAATCCTTCAAAGCGTATATAGGCAAGACTAAGGTTTCAGGTGAATCTTAGAAGCCGTTATCCAGAGGGCAAGTATATAAATATTTTATCCGATTAAAAAATAAGGAGAGAAAATAAGATGGGAAAAAGAATTCTTGTTGTAGATGATGCTGCTTTTATGCGAATGATGATTAAAGATATTCTCACTAAAAATGGTTTTGACGTTGTGGGTGAGGCAGAAAATGGGGCAAAGGCTATTGAAAAGTTCAAGGAATTAACACCGGATCTTACTATCATGGATATAACCATGCCTGAAGTAGATGGGATTCAGGCTGTAAAAGAGATAAAGGCAACTAACGGGGATGCGAAAGTTATTATGTGTTCAGCGATGGGACAGCAAGCGATGGTTATTGAATCGATTCAGGCAGGTGCACGAGATTTTATAGTAAAACCATTTCAAGCAGAGCGAGTCGTGGAGGCTGTAAGAAAAGTTATAGGCTAAGTAGGGAAGAGGAATATTTATGCCGCAAGGAATACAGGAAAGTCAAGTTATTTTGGAATTCCTATTAGGGTTAATCATATTTGTCTGTCTTTTGTTTCTGGTATATGTGACCACCAGATTTATAGGACAGAAGGCTTCAGTTGCAATGAGAAGCGCTCACATGAAAATAATAGAAACATTATCGTTGGGGTTTGACAAGAACATTCATTTGATTCAAGTTGGTGACAAGTACTTTTTGATTGCTTCTGCGGGAAAATCAATAGAATTTTTATCGGAGGTTGACATAGAACATATCAAAGAATCAATAGGAGAAAAATCAAGACAGCTTGATTTTTACGATATTTTCTTGAGATATGTAAGAAAGATGACAGCCACAGAAAAAGTACTTTCAGATGATAAGTTATCACAGTACAAAAAAAATAATAATATTATCAAAAATGTTTCAGTATTAAAGAAATCATTTAGCAAGCTTGTGGGTAACTATAAAAGTGAGGATGAATAGCTTAATGAATAGAAAGGTTATTAGAAGAGCAGGTGCTCTATTATTTATTTTTACACTGATTTTAGCATTTTATTCTAAAGCGTCGGCAGAGCCAAATTTTCCAATTCCTAAGTTAGGTATGGATTTAGGACCGGCTGAAAGTCCTCAGGATGTAGCAGTAAGTCTTCAAATTTTATTTTTACTGACAATACTATCACTTGCTCCTGCAATTTTAATTATGATGACTTCCTTTACCAGGATAATCATTATTTTATCATTTTTGCGTAATGCATTAGGAACGCAGCAGGTGCCGCCTAATCAAGTGCTTATTGGCTTAGCGCTTTTTTTAACAGTCTTTATTATGACACCCATTGGAACTCAAATCAATAATCAGGCAATACAGCCATATTTGAGTGAAGAAATTACACAAGATGTCGCATTGGATAGAGCGGTACAGCCACTAAGGGAGTTTATGCTTAATAATACCAGAGAAAAAGACCTTGCATTATTTGTATCGTTATCCGGTATTGAGCAAGTCGATGACAAAGAAGATATTCCTACAAAAGCTGTGATTCCGGCATTTGTAATTAGTGAATTAAAGACTGCTTTCCAATTTGGGTTTTTGATTTATATTCCTTTTTTAGTTATAGATATGGTAGTCGCGAGCACCTTGATGTCCATGGGCATGATGATGCTCCCGCCCATTATGATTTCTTTGCCATTTAAAATACTATTATTTATCATGATTGATGGATGGAATCTTGTAACACAATCCATTGTTATGAGCTTTAAATAGTCGGTCACGAGGAGGCTGATAATATGGACCAAGGACTAGTAATAGATTTAGCACAAAGTGCACTGTGGACGGTCTTATTAATCTCTGGACCGATGCTTGGGTTGGGATTACTTGTAGGTCTTGCAGTAAGTATTTTCCAGGCTACGACACAGATTCAGGAACAGACACTTGCATTCATTCCTAAAATTGTTGTTGTATTGGGAGCAGTGATTGTTTTTGGACCATGGATGCTATCTGTAGCTGTTGATTTTACGGAGAACTTGTTTCTAAATATCAATCAATATATAAAATAAGGGCGAAGCAATGAATATTTTATTAGGTAATACACTTGAGTATATCGATGTATTTTTACTTGTTTTAGTTCGAGTTACTGCGTTGTTTATTATTTCACCTATATTTGGAAGAAAGAATATGCCGACTATACTTAAAATAGGATTCGGTATGATGTTGGCAATCATCATAACACCTATGCTAGGGAATAGAAGCTTTATAGAACAGCAACATATTCTTGAATTTGCATTGTTGGTATTTAATGAATTTTGTATAGGACTGATACTAGGTTTTGTATCCTATATGGCATTTTCTTCTCTTTATATTGCAGGGCAGATTATCGATATGCAGATAGGTTTTGGAATGGTAAGTGTCCTTGATCCACAGAGCAATACGCAAGTACCTATTATTGCAAATTTTTATTTTATTATATCTATGTTGATGTTTTTAGCAATAGATGGACATCACATGTTAATTTCATCAATTTTTTATAGTTATGAAATTTTGCCTATAGGGAGTGGAGCAGTCAGCAGTATTTTATTAAATAATATAATAAAGATATTTGGAGATATGTTTATTATCGGATTTAAGATAGCAGCACCTATTGTTGCAGCGATATTTATTACTGATGTTGCGCTTGGTATTCTGGCTAGAACTGTACCTCAAATGAATGTTTTTGTTGTAGGTATGCCATTGAAGATTATTATAGGGGTGGGAGTACTAATGGGAACAGTTGCATTATTTCCGGTTTTGATGGACGTAATTGTCAATGGAATGTATCAAGATATGGAAGCGGTATTGAAGGATATGGTTAAAAAATGAATCCGGAATTATGGGTAATAGATATACAGCTTTTTGCTGATAACGACGATAAAACCGAGAAAGCGACACCCAAAAGAAAATCAGAATCCAGAGAAAAAGGACAGGTTTTACAGAGCAGGGAAATCAAGTCGGCAATCTTACTTATTTTAGCTTTTGCCACCTTAAAAGTGGCAGGCGGATATATGTATAATAATATAGCACAGTTTACAAAAAAGGTATTAATATCCTATACCATTAATGAGCAAATGTTTTTACAGGGAAACTTCTGGCCTTTGGTGGCGGAAGCCATTTTACTATTATTGAAGGTAACTGCGCCGATACTTGGGGTGATACTTATCGGAGGATTAGTATCAAGCTATGCTCAGGTTGGTTTTCTGTTTACGACGAAAACCTTGCAACCTAAATTAGAGAAGATCAATCCAATACAAGGCTTTAAAAGAATGTTCTCTGCAAATGCATTGATGGAGCTTGTTAAGTCACTTGCCAAAATTGCCATTGTTGGATACATTGCATATAGTTACATTAAAAAAGAAGCTTCTGCGGTAATGACGCTGATGGATATGGAAGTAATGCAAATTGCAGCTTATATGGGAGAGTTAGCCATTAATGTGGCAATTAGAATGGGAATAGCCTTGATCATCATAGGTATCATTGACTATATCTTTCAATGGAAGCAGCATGAAAAGGGCTTAATGATGTCTAAACATGAAATAAAGGAAGAATACAAGCAGACAGAAGGAAATCCACAAATCAAATCAAAAATCAAAGAAAAACAGAGACAAATTTCAATGAGGCGAATGATGTCGGAAATACCAAAGGCAGATGTGGTTATCACCAACCCTACACATTTTGCCATCGCAATCAAATATGATGCCAAGATTGCCGAAGCACCTATTGTTTTGGCAAAGGGGCAGGATTATATCGCACTTAGAATAAAAGAAGTTGCTAAGGAAAATCATATTGAAATCGTTGAAAACAAACCATTAGCCAGAGCATTATATGACTCAGCTGATATTGGAGAGAGAATTCCGGAAGAACTATTCCAGGCAGTAGCTGAAGTTCTTGCTTTTGTATATAGTTTAAATAACAAAACAGTATAAGAGTTCAAAGAAGGTGACGGAGAACCGTCCCGTGTCATCTGGTTTAACTCCGAGCGCTGAGCTCTGAGCTCCAAGCTTGCATGAGAGGAGGAAAATATTGAGATTTAAAGATATGTCTGTATCGATTATTATTATCGCAATTATACTAATTATTATTATACCGGTAGTGCCATGGGTATTAGATATTTTACTTGCAGTGAATATATCTCTGGCAGTAGTAATATTGTTAAATACGATCTATGCACAAGATACATTGCAATTTTCAGTATTTCCATCCCTATTGCTAATCACTACCTTATATAGATTAGCTTTAAATATTTCATCAACCAAACTGATACTTACTACAGGAGATCCGGGGAGCGTAGTAACAGCTTTTGCCAGCTTTGTCATACAGGGTAATGTGGTTGTTGGATTTATCGTATTTTTTATTATTACCCTTGTGCAGTTTATGGTTATAACCAAAGGTTCCGAAAGAGTATCTGAGGTTGCGGCAAGATTTACCCTTGATGCTATGCCGGGAAAGCAGATGGCTATTGATGCAGATCTTAATACAGGGCTGATTAATGAGATAGAGGCCAAAGAAAGAAGAAAAAAGATTCAAAGAGAAGCCGATTTCTATGGGGCAATGGATGGTGCCAGTAAGTTTGTAAAAGGAGATGCTATTGCAGGAATCATTATCACTATCGTTAATATTATTGCAGGTTTTGTTTTAGGAGCAATGAGACAGGAAGGTGAGCTTGCTGCTGTATTGAATAAGTATACCAACCTTACTGTTGGTGATGGATTGGTTAGTCAGATTCCTGCATTATTGATTTCTACTGCCACTGGTATCATAGTTACCAGGGCAGCATCTGATTCTAATTTGAGTACGGATTTAATAAAACAGATTTTTCAAAACCCGATGGTTATGTTTTTAGGAAGTGGGGTAGCCGGCTTAATGGCGGTTATTCCAGGATTACCCTTTTGGCCGTTTATGGTACTAGCAGTTGCACTGGCAGTTGCCGGATATAATATGAGAAAAATCATGCAGCAGAATGAGGAACAGGAAGAATTTCAGGTGCAGGAAAGTGAAGTTGAGGATATTAGGAAGCCTGAGAATGTAGTTTCGTTATTACAAGTGGATCCTATTGAGCTGGAATTTGGATATGGCATTATACCATTAGCAGATGTGAATCAGGGAGGGGATCTTTTAGATCGCGTTGTTATGATAAGAAGACAGCTTGCCCTTGAATTAGGAATAGTAGTTCCAGTGATAAGATTAAGAGATAATATTCAGTTAAGCCCTAATGAGTATATGATTAAAATTAAGGGTGTTGAGGTTTCGGCAGGTGAATTAATGTTTGATCATTATTTGGCTATGAATCCCGGTACTGTTGAAGAAGATATTGAGGGTATTAAGACAGTTGAGCCTGCATTTGGCCTTCCAGCTATTTGGATCAATGAAGCGCAGCGGGAACGAGCTGAAGTAACCGGATACACTGTTGTAGACCCACCATCTATTATTGCGACACATTTAACGGAATTGATTAAGAAGTATGCGCACGAACTTCTCAGCAGGCAAGATGTTCAGACATTAATAGATAATATTAGACAAAGTCATCCTGCTTTGGTTGAAGAGCTTATTCCAAAACAGATGTCAATCGGGGAGATACAGAAGGTATTGGCAAACTTGTTAAAAGAAGGGGTATCTATACGGGATCTTGCAAGTATTTTGGAGACATTGGCAGATTATGCTGCAGTTACCCGCGATGCAGATGTGCTTACCGAATATGTGCGCCAAGGCATTGGAAGGGCAATATGCAATAGGTTTATAGGTAAGAATAAGTCGAATGTTGTTACACTGGATCCTAAGCTGGAACAAAAGATCATGGATTCGGTTCAAAATACAGAACATGGGTCATATCTGACAATTGATCCAAGCTATTCACAGGAGATTATTAATGCAGTTTATAAGCAGGTACAGAAAATATTGTCAATGGGACAGCAGCCAATTGTCTTAACTTCTCCGGTTGTACGGCTATATTTTAAAAGATTGACAGAACAGGCTATTCCCGGGTTAATCGTGCTTTCATATAATGAGTTGGATCCTTCAATTGAAGTAAAGTCTGTTGGGGTGGTGAGTGTATAAGATGAAAATACGAAGATATATAGGGAAAGATGCTCAAGATGCAATGATGAAGGTCAGAATGGACTTAGGCAGCGATGCAGTTATTCTTAATACCAGGAAAATAAAACAGAAGGGCTTGGTGAATCTGTTTTCAAAACCTTTGGTGGAGGTTCTTGCTGCGATAGATCAAGACGTTGCTAAGCAGACTGAGCCTGACATAAGCAGTAAGACTCCAGATAAAATCAAAGTTAATCAAAACAAGCCGGTTATTGACAGCAAAGTTGCAGTACAGCGTGAAGAAGCTGAAGCAGACATCCATGTGAAAGAGTTAGAAAACAAAGTGAAAAATATGGAGTCTATGCTGGAAAAAATTTATCAGCAGATGCAGTCACCGAATAATGTTATTGCTGTATCAGAACAAGAAACGGATAGAATATTAAAGTTACTAGAGATATTTTCTAATAACTTGCTGAAAAATAATGTCGATATTGATATTACGAATGAACTTATTATGGATATTAAGCAAAATGCTGCAGATAAAAAAAGTATTAATGATATCGCTGCAAAGATGTACAGTAATATTATTAAGATATTGGATGATCCGCAGCCTATACAATTAAATAATAATGATCACGCCAAGATCATTGCATTTGTAGGGCCAACAGGCGTTGGAAAGACAACAACATTGGCGAAAATTGCAGCAATTTTTGCGATAAAGCATCATAAAAATATAGGAATTATAACATCTGATACATATCGCATCGCGGCTGTGGAACAGTTGAAGACATATAGTGAAATCTTGGGATTGCCTGTACAGGTCATATATTCCCCAGAAGAAGTAGAACAAGCGATTGAAAAGTTTAAAGATAAAGATTTGGTTCTTATTGATACCGCCGGCAGGAGTCATAAAGATATTGAGCAGTTTGAAGAGCTAAAGAGGATAATTGAACTTAGCAATCCAGACGAAGTTTATTTATTATTGAGCCTTACTACCGATTATAATGTATGTAAAGATATTACAAAAAGCTATACTTTTTTAAAAGATTATCGGATTATATTTACCAAAATGGATGAAGCAGCAAGCTGCGGAATTATCTTAAATATAGCAAAGTATGCAAGTTGTAAGCTATCCTATATAACTACCGGGCAAAGTGTACCTGATGATATTGAAGTGTTAAATACTGATAAGATTGCAAAAAAATTATTAGGGAGCATTCAAATATGAGTGATCAGGCTGAAAAATTACGGGAAATCATTAATAGTTTAAGAAACCGACCTCCTATTCCACTGCCAAGTGCACAAATGCAGCAAAAGCGGAAGTGCAGGGTTTTAACTGTAACAAGTGGTAAAGGAGGGGTTGGAAAGACCAATATCTCTGTTAATCTTGCTCTCAACTTAAGCCAGATGGGTTATAGGGTTGTTATTCTTGATGCGGATTTTGGTTTGGCAAATATAGACATTGTATTTGGCGTTTCACCAAACTATACTTTGCTGGATGTCATCAATGACAGCAAAACTATTTTCGATATTATCTGCGAAGGACCTATGAATGTAAAATTCATATCCGGTGGTTCCGGTTTAGAGGAAATGGTTCATTTGGAAAAATGGCAGTTGGAAGCACTTATAGAGAAGATTGGGTCGTTGGATAAAATAGCAGATATTATTATTATTGATACAGGGGCAGGCATATCTGATAATGTTATTAGTTTTACTTTGGCAAGTGATGAGGTTATCCTTATTACCACTCCTGAACCGACAGCTATTATGGATGCTTATGCATTGATAAAGACAATATCGAACAAAGATAACGAAAAAGAAATCCAACTTATTGTAAACAGGGCTGAGAATGAAAAGGAAGCACTTAGTACCATGCAAAAGCTCTCTTTTGCCTCCGAAACTTTTTTAGGGATAAAGATTCAGCTTCTAGGATATATCTTATACGATACTACTGTGGTGAAAGCAATAAAACAGCAAGAACCTTTTGCAATAAGCTATCCGAAATCTAATGTATCTCGGCAGCTTCATGAAATTGCTTGTAAAATAGTACAGGCTGATGACGGTAAAATGAAGAATTATACCGGAATAAGAGGATTTTTTCGCAGATTAGTTAATTTGGATAATGCATAATTAGGACGAGGATGATATAATGGATATAAACAATATAATATTAGGGACGAAGTTAGAAGTTACAAGATTTGATTATAATGGGGAAGAGAAGAAGCCTGTTTATATTAGCCAACTTGAAGAAATATTGGATGATGGCAGTGTTCTTATTGGTACTCCTATACATGAAGGAAAGATTATTTTTATACCTAATGGAAGTCAAATTAAAGCTTGCTTTTTTCATCCAACAGGATTGTTTGCTTTTGAGGGAGAGGTTATAGCAAGGGAAAAACGCCATGGCATTTTTCTGCTTAATGTTTCTATAAGCAGTAGTATAGAGAAGATACAAAGAAGAGAGTATTATCGCTTTGACTGTTTAATGCCAGTAAAGCTTAAAGTTGTCAGGGTGGGAGAAACAAAGGTGATTGCAGAGGATAGTCCATTGACAGACAGCATCATTAAAGATATCAGCGGGGGTGGAGTTGGATTGATCGCCAACGAATCATATCACTTAAATGATGTGATCGAGATGCATTTCAGTCTGGATGGACAAGCAGTCAATACGCTTGGAAAGGTTATCAGATCTAATGTCTTCGAGCAGGATGCACGGAAGTTTGATGTAGGGATCGTTTTTTATGAAATGAGCATGAAAGATAGAGATAAAGTAATTAAATTCATTTTTCAGAGACAAAGCAAATTAAGACAAAAGGGACTGGTATAGGATGTCAATCAGAGTATTGATCGTTGATGATTCAGCTTTTATAAGAAAAATTATAAGAGACATACTTTCAGAAGATAAGGATATCGAAGTGATAGATACTGCAAGAAACGGCAGTGAGGCTATTGATAAAATAGAAAAACTTTCTCCGGATGTAGTAACACTTGATGTTGAGATGCCGGTGATGGATGGTCTAGAATGTCTTAAAAGGCTTATGAGTGTAAAGCGGGTTCCGGTAGTTATGCTTAGCAGTTTAACTACTGAAGGCGCAGAGGCGACAATGAAGGCATTGGAATTAGGTGCCATAGACTTTGTTGCAAAACCTCAGAGAATCTTTGATATGGGAAATGAAAAGGCAAAGAATGAGATTATTGAAAAGGTCAAGCTGGCTAGGCAATCTGTAGTCAGACCTGAACCGGTTATTTTTAACCAGAGCCGCACCAAGAAAATCAAGGTGATTCATAATACTCGATTGAAGAAAATTGTCGCAGTAGGTACTTCAACAGGAGGACCGAAGGCTTTGCAACAAGTAATTCCTTTAATCCCCGGAGATATTCCGGCAGCTTTTATCATCGTTCAGCATATGCCGCCAGGCTTTACAAAATCGCTTGCTGTACGGTTGGACAGTATAAGTGAACTTATTGTAAAAGAAGCAGAAGAGGGAGATATCATTAAAGCAGGCTGCGCATATATTGCACCTGGTGATAATCATTTGGTTTTTCAACAAGATAAAACCGGTCAATTAACAATACATCTTAATAAGGATGCACCAGAAGGAGGTCTTAGACCTTCGGTAAATAAGATGATGTCATCGCTTGCAGACACCGGCATAAACAATGTAGTGGGCGTTAATGACAGGCATGGGTGCAGATGGATGTGAAGGCTTGAAGAAGTTAAAAGCTATCAATGGAGCGCAAGTTATCGCGCAAGATGAAAGATCATGTGTAGTTTATGGTATGCCGAAGGCTGCTGTTCAAGCTGGCATTGTAGATAAGGTCTTAGCATTAGATGAGATTAGTCATGAAATCATAAAAATAGTGGGGGTGTAGGGATATGAATATGGGCCAATATCTGGAGCTTTTTATTGAAGAATCGAAAGAGCATTTGCAAAGTCTTAATGAACATTTGTTGATACTGGAAAAGACTCCTGAGGATATGAAGATATTGAATGAAATTTTCAGAGTAGCTCATACCTTAAAAGGTATGTCAGGTACGATGGGTTTTTCAAAAATGGCAACACTGACACATGATATGGAAAATGTTCTGCAGGAAATCAGAAGTGGAAAGATGAAGGCAAATCCTCAAATTGTTGATATATTATTTCAGTGTTTGGATGCATTGGAAGACTATGTACAAAGCATTATCAACAAAGGAAATGAAGGAGATAACTCATATAGTGATATCATCAAGACATTAAATGATTTATTGGAATCCAAACCGGTAGAAATAGTGAAAAATACTTCATCTGTTGTACAAAAAAGTGTTGTCGCTGAAGTGGATAAATCCATTATTTTGGATCAATACACACAAAACGTTATTAACAAAGCAATTGCTATGGAGATGAATGCTCTTAGTATAACCATTAAGTTAAATAAAGGCTGTGTTCTGAAATCTGCAAGATCATTTATCATTTTTAAGACGCTTGAAGGTAAATGTGAGGTTATAAAGTCTGAGCCGACGGTTGAAGATATTGAAGATGAAAAATTCGATTATGAGTTTACTGTTGCAGTGGTAACGAAAGAATCATTGGAAAGTATTAAAAAAGATTTAAACAGTATTTCGGAAGTAGATGAAGTAATCATACATAACTTGCCATATCAAGAAGTATCATTAGAATCGGAAGACATAAGTCAGGATATTTTTTCAAATCAAGCTGATGATCATCAAGCAACTCACACAGACGACGAAGATGATGAAAAAGCCCAATCTCAGGTATCAAAGCCGAGAACAGGCAAAACAGTAAGAGTAGATATTGATAGGCTGGATAATTTGATGAATTTGGTGAGTGAGCTTATCATTATAAAAACTAGGCTTGAAGATATAGAAGTGACGGATATCAATCAGAATTATAATGAGGCTGTTGAGTATCTTGAGAGGATTACTACCAGTTTGCATGATGCTGTAATGAAGGTTCGAATGGTACCGGTAGAAATGGTATTTAACAGGTTCCCTAGGATGATTCGTGATCTCGCAAAAGAGCTTAATAAGAAGATTACACTTAATATGTATGGTTATGAAACAGAGGTTGATAGAACAGTTATTGACGAGATCGGTGATCCCCTTATACATTTGTTAAGAAATTCTGCAGATCATGGTATTGAAATGCCGGAAAAAAGAGCAGCAAAAGGCAAACCTCAAAATGGTACAATTGATTTAAAGGCTTATCATGATGGGAATAGTGTTGTAATAGAAGTACAGGATGATGGTGACGGAATTGACACAAAAAAAGTAAAAGCAAAAGCGATTGAGAGAGGTCTTTTAAATCAAGATATTGCCGGTTCTCTTTCACAGAAAGAAATAGTAGACTTTTTATTCAGACCGAGCTTCAGTACGGCAGATAAGGTTACCGACGTATCAGGAAGAGGAGTAGGTCTAGATGTTGTCAAGACCAAGATAGAAGCACTAGGTGGTGTCATTGATGTAGAAACAGAGAAGGGGAAGGGCAGTAAGTTTATCATTCGTTTACCATTGACCTTAGCCATCATTCAAGCGTTAATGGTGAATATGGGTAATGAGAAATATGCCATCCCATTAAACTCTATCAGGGAAATAGTAAATATTAATTCTGAAGAGATCAAATTCGTTCAAAAGCAAGAGGTTGTATTGCTTAGAAACAATGTAATACCTCTTATCAGATTAAATAAAGTATTGGATATATCTACGAATGAAAAACCTGATGCAAAGCAGGTGACAGTTGTTATTGTGAGAAAAGGGGATAAGCTGTCTGGTTTTGTAGTAGATAGTCTTATAGGACAGCAGGAAATTGTGATAAAATCTATTGGAAAGCATTTGTCTGGAATTAGAAATATTGCTGGGGCTACGATACTTGGAGATGGACAGGTTGCACTGATTCTGGATGTTAATTCATTGGCACTATAGGGGAGGGAAAACAATGGATATTAACAATATGGGTACAAAAGTAGAATCTTTAGATTCAAGACAGTATGTAGTTTTCAGATTAGAGGAGGAATACGGATTAGATATTCAGCGTGTTGTTGAGATTGT
The DNA here is from genome assembly GCA_050251575.1 of Clostridia bacterium. Classification (GTDB taxonomy): domain Bacteria; phylum Bacillota; class Clostridia; order SK-Y3; family SK-Y3; genus X23. The sequence continues at coordinate 13,714 of JBFWMP010000002.1, forward strand.
AACTCCGACTGCGATAACACGTGTTCCGAAGGCTCCTCATTATATTAAAGGTGTTATTAATCTTCGGGGTGAAATCATTCCAGTCATGGGACTGAGAGAAAGATTTAATCTTGCTCCCAGTGATGAGACGGAAAATACACGCATTATTATATTTAAAGTTGAGGATGCGTCAATTGGAGGCATCGTAGATTCTGTGGCAGAAGTAGTATATTTAACGCAGGAGGAGATCGAAGGAGTATCAAATTTCAGTAATGACCTTTCTATGGATTTTATTTATGGAGTTGGAAAAATAGAGCAAAGGATTATTACTTTGCTAAATATTGATAGACTGGTAAGCAGTGCAAAAAGTGAAGGCTAG
>JBFWMP010000002.1:14171-66110 GCA_050251575.1 Clostridia bacterium
TTATAAGGGGTGATAAATTAATGTCATTATCTATAGAAGAACTAAATAATCTGCATTTAGATGTTTTGAAAGAAATAGGAAACATTGGAGCCGGCAATGCTGCTACTGCTTTGGCAAAGCTTTTAAATAAGAAAGTAGATATGGATGTTCCCAAAGTTCAAATATTGGAATTTAAAAAAGTTGCTGATTTATTAGGGGGTGCAGATAGTCTGGTAGTAGGGATTCTATTAAGTGTTACTGGTGATTTGAATGGATATATTATGTTTATGCTTGAACAAAAATATGCACACTTGCTGGTTAATATGTTAATGGGAAAAGAATTAGAGAATATTGAAGAATTTAACGAAATGGATATATCCGCTTTAAAGGAAATAGGGAATATTCTTTCCGGTGCTTATCTATCTTCACTTTCTTCGTTAACAAATTTAAATATATGCCCTTCCATACCGGCTTTGACCATTGATATGGCAGGAGCCATACTTAGCGTACCTGCAATAGAATTCGGCAAGGTAGGGGATACTGTGCTCTTTATTGAAACAGCATTTATAGATTTTGAACATGCTATTGTAGGTAACTTCTTTTTGATCCCGGATGTTGAGTCTTATGCGATATTATTGAAGGCATTAGGAGTAATAGATTGATGGATAATTTAATTAAGGTAGGAATGGCTGACTTAAATGCTGTTAAGTGCCCCGGAGTTTTGACAACATTGGGATTAGGTTCATGTGTGGGTATTACTTTATATGATCCGATAACGAAAGTCGGAGGGTTAGCACATGTGATGCTTCCTAATAGTACTCAGGTAAAAAATAATTCCAATAGGGCGAAATTTGCGGATACAGGCATTTATGACTTAGTCGATATGATGATTAGTCTTGGGGCTAGAAAATATAATATTGTTGCAAAATTAGCAGGTGGTGCACAAATGTTTTCATTTTCTCACGCAAGTGATATAATGAAAATAGGGCTAAGGAATGCGGTTGCCAGTAAGGAAATACTCGACAGCCTATCTATTCCGATTCTTGCAGAAGATACCGGTGGAAATTATGGGCGCACAATTGAGTTATATACCGAAACCGGTGTACTTATGATAAAAACAATCGGTTATGGTTTAAAACAATTATAAGGGGGATGGATGCTATGAATTTCATACAGCATTTCCCCGGGACATTATCACTGACAGCGTCTTTATTAGTATGCATAATAAGTTTGCAGCAGCCTGTCGGATTCAATATCCTATGCTTGAGAGTTTCAGCATTCCTTATTATTTTCTATGCTATTGGGATAATGGTGAAAAAAGTACTATTAGATGCTATTTTTCATATAAGCAATGAGAAGGGAAAAGAGATTCAGATGCAGCGAGAGTTAAAGCAGATGCAATCTGAATCACAGCAAGATGAAGAAATTTTTACTCCTCTAAAAGTTAACAAATTAGATTCTCAAGATGTCAAAGTAATTGCTAATGCAATAAAGACAGCTAGTTCTGAGAATGAATAATGATGCAGGATTTAGGAGAGGTTCGTGATGTCAGATATTAGCTTAAAGCAAACAGATATATGGAAACAATATCATGAAACAAAAAGCAGTATAATCAGAGAAAAGTTAATATTGACCTATTCTCCGTTAGTTAAGTATGTAGCTGGACGATTGAGCATTTATTTTGGGAGTAATGTTGATTATGAAGATTTGATAAGTTATGGTATTTTTGGTTTAATTGATGCCATCGATAAATTTGACCTTTTTAAAGGCGTAAAATTTGAAACTTATGCCTCTCTTCGAATAAGAGGCGCAATTATTGATAGTATCAGAAAACTTGATTGGGTTCCAAGATCATTACGGCAAAAAAACAAGGAATTTGAAAAAGTGTTTGTGGAACTTGAAAATGAATTGGGACATTCACCAAGTGATTTGGAGATAGCAGACAAATTAGGGATAAACGCTGATGAGTTTCATAAAACAATGAGTGATTTGAATATTAGCCATCTTATTTCCCTGGATGAATATCTCGAACAGAACTATGAAACAGTCACAAGAGCGGGAAATAGTAATCAATATGATAATCCCACAGATTATACCGAATTCAATGAAATGAAATTAATTCTGGCTGAGGGGATAGACAGACTGTCAGATAAAGAAAAAACCGTAATTACATTGTATTATTTTGAAGAGCTTACCTTAAAAGAGATTAGTGCAATTATGAAGGTATCGGAATCCAGAATTTCACAGCTGCACTCAAAGGCAGTTGCAAGATTAAGAACGAAACTTAATAAACATAAATCCATATTATATGAAGAGTAGGTGAGAGGTTATGAGTGAACAAAATGACGCATTACAAAAAAGAGGGTACGATTTATATTATCGTGAAAAAGGCGTCTTTTTGATTGTATCTGCTTCCGATGAATGTGGAAAGATTGTTAGCATAGAAGAAATTGTAAGCTTTATCAATAGAAAACAGATAAAAGACTATGATAAAGATAGATTATTAGAAGCAATAAACGAAAAAATCGGACAAGAAGTTGAGATTGCTCCGCCACAGCAAGAATATAGAGTTGATGCACAGCTTAAGATTTACGTTTATCCAAATAAGATGCAAGCTGCTATAGTGATTTCACCCCCTGATGGAGGAATAATGCCTTCAGCACAACAAATCATGACTGATTTGATGAACGAAAAAATCATTTTTGGTATTGATCAGAAGACTGTAAAAACCATAAGCGAATATCCTATTTATGATCAGGAAATTATAATAGCTCATGGAAACAATCCCGTTCATGGGGAGAATGCCAAGATGAAGTATCATTTTGAGCTTTCAAAAAACACGATCCCTAAAATTTTAGAAGATGGAAAGGTTGATTTTAGGCAGTTAGATTTAATAGAAAATGTTCATGCCGGGGATGTATTAATAACGATGACACCTCCTACACCGGGGACACCGGGCAAGAATGTGCTTGGTGAAGAGGTACCGGCTATACCGGGGAAGTTATTAACATTACCTAAGGGGAAGAATGTTGAAATTTCTGAAGATGGGTTGAAGTTAACAGCTTCTATTGACGGACAGGTTGTACTAGCTGATAAAAAGGTAAATGTGTATGCGCTATATGAAGTGAATGGAAATGTGGACAATGCTGTTGGGAATATAAACTTTATTGGAAATGTAGTTGTCAAGGGGAATGTGATGACCGGCTTTAATATTGAAGCTGGAGGTACGGTGGAAGTACAAGGCGTCGTTGAAGGTGCTGAAATCAAGGCAAAAGGAGATATTATATTGCATAGGGGTATGCAGGGATTGGGAAAAGGAAGCTTGATTTCAGGAGGCAATATTGTTGCAAAATATATAGAAAACAGCAGTTTATCAGCACGAGGCAATATAACAAGCGAAGCCATTATGCACAGCTATATCCAATGTGGGGGAGTTCTTTCATTAGCAGGGAGAAAAGGGCTTATTGTTGGAGGCACAGCAAGGGTAGGAAAAGAAATAATTGCTAAAGTGATTGGATCTCCTATGGCTACCATTACTGAAGTAGAGGTAGGATTAGATCCTATACTTCGTGAGAGGCATAAGGAGTTAAAATCTGAAATTGCAAGTGCGGAAGATGAGGCTAAAAAGACCGAGCAAGCGATCGAGCTTTTGAAAAGGCTGGAATCAAGCAATAGGCTGGATGAGGCTAAAAAGGAAATTTTAATAAAATCCATGAAAACAAAAATCTTTTTAGGTAGTAAAATTCTGGAATTAAAAAGAGAATACCTGGATATTACAGAAAAAATTGAGCAAGAAGGCAATGGAAAGATAAAGGTAGAGAATGTTGTATACCCAGGAACTAAGTTCTCTATCGGTTCATGTATGCTGTATATTAAAGAAAATATTAAATATTCTACATTTTACCGTGATGGAGCAGATATCAGAGTAGGTCAATATGGAAAGTAATGTAATATTATGCTTAGTATTTTCTTAATTAGCCTAATACCCGGAACTATATAAGGGAGGCGAGAATATTGACCATTAAACCTATTGACTTTCAGATAAGTATACCAAAGACATCTGAAGTATCAAAAATTCAAAATGAGAACAATCAAAGAAGTAATATTCATCATCAGCAAGCTTCTTTTGCAATGCAGCAGCAAGCAGAGCAGGATTTGAAAAAAGTAAATGCTGCTGATAAACCTTTTGAAGGAAAAATAAGAGAGAAAGAGAAAGAAGAGCAAAAGAGCAAAAACAAAAAGAAGTTTCAACATAAGAGACAAGATGAGAGTTCAGAGAATGACAAACCAAAAGAGGTACGTGCTGATTTGGATAAGGGAAGTGTCATAGATATTCAGATATAGTTAGGAGCATTTAAATGGAATATATCTTTGCCGTTATCATATTGATTCTCATAAATATTAGCTGCTTTATATTATTTATACGTACATATAAGAATATGGTCAAAGAACAAATAGAGTCTATCAGCAAAAAGGCGGATGAAATCGAAGTATTATTAGATAATGCTGACCAGATGACTAATGAATTAAACAATTTATCTGGTTATATTGTTTCCGAGTTTGAACAGTCGAATAAATTATATGAAGAATCCTATGCTAAATTAGGTGAGAAAGTACAACAGGGCAATGATCTTATTGTGCAGCTTAATCAATTAGTGGATGAATGCAAGGACTTGAAAGAACAAGTCAATATCATGCGTATTTCTGTAGAAATAGATTCTGAAAATGAGAGTCTAGAGGCTGAGAATTACTCTTTTTTTGAAGAAGAAGATAAAAATTCGCATAATCCAAAATTTATTAAAGCCGAAAAACTGGCAAAACAAGGTCTTAGCATTAGGGAGATAGCACAACAATTGAACATGGGACAAGAAGAGATTAAATTAGTGTTAGAAATGAAAAAAACAGTTGCTAATTAAAAATAACTGTGGTAAACTACTAAAGAAAAAAATACGCACACGTTATGATTTTTAAAAGGATGCCATCATGGTCTTTTAGAAAGTTGAACAGCGTGGAGGTATAATAAAATTGGAGGTAGAAATATGTCAGTAATTTCAATGAAACAACTTCTTGAAGCTGGTGTACATTTCGGTCATCAGACAAGAAGATGGAATCCTAAGATGGCTGAGTACATCTTTACTGAAAGAAATGGGATCTATATTATAGATCTTCAAAAGACAGTAAAGAAGGTTGAAGAAGCTTATTACTTCATCAGAGAGTTAGCTATGAATGGAGAAAGCATTCTTTTTGTGGGAACAAAGAAACAAGCACAAGATTCCATTAAAGAAGAAGCTGAAAGATGTAATATGTATTTCGTAAATGCAAGATGGTTAGGTGGTATGCTTACTAATTTCAAAACTATTAGAAAGCGTATTGACAGATTAAATCAGCTTGTGAAGATGGAAGAAGATGGAACTTTTGATTTGCTGCCTAAAAAGGAAGTTATTAAGCTTAAGGGCGAAAGAGAAAAACTTGAAAAATTCTTAGGTGGTATTAAAAATATGAAAAAGGCTCCGGGAGCTCTTTTTATAGTTGATCCAAGGAAAGAAAGAATTGCAATCGCTGAAGCAAGAAAATTGGGTATACCGGTAGTTGCAATTGTAGATACTAATTGTGATCCTGAAGAAGTAGATTATGTTATTCCAGGCAATGATGATGCGATAAGGGCTGTAAAGTTAATAGCATCAAAGGTTGCAGATGCTATTCTTGAAGGAAAACAGGGAGAGCAAATCGTAGCTGAAGAGTAAGAACTTTCATAACCCAGTCTTGGTCTGATTATTGAAGACTGAAGATTGGGTTATTTTTACTTATTATGATATAATAGAAGCTTGCATAAAAATAGTAAATAGAATTAAAATATGAAGAATGATAAATAGGAGGCGTACATATGATTACTGCTGAACAAGTTAAAGAATTGAGAGAGAGAACCGGTGCAGGGATGATGGATTGCAAAAAGGTGCTTACTCAAGCTGATGGAGATATTGAAAAAGCGATAGAATTATTAAGAGAAAGAGGTCTTGCGGCAGCTGCTAAGAAAGCAGGCAGAATTGCTGCCGAAGGCATTGTTGAAGCATATATACATGGTAATGGCAGAATAGGTGTTTTAGTTGAAGTAAATTCAGAAACTGATTTTGTAGCAAAGAATGAAGAATTCCGGGAGTTTGTTAAGGATGTTGCTATGCAAATTGCAGCTGCAAATCCTCAATATGTAAGTAAAGAAGAAGTTCCTGCTGAGATTATAGAAAAAGAAAAAGAAATTCTTAGAGCACAGGCATTAAATGAAGGAAAGCCTGAAAAGATTGTTGATAAAATGGTAGAAGGAAGAATTGAAAAGTTCTATAAAGAAGTTTGTCTTCTTGAACAGCCATTTATAAAAGATCCGGATAAGACAATCAAAGATATGCTTACTGAAAAAATAGCTAAGATTGGTGAGAATATGAATATTCGTAGGTTTGCTCGTTTTGAAAAAGGCGAAGGGCTTGAAAAACGTGGTGACAATTTTGCAGATGAAGTTGCAAACATGGTTAAATAATATATTTGAAAACAATTTCATATCTTACAGAGGAACACATTTTTGTGTTCCTTTTTTAAGAATATTAGCAGGATTTTCTAGATTTATGTAGAAGATATTAATAGATGGAGGAAATGCAGATGGTTTCAAAATATAAGAGAATAATATTGAAAATAAGTGGAGAGGCTTTAGCGGGAGAGGGTCGTGTTGGACTGGATTCTGATACTGTTAATAGAATTTCTGATGAAATAAAAGAGTGCTTAGAATTAGGTGTGCAAATTGCTATTGTTGTAGGAGGAGGAAATTTCTGGAGAGGAAGAAGCGGCAAAGGGATGGACAGAACAACTGCTGATCATATGGGTATGTTGGCAACAGTTATTAATGCCTTAGCCTTACAGGATGCACTGGAATCCAGAAACATACCTACGAGAGTCCAAACAGCTATTGAAATGAGGCAAATTGCTGAGCCATACATTCGCAGAAAGTCCGTAAGACATTTGGAAAAAGGACGGATTGTTATATTTGCATGCGGTACAGGGAATCCTTATTTTTCAACAGATACTACTGCGGCACTTAGAGCTGCCGAAATAGATGCAGAAATGATATTGCTTGCAAAGAAAGTAGATGGAGTCTATGATTCTGATCCTGTAAAGAATCCTGACGCTGTTAAATTTGACAGGCTTACCTATATTGATATTCTTAATAGAGGTTTAGGTGTTATGGATTCTACAGCAACATCTTTGTGCATGGACAATAATATCCCTATTATGGTATTTGGACTGGATCAGCCGGGAAATATTAAAAAAGTAATTTTAGGTGAACAAATCGGTACTTTAGTGAAGGAGGAAAGCAAAGAATGAAAAATCAGTATCAAGAAATCAAAGGTAAAATGGAGAAGACTATTAGTGTATACAAAGAAGATCTTGCTGGAATCAGAGCCGGAAGAGCTAATCCAGCAATCTTAGACAAGGTTGTTGTAGATTATTACGGAGTAGCAACTCCAATCACACAGATTGGAAATGTATCAGTGCCGGAAGCAAGAACACTCATGATTCAGCCTTGGGATGCAAGTATTATAAGGGAAGTAGAAAAATCCTTGATGAAATCCGATATTGGGATTACTCCTAACAGTGATGGAAAGATAATCAGATTGATATTTCCTCCTCTTACAGAAGAAAGAAGAAAAGAACTGGTAAAGACTGTTCATAAGAAAAGTGAAGATGCAAAGGTAGCAATAAGGTCTATAAGACGTGATGCACTCGATCACTACAAGACCATGAAGAAGACCTCAGAAATTACTGAAGATGATTTAAAAGATACAGAAAAAGATGTTCAACATTTGACAGATGAATATATTAAAGAGGTAGATACAATAACCGATGCAAAGGAAAAAGAAATCTTGGAGGTTTGAGATGCTGCCTGATATATTAGGATATAAGCTGGAAGAAGCTAAAAAGATTTTACTATTAAATGAATTTAGTGATATTAAGATTAATGTAACCAAAGCACCCTTCAATTCTCAGTACTCTAGTATCGGTGATTGCAGAATACTGAGAGCTGAAGAACTGGAGAACCATAGCGTTGAATTATTGGTTTGCTATCTATAGGTTACTCTTTTTTAGGTTTGCTACCCCTCAACAAGAGGGGTATTTCTTTAGAATAGGAGGTTGTAGATTTTGAAATTGAGTTTAAACAACTTCATGAAAAGATTCGGATTTTATGGGAATAATGTTAAAAAGATAGATAGCGAAGATTTCCCCGAGCATATTGCCATTATTATGGACGGTAATGGCAGATGGGCAAAAAAGAGAGGGCTTCCTCGTACTGCCGGTCACAGGGCTGGTGCACAGACACTTAAAAGGATTACTGAATTTTGTGATGAGATAGGAATAAAGATATTAACAGTCTATGCCTTTTCGACAGAAAATTGGAAAAGGCCTAAGCAGGAAGTTAATTCATTAATGAGTTTGATGTTAGAATATCTTATTGAATCAGAAAGGCAGCTGGCAGGAAAGAATATTGTTATTAAGGTTATTGGAGACATAGACTTACTGTCTGAGGAAATTAAGCAACAAATATATAAAACCGAAAAACTAACCGAGAATAATTCAGGATTGATATTAAATATTGCAATTAATTATGGGGGAAGGCATGAAATTATCAATGCTATCCAAAGTATTGCTTCAGAGATTCAACACTTCGGTTTGCAAGTTCAAGATATTGATGAAAAGTTAATCTCAAGTTATATGTATACGAAGGGAAGCAAGGATCCGGATTTGATCATTCGGCCTAGTGGAGAGTTTAGATTAAGTAATTTTTTATTATGGCAGTCTGCATATTCTGAATTGTGGTTTTCAAATATTTATTGGCCTGACTTCACTTCAAGTGATCTTTTGAAAGCTATAAATGACTATCAGCAGAGGCAAAGAAGATTTGGAGGAATATAAGTGCTTAGTAAACGAGTGATAAGCGCAGCCATTGGAGTTGCTTTATTGGTTTCTGTTTTGATATCAGACAAGATATTTGTTAATATTGGAATTGCCATCATCTCTATTTTGGCATTATATGAGTTGTTTTCCGCTACAGATAATATGCAAAACAAGCTGCTGGCTTTGGTTGCATTTCTTAGTGCAGGTGTATTGGCGTTCAGTAATTATATCGGACAAAAATCAATAATGGCATTTATTTATAGTTATGTTTTTTTATTATTTATTATTCTTTTATTCAATCATAAATCCATTAAAGTAAACAGCATTGCTTTTACTTGTTTCTCGAGTATTTACATATGTTACCTTTTATCTCATATTGTATTCACCAGATATCTGCCTGAAGGTAAAATATTTATTTGGATGATTTTTTTGGGTGCATTTATGACAGATACTTTTGCATTTTTTGTAGGCATTTCTATGGGTAAACATAAATTGTGCCCTGCAATTAGTCCTAAAAAGACTATCGAGGGGGCTTTAGGCGGAATCATAGGTTGCGGAGCGTCTTTTTTGTTTTTTGGATACCTGCTTCAAACTTTTGGTAAGTATAATATTAACTATGGTAATTTATTTATTTTAGGGTTGGCTTGTTCGATCGCTGCACAGGTTGGAGATTTATCGGCTTCGGTTATTAAAAGGCAATACGACATAAAAGACTTTGGACAAATTATGCCTGGTCATGGAGGGGTGCTGGACCGGTTTGACAGCATCCTATTTGTTGCGCCATTGGTATACTATTTTACGGCTAATTTTAATATAATAGGTTAATATGAAGATTAGCTGGGAGCTAGGAGCTAGGAGCTGGGAACTTTTTCCCCACTCTCCACTCCCCACTCCCCACTAATACGCATTAAAGGAGAAACATAATGATAAAAAATATATCAATTTTGGGATCTACGGGGTCCATAGGGACTCAGACATTAGAAGTTATTGAACATCTTGGTAATGTTAAGGTTTGGGGTCTGTCTACTAATACGAACATTGATCTGCTCGAACAGCAGATTAGAAAATTCAAACCTGTTACCGCTGCGGTGATGAATAAGCAGTCAGCAGAGTTATTAAAAGATAGGGTTAGGGATACAAATACAAAGATAGTGTGTGGTATGGATGGCTTGGTGGAAGTGTCTACAGTAAATCAGATAGAGATGGTCGTTACTTCAGTAGTGGGAATTGTAGGTTTAGTTCCGACATTAGAAGCAATAAAATCAGGAAAGCATATTGCACTGGCAAATAAGGAAACATTAGTAACTGCCGGAGATATTGTGATGAATGAAGCAAGAAGAAATAATGTCTCCATTATACCGGTAGACAGCGAACATTCTGCGATTTTTCAGTGTTTGCAGCAAAACATCAGCAATAAAAGCATCAGAAAGCTTATTATTACTGCATCGGGAGGTCCTTTTCTAGGCAAGAAACAGGAGGAGTTAAAAGATATTACTCCTGCGCAAGCGTTAAAGCATCCCCGATGGAATATGGGAAGTAAAATTAGTATAGATTCTGCCACGCTTATGAACAAAGGATTGGAAGTGATAGAAGCAAAGTGGCTTTTTGATGTGGATATGGACAGAATACAGGTATTAATACATCCTCAGACTATCATCCATTCTATGGTTGAATACATTGATTCTTCTGTTATCGCACAAATGGGCATTCCTGATATGAAAATACCTATACAATATGCGCTCACGTATCCTGAACGCTGCTATTCTACCAGTGGTGAGCTTGACTTTGTGCAGAATAATCATTTCACCTTCGAGCAACCGGATATTCAAACCTTTAAATGTCTTGACCTTGCATTGGAGGCTGCAAGAAAATCAGGTACCATGCCTGTTGTACTGAATGCTGCTAATGAGGTTGCTGTACAGTTGTTTTTAGAAAACAGGATAAGTTTTCTAGAAATCGCTCAATTAGTGGAAGCAGCAATAAGAAAGCATAGCAACATATTAAATCCAACATTAGAAGATATATTAAGAATTGATAGTTGGGCAAGAGAAATAGTAGAACAATTAGTAATAAATAATTAATAATTATTTTATTGTTTTTATGGGTATAAAAGTACTATTATATAAATAAAACTAAGGACATTACAGTCATGTTTTTGAGCAAATATGTTATGTATTTGGTGCAGCTTATATAGGAGCAGGCTTTAAATATAACAAGCACTGTGGTAGAGGTTATTGTTTTTCAAGATAGTTTTATTAATTGTCAATTATTTGAAGGGTTTGGTGATATTATTGACTACATTCATATCTGCAATTATTATATTCGCGCTCTTGATTTTCTTTCATGAGCTGGGACATTTCGCAGTGGCAAAGATGGTAGGAATTAAAGTTCATGAATTTGCTATCGGTATGGGTCCACAAATATTAAAGGTTAAAAAAGGGGAAACCATGTATTCCGTGAGAGCTCTCCCTATAGGTGGATATGTTATGATGGAGGGTGAGGTGGAAAACTCTGCTGATAAGAGAGCATTTAATAATAAACCGGTTTGGGCAAGAATGGCAGTTGTCTCAGCGGGTGCGATAATGAATTTTGCATTAGGTTTTATTATCTTTCTGATTATGCTCTCGTTTGAGCCATCTATTCCTGAACCAGTCATAGGCAAATTAACTCCGGATAGACCTGCTCAACAGGTTGGACTTGAGCCCGGTGACCGGATTATACGATTAAATGATTATAAAGTGCATATTCAAGAAGATGTCAGATATTTTTTGGATAAGAATAAGGATAATCCTATTGATGTAACTGTGATAAGACAAAATCAAAGGATGACTTTTAAACTGGTCCCGGAGTTGGATCCAAAATATCAAAGCTATATGATGGGATACGAAGCCCTCACTGTGCCTAAAAATATTATAAATGTCATTACACAGGCTTATTATCGAACAGGATTTATGGCAAAAATCATATTCAGTTCATTAGGAGATTTGGTGACCGGTAAGGCAGGAGTTGATCAGGTTTCCGGTCCTATAGGAATTGTACAAGGGATAGGTACTGCGGCTAAGCAGGGGTTAAGTAATCTTGCCTTTTTGGCGGCACTAATCAGTATCAATCTTGGAGTATTTAATTTACTTCCTATTCCAGCCTTGGATGGAAGCAAAATCATGTTTCTGTTATTCGAGGCGATAAGAAGAAAGCCAATGAATCCTGAAAAGGAAGGAATGGTTCATTTTGTCGGTTTTGCGATGCTTATTTTATTATTGATCTTTGTAACCTTCAATGATGTTGTTAGGATGATAGGACAATAATTTTTTTCTAAAGGAGAAGCATATGAATCGAAGTTATATCCAGCGTAGGAAAACAAAAGAAGTAAAAATTGGAGATGTTGCTATCGGAGGAGATGCAGGTATTTCTGTTCAATCTATGACAAATACAAATACTGCAGATGTAGAGGCAACATTAAATCAAATATGGAGACTTGAAGAAGCAGGCTGTGATATTGCACGTTTGGCAATTCCTGATATGGAGGCCGCACGTGCAGTTGCACAAATAAGGGATCGAACAAAAATTCCTCTTGTTGCCGACATTCATTTCGATTATCGGTTGGCACTAGAATGTATCGATAGAGGTATTAATAAAGTAAGAATTAATCCGGGGAATATAGGCGATAATAGAAGGGTAGAAGAAGTAACCCGTGCTGCAAAGCAGAATAAGGTACCCATTCGCATTGGTGTAAACACGGGTTCGATTGAAAAAGAGCTTTTGGATAAGTATGGTTCACCTACGCCAGAGGCTATGACGGACAGCGTAATGAGGCACATTAGATTATTGGAAGAACATGATTTTACAGATATCGTCATTTCTTTAAAGGCATCCAATGTGCCAATGATGGTTGCAGCTTACCGTCTGATAGCCCAAAAGGTAAGTTATCCGCTTCATCTGGGAGTGACTGAAGCAGGAACGATTTGGTCGGGTACTATTAAATCAGCGATGGGGATTGGAGCTCTCTTAATGGACGGGATAGGAGATACCATACGTGTATCTCTTACCGGTGATCCGGTAGAGGAAGTTAAGGTGGGCATTCAGATGTTAAAATCATTAGGTTTAAAAAAGAGCGGAGCAGAACTAATCTCATGTCCCACTTGTGGCCGCTGTCAAATTGATTTGATAAGTATTGCCAATGAAGTTGAGAAAAAATTGCAAAAAACCAGTAAAAACATTAAGGTTGCAGTGATGGGCTGTGCAGTCAATGGACCTGGAGAAGCTCGAGAAGCAGATGTTGGCATCGCAGGCGGTAAAGGTGTTGGATTGATTTTCAGAAAAGGGGAAATCATAAGAAAAGTACCGGAAGACAAGTTGGTAGAAGAGTTAATGAAGGAGATAGAAACAATATGAATAGCTTGGAGCTGGGAGCCAAGAGCCGGAAATTAGAAGAAATGGTGAGTGTGATACTCCAAGCTCCAAGCTCCTAGCTCCCAGCTGAACCACAAAGGAAGGATGAATAAATGAGTATCAGTGCAATTATACCTGCATACAATGAAGCTGCTACAATTGGGAAAGTAATTCATACCATTTCCCATATTGAGGAAGTAGAAGAGATATTTGTTGTCAGCGATGGTTCTACCGATGAAACCGCAGAAATAGCCAGGCAATGCGGAGCAAAGGTCATTGAGCTTTCAATAAATAGAGGTAAAGGTGGGGCAATGAAGGTAGGTCTTGATAGTTGCAATGCTGATATAGTACTTTTTTTAGATGCAGATTTGATTGGTTTAACTGAAAGGCATATTCGTAATCTTTTAGCACCTGTAAAAAATAATCAAGTAGATATGACTATCGGGATATTTGATGGAGGACGTTTTAGTACTGATCTTGCACAGAAGATATCCCCCTTTTTATCTGGACAAAGAGTGATTAGAAAAAAAGTATTGGATAACATGTGCAATTTAGATATTGCAAAGTTTGGAGTTGAGGTTGCACTTACAAACTATGTGAGAAAAAACAAGATACCTTATTGTAAAGTAATCTTAGAGCATATGTCTCATGTAATGAAGGAAGAAAAGCTGGGGTGGAGAAAAGGTGTACAAGCCCGAATCAAGATGTACTGGGATATTCTGAAGGGACTAACCTTGGTACGCCAGCGATAATATAAGCTGGTCCGAAACAGAAAGGCGGTTTGAAAGTACTATAAAGTACATTACGGTACTTACGTAACTATATACAATAGAGAATTTTAATTCTTGGACAAGGGGTTATCATACATGTCTCATAATTCTTTTACAAATATGAATTTATTGAAATTGTTTCCGCATATTGAGTCAAATGACAAGACGAAAGACTTTTTTAAAAACTTAAAAATTTCAAGTATTAAAGTATATCGGAAAACAAGAAGAATAGATATTGTTGTCGAAAGTAACAAACTGATAAATAAGTGGGAAACAGAGGATATCAGCAGTAAGATAAAGATTGCCTATAACCTGGACAGTGTGAATATTAGTATCAAATTCTCAAATATTGAACCACAAGATACCTGTTTACAGGATTATTATGAAAGCATTAAATATTTTGTTCAGCAACAGTTATCTATATCCCGCAGTATTTTGTCTGAAAGTATATGCCGGCAGGAAAAAAATCGACTTACCATACAGCTTAAGTATGGAGGAAGCGAGTTGTTAGAAAAAAACAAGTGCAGCAAGCTTATTGAGATGCTTATAAAAGACGAGTTTGGCTTGGATATAGGGGTTGAATTTACAGATAATGAGCATTCCTATGGAAAAGATATTGGATATCTTGATTTTAAGGAGAAGAATGAGTCGGATATTGTTTGTCAGGTACTTAAAGGTGCATCAAATACAGGTGAGAGTCAAAAGCAAGGAGTAGCTAAGACTCAGGATACAATGCAGTCACAGGTAATTTATGGTAAAAAAGTTACAGGAGAAGTCATATCTATTTCTTCTGTGAATCAGGAGTCAGGGAAAGTAGTAATTCAAGGGGATATTTTTTCGGTAGAAATAAGAGAGATTAGGGGAGAAAAGTACATTGTTTCTTTTGATATTACCGATTATATAAGCTCTATGACTGTGAAGTTTTTTAGCGATAAAGAAAAAATAGGAGAGATTGAACAGAACATAAAAAGTGGAATTAGAGTAAAAATAAGAGGAGAAGCGCAATATGATAAATATGCAAGAGAACTTGTGGTATTTGCATATGATATTGCAAAAGTCTCAAAAGCTGAAAAAGAAGATAATGAAGAGCAAAAAAGAGTTGAACTGCATTTACATACACAAATGAGTGCTATGGATGGCATATCAACTGTAAAAGAGCTTGTGGGAAGAGCTGCACGGTGGGGGCACCAGGCGATTGCTATTACTGATCATGGTGTTGTACAAGCTTATCCTGAAGCTTATGAGGCAGGGAAGAAGAATAACATTAAAATTATTTATGGTGTAGAGTGTTATCTGGTTAATGATAGTGTGCCTATTGTATATCAACCTGATGGTAGCAGCTTGGAAGATGAATTTGTTGTATTTGATATAGAGACGACAGGGCTAAATGCTCAAAAAGATAGGATTACCGAGATTGGCGCTGTAAAAATCAGTCATGGAGAGATAGTAGATAAGTATCAGACATTTGTGAATCCAGGTGTGCCAATTCCTTCAAAAATTACGGAATTAACCGGAATTACCGATGATATGGTAAAAGATGCGCCACAGATTGAGAATGTGCTAACAGACTTTTTGGATTTTTCCAAGGGATATATATTGGTTGCCCATAATGCACAGTTTGATGTAGGTTTTATAAAAGCCAATGCAAGAAGGCAAAATATAGAGTTTGATTATGGTTTCTTGGATACGCTTGAGCTCTGCCGAGCATTGTTTCCTCAGTTAAAGAGACATCGTCTAAATGTGGTAGCACAACATTTGGGTGTAAAATTGGATAACCATCATCGTGCAGTGGATGATGCGCAGGCGACGGCTGAAATTTTTTTAAAGTGCATAGCGCTTATGAAACAAAAGGGAATTCATCTCTTAAGTGATATTAACAATGCTTTTTCAGACACAAAAGATGTAAAAAACATGAGAGCCCATCATGCTGTGATTCTTGTCAAGGACTATGTAGGACTTAAGAACTTATATAAAATTGTATCGGAGTCCCACTTAAATTATTTTTATAAAAAGCCGAGAGTTCCCAAAAGCTTGTATATGCAATATAAAGAAGGTTTGATTATCGGTTCCGGCTGTGAGGCAGGAGAGCTTTATACTGCAATACTTGATGGAAAGCCTTATGAGGACGTATCAAAGCTTATAAAATTTTATGACTATCTAGAAATACAGCCTATCGGAAACAACCGATTTTTATTGAATAATGGCAAGGTGCAAAATGAAGAGCAGCTAAGACAGATTAACAGAGAAATCATAAAATACGGAGAAAAATTTAACAAGCCTGTGGTTGCAACTTGTGATGTACATTTTCTAGACCCTCATGATGAAGTATTCAGGAGAGTATTAATGGCAGGTCAAGGCTATAGTGATGCAGATAATCAAGCGCCATTATATTTAAGAACAACTGAAGAGATGTTGGAAGAGTTCAGCTATCTAGGAATAGAAAAAGCACGAGAGGTAGTAGTAACAAATACCAATAAAATTGCCGATATGGTAGAACATATACTACCTATTCCAGATGCGACATTCCCACCAGAGATACCGGGGGCTGAAGAAGAGATTCAGAATCTTTCTATCAATAAGGCGGTAGAAATATACGGAGAGCCTTTGCCGGATATAGTAAAAGAAAGAATGGATAAAGAGCTTAATTCAATCATTAAGAATGGTTTCTCCGTAATGTATATTATTGCTCAAAAGCTTGTGTGGAAATCTTTGAGTGATGGATATCTTGTAGGTTCAAGAGGGTCGGTTGGTTCTTCCTTTGTCGCTTTTTTGACCGGTATTACAGAGGTAAATGCTTTGCCGCCGCATTATGTATGCCCTAAGTGTAAGCATTCGGAATTTATTGCAGATGGTTCTGTGGGATCAGGCGCAGACATGGAAGATAAGGACTGTCCGATATGTGGCAGCAGGCTCAATAAAGACGGGCATGATATTCCTTTTGAAACATTCTTAGGATTTGACGGGGACAAGGAGCCTGATATTGACTTGAACTTTTCGGGGGAATATCAATCAGTTGCACATAAATATACAGAGGAGCTTTTTGGTGAAGGACATGTATTCAGAGCAGGAACTATTGGTACCATTGCGGAAAAAACAGCTTATGGCTTTGTTAAAAAATATCTCGATGAGAAAGAAAAGGTCGTTCATAATGCAGAAATTAATCGGCTTGTAAAGGGCTGTACAGGCGTAAAAAGGACTACAGGTCAGCATCCCGGCGGGGTTATGATTGTCCCTAAAAAAAATGAGATTTATGAATTTTGTCCAATACAAAGACCGGCCGATGATACAAGCTCAAATATTATTACGACTCATTTTGACTATCATTCCATCAGTGGTCGTTTATTAAAGCTTGATATTTTGGGGCATGATGATCCTACAGTTATCAAAATGTTGGAAGACTTGACCGGCATAAATGCAAGGGAGATTCCTATCGGAGATTCTGAAACCATGAGTATCTTTACCAGCACACAAGCCTTAGGCATTAAGCGGGAGGATATAAATAGTGAAGTAGGGACTTTTGCGATCCCGGAATTTGGCACAAAATTTGTACGTCAAATGTTAGTGGATACAAAACCTAAAACTTTCGCAGAGTTGGTTCGAATCAGTGGTCTGTCCCATGGGACCGATGTTTGGCTGAATAATGCCCAGGAATTGGTTAGAGCAGGTATTGCAACACTTCCGGAAGTAATATGTACGCGTGATGATATCATGGTCTATTTAATGTATAATGGTCTTAAGCCTAAACATGCTTTTAAGATTATGGAAAGTGTCCGTAAAGGGAAAGGTTTGAAAGAAGAAGATGAAATTGCCATGAAAGAGAATAATGTGCCTAAGTGGTATATAGATTCGTGTAAAAAAATAAAGTATATGTTTCCTAAAGCGCATGCAGTAGCCTATGTTACAATGGCTTTTAGAATTGCTTACTTTAAGGTTCACTATCCGGAAGCGTTTTATATAGCATATTATACCGTAAGAGCTGATGATTTTGATGCTGAGATCATGACACATGGTGTTGACAGAGTTAGAAATAAGATTAAGGAACTGGAGTCTAAAGGAAATGAAATCAGTACGAAAGAAAAGAATGTATTGACTATCCTTGAAGTATGCAATGAAATGTACAGCAGGGGGATAGCGTTCTTACCTATCGATCTTTACAAATCAGACGCAGTAAGGTTTATTAACACCGAGGAAGGGATACTGCCTCCTTTAAATGCGCTTCAAGGGGTCGGTGCAGCAGCAGCTAAAGGAATTGTAGACGTAAGAAAAGACGGTGAATTTATATCTATTGATGATTTAAGAATCAGGGCCAAGATAAGCAAGTCGGTTATAGAAATATTACAGCAGCATGGTTGTTTGAAAGACTTGCCTGAAACCAGCCAGTTAAGTTTGTTTTAATTACTATTGCTAAAGTTGTAAAAGAGTGGTATAATATTTAATGGTGTAAACAAATACTATTTTTCAGGAGAGAGTGGGCAGATATCCCACTCTTTCGTATTATTAACATAATAGTTGACGAAAGAAAATAAATTCTATACATATAGAGAATAATATATTATAGATGCAGATAAAATCAAGACATAGCTGGAATGAAAAGTATTATTGAACATACGGAAAAATTTAGGGCTCCGAGCTCCGAGCCCTAAGACTCCAAGCTCCAAGCTTAATTAAGAAAGGTGTGATTGTGATTGGCGAAAACAAAGATTGAGGATGCAGTATTTGAACTTGCACAACCCTTAGCACAACAAAACGGCTGCGAAGTTGTAGATATAGAATTCAAGAGAGAAGGGGCTAGTTGGTTCCTAAGGGTCTTTATTGATAAAAAAGATGGAATTACCATAGAAGATTGTGAAATAGTAAGCAAGGATATAAGTGCTGAGTTAGATAGAGTAGATTTGATAGAACAAAGCTACTATTTGGAAGTTTCATCACCCGGTTTAGATAGACCACTTAAGAAGGAACAGGATTTCTTGCGGCACTTGGGTGATAAAGTAGAGGTCAAGCTATATAAGGCGTTGAATGGAACCAAGAAATTGACAGGAATATTAGAAGAATATCATGATGACAGAATTATCCTTCATTTGGAGGATGATAGCAAACTAGAGCTTACAAAGGAAAAGATTGCGCTAGTTAGATTGTTTGTTGATTTTTAAGTTGTAAAACAATAGATATTACAGATGTTTTCTATTACGTATTAGTGGTTCGTGATTGGTTGTAAGGATGTTGAGAAAAGCTCCAAGCTCCAAACTCCGAGCTTATATATATAAAACTGAATAGGGAGGATAAAAATGAACGCTGAATTTTTAGGCGCATTAGAACAAATTGCAAAGGAAAAGAATGTAAGTACAGAAATACTACTGGAGGCAATTGAAGCTGCGCTGATTTCTGCTTATAAGAGAAATTTTGGTTCATCTCAGAACGTATCAGTAAGTATTGACAGAATTTCCGGGGAAGTCGCAGTATATGGGAAAAAGAAGGTTGTAGAAGAAGTAGAAAATGATCTTGGAGAAATTAGTCTTGATAAAGCCAGAAGCATTAATAAAAGGTATGAATTAGGAGATATCATTGATATTGAGGTTACCCCTAAAATGTTTGGCAGAATTGCGGCACAAACTGCAAAGCAGGTTGTAGTGCAGAGAATAAGGGAAGCTGAAAGAGGAATGATTTTCGATGAATTTTTTAGTAAGCAGAACGATATCGCTACCGGAATTGTGCAACGAATAGAGAAAAAGAATGTAATGGTAGAGATGGGAAAGATCGAAGCGATCCTTGCACCGAATGAGCAAGTTTCAGGGGAAGAATATAAGTTTAATGATAGAATAAAGGTATATGTGGTTGAAGTAAAGAAAACGACTAAGGGACCCCAAATATTGATTTCACGTACTCATCCGGGATTGGTTAAAAGGCTTTTTGAGAAGGAAGTGCCCGAAATATACGACGGTATTGTTGAAATTAAAAATGTGTCAAGAGAACCGGGATCAAGAACTAAGATTGCAGTACATTCGCTTGATCCAAATGTTGATCCGGTAGGCGCATGTGTAGGCCCGAAAGGAAACAGGGTTCAAGTGATTGTCGATGAGCTTCGGGGAGAGAAAATAGACATCATAAAGTGGAGTGCTGATCCAGCTGAATATATTGGAGCTAGTTTAAGTCCTGCTAAAGTGCTGAAGGTAGAGGTGAATGAAGCGGAGAAGTCTGCGAAGGTGATTGTTCCCGATTATCAGCTTTCTTTGGCAATAGGGAAGGAAGGGCAGAATGCAAGATTAGCTGCAAAATTGACAGGATGGAAAATAGATATAAAAAGTGAATCCCAAAACAATATTTAGGGTAAGCTATTAATTAAAAAAATTCTTTTATATGATTTTAGAAGGTGATGCTAT
Organism: Clostridia bacterium; assembly: GCA_050251575.1. GTDB lineage: Bacteria > Bacillota > Clostridia > SK-Y3 > SK-Y3 > X23. The sequence continues at coordinate 34,624 of JBFWMP010000002.1, forward strand.
GCAAAAACAGAAAAAGGTACCCCTCCGTATGTGCTTAGGCTGCCAAGAGATGAAGCCTAAAAAGGAATTGATTAGGGTGGTCAAGAATCAAGCAGGAGAAATATCTTTAGACTTTAAAGGGAAAAAGCCCGGTCGGGGCGCTTATATATGCAATAGCACCGTGTGCTTTCAGAAAGCACGTAAAGGTAAAAAGTTTGAACGGGCCTTTTCACAGGCCATTGCAGAAGAAGTATACAGACAGATAGAAGAGGAATTGGGGAAACAGGATGAGTGAAAAGCTGTATTCAATGATTGGATTAGCTCAAAAGGCAGGCAAGATTACCTCAGGGGAAGAGTCTTGCGAGAAAGAAATAAGGAGTGGCAAGAGTAACTTGACAATAATTGCAAAAGATAGTTCAGATAATACAAAAAAGCGGTTTACTCAAATGTGCGCTTATAGAGAAGTTCAATTTATTGAGTTCGGAACGAAAGAGTTACTAGGCAAATATACCGGTAAGGAATACCGGGCAGTATTATCCATTAAGGATAAGAATTTTGCTAATTTAATTACTGGTTTGTATAACCAGATGTCAAGCGGGGGTGAATATAATGTCTAAACCAAGAGTTTATGAAATTGCAAAAGATCTTGATATTTCGAGCAAAGATATTATTGCGGAATTGCAGAAATATGATGTGGAAGTTAAAAATCACATGAGTACTTTAGAAGATACGGATATCGATATTATTTTAGAGACTTATACTCAGGAGAATGATGTTGTTAATATTCAGAATACTCAACCGAAGCAGGAACAGAAAGCTGAACCACGCGCAGTTGAGCATCAGACAAAGGAGCAAAAGAAGAATATAGATAATCAAGATATAAATCAAACAAAAGAAAAAGAGTTACAGCAGAAAAATGGTAATAAGGGAAGATATGTTGATACACGTCCGACCGTAGTCGATCTCGATAAGCTGGACACTGAGAAGATTGAAAAGTTAGTACCTGATAAAGTAAAGGATGAGGATACTAAGAAACAAAAAATCAAAAAAGGTGCCGGAAAAGTTAAAAAAGATAAGAACTTTGAAGATTCCCCAAATAAGTTTCCTGTAAAAAATACAAAACAGAAAAAAGATACGCTTGAAATATCTATCTTAGATGAAATAACAGTAGCAGATTTAGCAGATAAACTAGATGTTTCTGCTACAGAGATTATAAAGAAATTAATGGTGCTTGGTACTATGGCTACTATTAATCAATCATTAGATTTTGATACTGCTTCATTGGTTGCTGAAGATTTTGGTGCCAAGGTTGAAAAAGAGATAATCATTACGGATGAAGACAGATTATTCAATGATGTAGAAGATGAACCGGAGAAATTGCAAACACGTCCTCCTGTTGTGGTTGTAATGGGTCATGTTGACCATGGGAAAACCTCACTATTAGATGCAATTCGCGAAACGCACATAATAGATACGGAAGCGGGAGGAATAACCCAGCACATTGGTGCTTATAGGGTAAAAGTTCATGGCAAGGATATCACTTTCTTGGATACCCCAGGACATGAAGCATTTACTGCAATGAGAGCAAGGGGAGCCCAGGCAACGGATATTGCAATCCTTGTAGTTGCTGCAGATGATGGTATTATGCCGCAGACGGTAGAAGCAATCAACCATGCGAAGGCTGCTAATGTCAATATTGTCGTTGCAATTAATAAAATGGATAAAGAGGGTGCAAATCCTGATAGAGTAAAGCAGGAATTGACAGAGTACGGACTTGTAGCTGAAGAATGGGGCGGTGAAACAATCTGTGTACCCGTGTCAGCACTAAAAAAAGAAGGTATAGAACAATTACTTGAAATGATCTTATTAGTATCTGAAATGAAGGAATTAAAAGCAAATCCTGATAGATTAGCAAAAGGAACTGTAATTGAAGCACAGCTTGATAAAGGTAGAGGTCCTGTAGCAACAATACTGGTTCAGAATGGTACCCTGAAAATAGGTGATGTCCTGGTTGCGGGAACTGCTGTGGGCAGAATCAGAGCTATGGTAGATGATAAGGGACAACGAGTAAAAAAGGCAGGTCCTTCTACTCCGGTTGAAGTAGTTGGGTTGTCTGAAGTGCCTGATGGCGGAGATTTATTCTATTCAGTCGAAAATGAGAAAAAAGCTCGTGACGTAGTAGAAAAAAGAAAAGATAAGATTAAAGAGGAACATTTTAAGGCGCATCAAAGGGTTTCATTAGATGACTTGTTCAATCAGATTAAAGAAGGTCAGGTAAAAGATTTAAATGTCATTATTAAAGCTGATGTTCAAGGTTCAGTTGAGGCTGTAAAGCAATCTCTTGAAAAGCTGAGTAATAATGAAGTCAGAATTCGTACAATTCATGGCGGTGTGGGTGCAATTAATGAATCAGATGTTATGCTGGCTGCTGCCTCTAATGCAATTATTATCGGATTCAATGTACGCCCTGATGGTGGTGCCAGATCTTCTGCAGAACAGCAGGAAGTTGAAATCAGATTATATAGAATTATTTACAATGCTATTGAAGAAATGGAAGCTGCAATGAAGGGATTGCTTGAACCAAAGTTTAAAGAAAATGTCTTGGGTCATGCACAAGTACGAACAGTCTTTAAAGTAACCGGTGTGGGCACAATTGCAGGCTGTTATATAACAGATGGGAAAATTAGCAGGAATTCTCAAGTAAGAATAGTGCGAGATGGTATTGTTGTGCATGAAGGGTCACTTGCTTCGTTAAAGAGATTTAAAGATGATGCCAAGGAAGTTGCTTCCGGATATGAATGCGGAATCGGCATAGAGAGATTTAATGATTTAAAAGATGGGGATATCATTGAATGTTTTGTGATGGAAGAGGTTAAACAATAGGAAGGTGAAAGAATGGCATATAGCAGAATAAACCGGATAAGTGAAGAAGTAAAGAAAGAACTAGGAGATATTGTCCGGAATTTAAAGGATCCCCGAATCCCTATGATGACTAGTGTGGTGGATGTACAGGTTACGAGAGATTTGAGGTATGCAAAGGTTTATATCAGTGTTATGGGAGATAAAGAAATTCAGGATAATGCAATTGCCGGCTTGAAAAGTGCGGCAGGTTTTATGAGGAAAGAAATAAGCAAAAGGATTCAGTTAAGATATACTCCTGAACTTTTATTCTTACTAGATGAATCAATTGAGCATGGAGCACATATTTCTAAACTCTTAAACAATCTCAGCTATTCAGAAGGAGACGTAACCAATAATGACATTGAAACAAATCGCCGAGATAATTGAAAAAGGACATAGAATTGCAATTTTGCCTCATACCAGTCCTGATGGTGATTGCTTAGGAGCTTCTTTTGCACTTTCTGCGGCACTCAAAAAAGAAAAAAAAGATTCCATTGTAATTTTAGAAGAAGAGATTCCTCGTACATACTCTTTTCTTTCAGGAGAGTATGTAAAAATGAGTGAAGCGCTGTCAAATGCAGTATATGATCTGGTCATTTGTTTAGATTGTGGTGATGAGAGAAGACTTAATCAGCGTTTGAATATATTTAATGATTGTGAACTGACGGTTAATATTGATCATCATATCAGCAATACACATTTTGCAAGATATAATTATGTAGATTCCAATTCAGCTGCTACAGGAGAAATAATTTTTGATCTTTTAAGGGAATTGGATATCAGCATAGACAAGGGAATAGCAGAGTGTCTATACACCGCAATATCCACTGATACGGGAGGATTCCGTTATAGCAATACAACTTCAAGGACACATAGTATTGCTTCTATATTATTGGGAAAGGGCATAGATGTTGCTGAAATAAATCGCAAGGTATTTGATACATTCTCATTAGAAAGACTAAGTCTGACAGCAAAAGCCATTAATTTGATAGAGATGTATCAAGAGGGTAAAATTGCAGTGATTGCGTTGGATTATTCTTTATTAAACTTACAGAAAATCAATACAGATGAGATGGAGGGACTTTCAGGTATTCCCAGATCTATAGAAGGTGTTGAAGTGGGAATTGTTTTTACTGAGAAGGAACCAGGTCAGGTAAAGGTGAGTTTTCGATCTAATCAGTATGTGGATGTCTCAAAAATTGCTGTTTCATTCGGGGGCGGAGGTCATAACAGAGCAAGCGGGTGCACTGTAGGCATGGATATCAGACAAGTAAAAAAACGGGTACTAGATGCTGTAGCACAGGCTCTTTTGCGAGGAGTTGACCAGTAATGAATGGGATTGTATCTTTAATAAAGCCCGGTGGGATGACATCACATGACATGGTAAGCTTTGTAAGAAAATGCACCGGTATAAAAAAGGTGGGGCATACAGGCACACTAGATCCTGGTGCAGCAGGAGTTTTGCCTATCTGCATTGGAAAAGCTACAAAAACGGCAGACTTGATAACGGCTCAACAAAAACAATACCGTGCAGAGCTAAAGTTGGGTATTACTACTGATACGCAGGATAGTTACGGTAAAATAATAAGTGAAAAAAAAGTTGATGTTTCTATAGAAGCAATTGAAGAAGTAATAAATGCCTTTAAGGGAACGATAAAACAGGTTCCACCAATGTATTCTGCTATAAAGATAAATGGGCAGAAGCTATACGAACTTGCCAGAAAAGGGTTAGAGGTTGAGAGAAAAGCCCGTGAGGTTATACTTGACGAGATCAAAATAATTAAAGTAGATTTGCAAAATGCTACTGTATTATTGGATGTAGTCTGTTCTAAAGGAACATATATAAGAACTTTATGTTATGATATTGGACAAAAGCTTGGATGTGGAGCGCATATGTCTTTTTTGCTTCGCACCAGGAGCGGTTTGTTTGATATTGAACATTCAGTCACCGTTGAACAGTTCAAGCAGCATATTGATAAAAAAGAATGGAATGATATTCTTATTCCCATTGACCAGATGTTTTCTGATTATTCATCCATCACTGTTGTTGGAAGAGCTGAAAAGAAAGTGAACAATGGCAATCCAATTGCAGTAGATGAGCTTGAAGATCTAAAAAACTATTATGAGGGAGAAAAGTACAGGGTGTATAATGAGAAGGGTGATTTCTTATGCTTATCACAAATCATTAGAAGGTCTGAACATGAATTATATCTGAAAATTTTAAAAAGTTTTTTTGAGGTGGAATAAATGCAGGTTATTTTTTCAGGGGCTAATGATTATTTGGATACATCCATGGGAACGGGAATAGCCCTAGGCAATTTTGACGGATTACATATTGGACACATGGAGCTAATTAATAAAACAGTGGATATATGCAAAAAAGACCATTTGAAATCAGTAATTTATACCTTTAATCATCATCCTCAAAATATAATAGCCGATAAGCTCATCATATCTTTAATTACACCCAATGAAATAAAAGCTGAAATTCTTAGCCGTTGTCATGTAGATTGTTTATATTTAGATGATTTCAATAAGGCTTTTATGAAAATGATGCCGGAAGATTTCATAAAAAACATTCTATTAGACCGGCTTAATGCCAAGAGAGTGACAGTTGGATTTCATTATCGTTTCGGATATAAAAATACCGGAGATGTGGATGTTTTAAGAAAGATGGGACAATTATACGGATTCCAGGTAGAGGTAGTAGAGCCTGTGAAGATTGGAGATACTGTCGTCAGCAGCAGTTTGATTAGGAAACTTATACAGAAGGGTGATGTTGAAACGGCTTCAAAATTCATGAATAGAAAATATATGATTACCGGGAAAGTAGTAGTCGGAAAACGTCTTGGACACAAGTTGGGATTTCCGACGATTAACATTATTCCCCGGGTCGATATTGTACTTCCTTCAAAAGGTGTATATATTACAAATACTATTTTAGAAGAAAAGATATATGCGAGTGTAACCAATGTAGGAGCTAATCCTACTGTTAATGGTCAGGAAATGCGAATTGAGACACATATCCTCGATTTTAGCGGAATTCTTTATAATCATAATGTGAATATTGAGTTTATTAAAAAAATTCGTGATGAAAAGAAGTTTCAAGGGATTGATGAATTAGCTGTACAGATTGGAAAAGATGTAAAGTATGTAAAGCAGTTTTTTCATGACCAGGGTATTTACAATAAAATTAATATGTGTTAGAATACTTGTTGTTACAGGGTTGTTAACCTGATGCCAGGATTCGGGAGTCACCTACCCAAGTCTTAGCTGCAGGGGATATTATTAAGGAGGTGAAATATCATGTTAAAAGAAATAAAACAATCAGTGATTGAGTCTTATAAGCTTCATGAAAGTGATACCGGTTCTCCGGAAGTTCAGATTGCATTACTTACAGAAAGAATCAATCATTTAAATGAACATCTCAAAATGCATAAAAAGGATCATCATTCAAGAAGAGGTCTCTTGAAAATGGTTGGGCAAAGAAGAGGATTGTTAAATTATTTAATGAGTAATGATATTGAAAGATATCGTACAATTATTGGAAAATTGAATTTAAGAAAGTAATGGTAAGTGAGCGGTATCTACCGCTCACTTATTGTATACGCATGCGGTGTAATACGTTAATGTATGAAAATAATATAAGTGTATTTTATCTCTATAGCTATTAGTTGATTAGCCATTAGATATATACTTTGTTTAAAAAACGGACAATATAATAAAGCATATATCTAAGTGCTAAAAACTAGTAGCTGACTAAAAAACAACACAAGATAAACAGGAGGTTAGACTATGATGCACAAAACATTTACAATGGATTTGGCAGGAAGACCATTTACCATAGAGGTTGGTAAAATGGCGCAGCTAGCAAGTGGTTCAGTTCTCGTGCGTTACGGAGATACAGTTGTAATCGTAACAGCGACAGCTTCAGACAAACCTAGAGAAGGTATAGACTTTTTTCCTTTAAGCGTTGACTATGAAGAAAAATTGTATGCAGTTGGTAAAATTCCGGGAAGTTTCATGAAAAGAGAAGGAAGACCCACAGAAAAGGCAATTTTGACGTCCAGAGTGATTGATAGATCAATTCGTCCGCTATTTCTAAAAGATCTGAGGAACGATGTCGTTGTAGTAGCTACAGTACTTTCGGTAGAACAGGATAATTCTCCTGAGGTTGCAGCAATGATAGGCGCTTCAGCTGCTATTTCAATTTCAGATATTCCATTCAATGGACCAATTGGAGGTGTTTCTGTAGGATTAGTAGATGGGAATCTTGTTATTAATCCTAACGTAGAACAAAGAGAAAAAAGCACTTTACAGCTTACAGTAGTAGGTTCAAAAGATAAAGTAGTTATGATTGAAGCCGGTGCAAAAGAAGTGGCAGAAGATGTGATGCTGGAAGCAATCATGTTCGGACAAGAAGAAAATAAGAAAATCTGTAGTTTCATCGACGATATTGTTAAAGAAGTAGGTAAACCTAAGTTTAAATATGAATCTTATGAAGTAGACGAAACGCTCTATAATGATGTTAAGGAATATGCTATAGAAAAAGTTCGGCAGGCATTAAATTCAGATGATAAGAAGACACGAGAAGAAGCACTTGCAGTTGTATATGATGATGTATTTGAGAATTTTGCAGAAAAGTATCCGGATATGCAAGCTCAAATGAAAGAAGCGCTATATAAGCTTCAAAAATATGTTGTAAGAAGATGGATGTTAGATGAAGGAAAGCGTGTAGACGGTAGAGGAATTAATGAGTTAAGACCTTTAACCGCTGAAGTAGGCATACTTCCGCGTACTCATGGCACAGGACTATTTAGCAGGGGACAAACGCAGGTACTTACTGTTGCTACATTAGGTGCTCTGGGTGATGTGCAAAAGCTGGATGGTTTAGATGAAGATGGAAATAAAAGATATATGCATCATTATAATTTTCCATCCTATAGTGTAGGTGAGGCTAGGTCATCAAGAGGACCAGGAAGAAGGGAAATAGGGCACGGTGCTTTAGCTGAAAAGTCACTGGAACCTGTACTGCCTAGTGAAGAAGAATTCCCTTATGCTATACGTTTGGTTTCAGAAGTATTAAGCTCTAACGGTTCTACTTCGCAGGGAAGTGTTTGCGGAAGTACGCTTGCATTGATGGATGCCGGTGTGCCGATAAAAGCTCCGGTGGCAGGTATTTCGGTGGGCTTGGTTACCGAAGGTGACAGATTTATTACCATGACGGATATACAAGGGCTGGAAGATTTTTTTGGTGATATGGACTTTAAAGTAGCCGGCACCAAGAAAGGGATCACATCAATTCAGATGGATATCAAAATTGATGGTCTTACTCGTGAAATTATTCAGCAGGCATTGACTGAAACTAGAGATGCAAGATATTATATTTTAGATGAAGTCATGCTAAAAGCTATAGATAAACCAAGAGAACAGCTTTCACCTTATGCACCGAAAATCATTACTATTACCATTGATCCTGATAAGATTAGAGATGTTATCGGGTCAGGCGGAAAAACCATTCAAAAGATTATAGCCGATACCGGCGTAAAGATTGATATAGAAGATGATGGAAGAGTATTTATTGCTGCTTCTGATGCAAAAGCAGGAGAAAAAGCATTAAAGATTATCGAAGGTATTACTAAAGATGTCGAAGTAGGACAGATTTACATGGGCAAGGTAATGAGAATCATGAATTTCGGTGCTTTTGTAGAGTTTTTACCCGGAAAAGAAGGTCTGGTGCATATCTCCAAGCTGGATAGAAAACGTGTTGAAAAGGTTGAAGATGTAGTAAGCGTCGGAGATGAAATAATGGTAAAAGTAGTTGAGGTTGACAAGCAGGGTAGAATTAATCTTTCGAGAAAAGATACCATGCCTGAAATTACAGAACCAGAAAGCAAATAATCATTATGATACAAAAAAACAGAACCAATGCCGTTCTGTTTTTTTTTGTTATCAATCTTACACAAAATGTTAGTTGCATATAATAGGCATATAACTTATAATTACAAGTAGGCTCTAGAAGTTTTTAATTAATATAGTTGTTTTTCTATTGATGAATTATTAGTTTTAACAAAAGAAGGTTAAGTGAGTATAGTTTTATTTTACTCCGAGCTCCGAGCTCCGAGCTCCGAGCTATTAAATAGTATCGGGAGGATTTATGTATAAATTGCACACTTTTAAAAATGGTGTTAGAGTTGTATCAGAATATATCCCTTATGTGAGGTCTGTCTCTTTGGGTGTATGGATTGGTAATGGCTCGAGAAGAGAGAGTAAGCAGAATAGTGGTATTTCTCATTTTATTGAGCATATGCTTTTTAAGGGAACCCAAAGCAGAACTGCAAAAGAGATAGCAGAAAGTATAGATTTTATCGGTGGGCAATTGAATGCTTTTACAGGAAAGGAAAATACTTGTTTTTATACAAAAACACTGGATAATCATATAGATATTGCAATTGATGTGTTGTCCGATATGCTTTTTAATTCAAAGATATCTCAAGATGATATTGATGTGGAGAGAAAAGTGATATTGGAAGAAATCAATATGTATGAGGATTCACCGGAAGAATTGGTACATGATATTCTTTCAGAGACTATATGGGCCGGAGATTCATTGGGATATCCTATTCTTGGAACAAATCAATCTCTTCAGCAGATTAATAGGGATGAGATGGTAGAATATATTCAAAGGAAATATACACCGAAGAACACAGTAATAGCATTGGCAGGAAATTTTGACTATGATAAGGTATTGAGCATGTTGGAAAATAAATTTGAAGGTTGGGATATGCCAGATTGCAATCAAGCTGATTATTTTAAGCCGGAATTTAATAAAGACGTAGTGATTAGAAATAAGGATACGGAGCAGGCACATCTCTGTATAGGATTTGAAGGCATAGAGCAGGGAAATGATAATATATATGAATTGCTGGTGATTAATACCATCCTTGGTGGTGGGATGAGTTCACGCCTCTTTCAAAAAATACGGGAAGAAAAAGGCTTGGCATATTCGGTTTACTCTTATCCATCTTCATATCAAAAGGCAGGTCTTTTTACCATTTATGCGGGTATGAATCCTTCGCAAATGAGTGAAGTGGTTAAGTTGATTCTTGAAGAGATCGATGTATTGAATAAAAACAAAATAAGTATGGATGAGTTGAATAAAGCGAAAGAACAGTTGAAGGGTAATTATATTCTTGGGCTTGAAAGCACCAGCAGTAGAATGCATAGCATTGGGAAGTCGGAATTGCTGCTTCGTGAGTTTAAGACACCAGATCAGGTGCTCAAAAGAATAAATAATATGACAATGGAATCGGTAGGAAGTATGATTCACAAGGTGTTTAACAGTAAAAATATCAGTATGTCTGCGGTAGGAACTATTCCAGAAGATATGGACCTAAAAAAATTATTAAATAATTAAGCTCTAAATAAAAAAGCAATCCAGAGAAAGCACTGGGTTGCTTTTTTTGTTTTGTGATTAGTACAAGTTAAACAAGCACTATTGATTTGTATTGCACATACAATGTTAATAGATTGAGTAATGTGAGGATTTATGGGGGGACAATATGAAAACCAATATACGCTTTTCAATTATTGGCGGTGATTTACGTCAAGTGAAAATGGCAAATACGCTTGCACAGGATGGATATAAGGTGAAGATTTTTGGTTTTAATAATATAGAATGGCATACGGATATTATAGAAGCAAACAGTATTCAAGAAGCTGTAGAAGGAGTGGATGTCATCACCGCGCCATTGCCGTGCACATTAGATAATCAAACTGTAAACGCTCCTTTTTATGATGAAAAGATATTCTATAATGATTTGTTTAAGGAAATTTCTAAGAACCAGCTTTTTGTTGGTGGAATACTAAGTGAAAAAGTCAATAATCTTGCCAAAGTATATAACATTTATGCAGTTGATTATTTCAACAGAGAAGAACTAACAGTCTTGAATGCGATTCCTACTGCTGAAGGGGCTATACAGATAGCCATGGAGGAACTTCCGATTACAATACATAATAGTCATTGTCTTATATTAGGATACGGAAGAATAGGTAAAATTCTTTCAAAGATGCTTTCAGGAATAGGCGCAAATGTTACTGTTGAAGCTAGAAAATATGGAGATTTAGCCTGGATAAATAGTTATGGATATCGAGGGGTCCATCTTAGCGAATTAGCAAATGTCATAGGCAATTATGATGTTATATTTAATACGGTACCTAGTGTTATATTAAATATGGATATCATTGCTAAGATCAAGAAAGACGCTTTGGTGATTGATTTAGCATCTAAGCCGGGAGGTGTTGATTTCGATATGGCAAGAGATATGGGAATAAAAGCGATTTGGGCGTTATCCTTACCGGGAAAAGTAGCACCCAATACAGCCGGAGATATCATTAGACATACAATTTTTAATATCGTAAATGAATTGGGGGTGTAGGCATGAATATAAAAGAGATTACAGTTGGATTTGCATTAACAGGATCATTTTGTACTTTTCAAAAAGTCATACCCATCGTGATTGAGTTAGTCAATGAAGGTGCCAAGGTGGTTCCCATTATGTCTGAAAATGCATTTGCAATAGATACAAGGTTTGGTAAAGCAGAAGAGTTTATAAAACAGCTTGAAGAAATTTCAGGAGTCAAAGTGATTAGCAGCATTGAAACAGCTGAACCAATAGGTCCAAGAGCATTATTGGATGTTATTGTTGTTGCACCGTGTACAGGCAATACGCTTGGGAAATTAGCAAATGCAATTACCGATACCAGCGTGACTATGGCGGTAAAAGGACATCTCAGAAATCAACGGCCTGTAGTTATTGCATTATCTACTAATGATGGACTAAGCGCAAGTGCAAAAAATATTGGTCTGTTGTTGAATAGAAAGAATATCTATATGGTCCCATTTCAGCAGGATGATCCTGAAAAAAAACAAAATTCTTTAGTAGCTAAGATGGATCTGATTATACCCACGCTTAAGATGGCACTTGAAGGAAAACAAATACAGCCAGTGCTGCTAGGTTCAAAAGAATAGTAAAACAGGGGACGGTTCTTTGTTCTAAAGTTTTAGAACGAAGAACCGTCCCCTGTTTTACTTTCTACTTAATCTGTCCTACATCATAGGGTGTTTCCTGATACACATAGTAGTTTAACCAGTTGGAGAACAACAGGTTTGCGTGTGAACGCCATTTTACCAGTGGGGGGTTAGCAGGGTTATTATCAAGAAAATAATTCATTGGAACGTTAATAGGAAGCCCTTTATCTATATCACGGTCATATTCACTTTTTAATGTTAAAGGATCGTATTCGGAATGTCCTGTCACAAATATCTGTCTGCCATCTGCGGTGGCTGCAATATATAATCCAGAAACTTCTGATTCGGAAAGTATTTCAAGGTCAGAGATTCCTTCGATATCCTCTCTTTTAATTTCAGTGTGACGTGAATGCGGAGCATAAAATACATCATCAAATCCACGAAAAAGTTTTATATTTTGCTTGTTGATAACATGCTCAAAAACTCCAAACATTTTTTCTTTAAGAGGATATTTAGGAACTTTATAATGATAATATAAACCCGCTTGAGCACCCCAACAAATATGGAACGTAGAAGTAACATTACGGGTAGACCACTCCATAATTTGTTTTAGTTCTTCCCAATATTCTACTTCTTCAAATTCCATCTGTTCGACAGGTGCTCCCGTAATAACCATCCCATCAAACTTTGTGTGTTTAATATCATCAAATGTTTTATAAAAAGCAATCAGATGGTCTTCTGAAATATTTTTTGATTTATAGCTTTTTGTATGCAACAGTTCTATCTCTACTTGAAGCGGCGTATTTCCAAGCAACCGAAGAAGCTGTGTTTCGGTTGTGATTTTTGTAGGCATTAAATTTAGAATAACGATTTTAAGCGGACGAATATCCTGATGGACGGCTCGGTTTTCAGACATCATAAAGATATTTTCATTATTAAGCGTCTCAAATGCAGGAAGATTGTCGGGTATCTTAATTGGCATAATTATACTCCTTTTGCTGTTTAGAAATAATATGTATCAAGTATAGCAAATATGAATCTCATTTACAACGGAAAAAACTAATATGCACGAGAGACAACATCCGCTAGAAAACATTATACTATTTTTAAATAATATATTCCTATAAGAATATTTTCAAGGATGGTTCTGTATACTATTACTGATGTTTGATTGATTTACTAAAACCGACAGGAGTGGAATAATGCTTGACAGAAGAGAAGAAAATAAGGTAACATTTACTAAGATGCAGGATGATAAAGATAAAAAAAATGCAGATGAAGAAATTAATATTGAGAAAATCAAAGAGTTTGGTACAGCAGAGGTAAAAAATCCAAGAGGAAACATTCATTGTTTAACAGTCATCGGGCAGATAGAAGGGCATATTACCTTACCACCGCAGAATAAAACAACAAAATATGAGCATGTAATCCCACAATTAATTGCTATTGAAGAAAACAATGAGATTGATGGCTTATTAGTAGTATTAAATACCGTTGGTGGAGACGTTGAAGCTGGGCTGGCAATTGCAGAAATGATTGCAAGTATGGAGAAACCTGCGGTTTCATTAGTACTGGGAGGTGGTCATAGTATTGGGGTACCATTGGCGGTATCGGCTAGATACTCCTTTATTGCTCCTTCAGCGACGATGACGATACACCCCATAAGGATGACCGGATTAGTGATTGGTGTACCACAGACATTTGAATATTTTGATAAAATGCAGGAAAGAGTAGTGCATTTTGTTACCAAAAATTCAAATATTTCTAGGGAGAAATTTAAAGAGCTCATGCTAAAAACCGGAGAATTGGCAAATGATGTTGGTACAGTATTATTTGGGCAGGATGCAGTAAGTCATGGACTGATTGATCAAATGGGTGGTGTATCTGATGCCATTAAAAAGCTTCATGAGCTGATAGAAGACAAGAAAAAGAAAAATGATGAAGAAGAAAAGTCAGATAACCCTGAAGAACAATCAAGTGATGATAATGCGTCAAAGCCTGAAGTATAATAGGTTTGGCGAAGAAAGGAACACAGGATGCTTATTTATTCTATTATTCCTAATGAAGTAATTTTTTCAAATCAAGATGACCAGTATGAAAAGACACAAAATATTACATATAAGGGGCAGACACTGGAAGTTACGCAGCTTGCAGCAAATCAATACCGCGTGAACCGAATTATTAGCACCAATATTAAGGCATATCTTGATCCCCAGTTACAGCCGGGCACAATTTTAGAGTACGAGCTTAAAAATTTTTAGAGGTTTATGGATTAATTATTTATGATATGATATATTTAAGATGTTAGCATTTTTTAGCTGACATCTTTTATATTTTTATTTGACAACGGTTCGCGGACTTTTTCACTACTTTCGAATCGTGCATAAGTTTATGAATAGGAGTGTTAAAATGAATACATTAGTATCTGTTATTCTAGGAATAGTACAAGGTTTGACAGAGTTTTTGCCGGTCAGCAGCTCTGGACATTTAGTAATTTTTCAAGAGCTTTTCGGGATGAATGATTTAGAAGAGAGCCATCTTTTGTTTGATACCATGCTGCATTTCGGCACGATATTATCAGTATGTCTTGTTTACTATAAGGATATATACCATTTGATAAAGGAGTTTTTTGGTTTATTGGCTGATATCCCAAAGGGAAATGTTCAGATAGATTCTTCACCATATAGAAGAATGATTTTATTATTAATTACGGCAACGATACCTACAGCAATTATTGGCTTTATGTTTAAAGATTTTTTTGAAGCAATGTTTAAGTCTGTGCATGTTGTTGGGTTTACATTACTCTTCACCGGATGCCTGCTATGGATTACCAGCAAGCTCATTACAGGCTCGAAAGATGAAGTGAATGCTAAATATTCCAATGCGTTCATTGTTGGGATATTTCAGGGGTTTGCAATTATGCCCGGTATATCACGTTCAGGTTCTACTATTGTAGGAGGTCTGTTGAATGGCTTTAAGAGAGAATTTGCAATTAAGTTTTCTTTTCTGATATCTATTCCAGCGGTTTTAGGTGCTGCAGTATTGCAGATACCAGATTTGCTTGAGCAGGGAATCAAAAGTGCAGATATGCTTCCCTATTTACTTGGTACGCTGGCTGCAGCGATTACAGGATTTCTAGCAATAAAATTTTTGATTAATTTATTAAATAAAGGAAAGTTTTATTTATTTTCATACTACTGCTGGGCGGTAGGGGGAGCTATTATTGTGTATAGTATGTTTTTTAAATAGACTTAATTTTTAACTATTAGATAGATATAAATAGTAATTGAAAATTGAGAATTGAAAATTGAAAATTAAGTAGTGGTTTGTAGATAGTTTAATCTTCTTTTATGATAGTAGTATTAAGAAATAAATAATACATAAATCTCCGATATTTCGCAGAAGAATAAAAGGATATGACATCTTAAACTTTATCTAAATAATTCTCAATTCTCAATTTTAAATTCTCAATTCTTAATTGGGGTGGTTGCAATGGCGAAACGAAAGATAAAAGGAACAGCGAAGGTATCAAGTAAAAATCATATGAATGTAGAAATAACCGCACTATTTGTTATTGCTTTAGGGCTATTAATGGGTGTGAGTTTTTATTCAAAAGCGGCTGGCTTTTTCGGTGATATGCTCAAAACAATTTTCATGGGCCTGCTTGGGTATTTGGTGTATGTGATTCCTTTATTGGTTATTAGTTACGGTATTCATTATATTATAAGAAAAGGAAATATAACAAACAAATTCAGGTATTTATTAACCGCAGGTTTGTTGATAATACTGAGCGCAGTTATTCATATTTTTTCAAGACAGGAAGCAGATCAGTTAACACTGCATGAAAGCATAAAGTTATTTTACAATAATGGCATCCAGGGAAAAAGTGGCGGAGTGGTAGGCGGATTGATTGCAGAACCTGTGATTAATATGTTTGGTGTTTCAGGAGCATTCATTATTTTTATCACTTTAATCATCGTATTTATACTAATTATTACAGAAGTTTCACTTTTTAAAGTTTTAAGCTTTGTGGCTAAAGCTATAAAAAAATCTTTACATACCCTATTTAAGAACATTCCGGCATTATTAAAGAGGGATGTGTCAGAAAGGACTCATATGAAGCAGAGTTCTATCAATGTTTCTCCTGAACAGAAAGTTGAACAGCAGGTGTTTGTTGATAGTCAGGCTGCAGCAGCTAGTGAGCCTATATTTAAGATATACGATCATAGTACAAGGGCGAAGGAGATACAGGAAAGTCAGCAAGAAGTTTCACTTGAAGACCGGCAACCAAAGGTAAAAGGAACGGTTAGTAAACATCAGGAGAGTGAAATGCCGTCCATTGTTCCATGTAATGAGCCTATTCAGTATTCATTTCCGCCTGTAGAATTATTGCATTTCGATGCAGTTTCCAAAGATGAGCAGAAAGGCTCCCATAACGATTTAAGGCAAAATGCGAAGAAATTGGTAGATACCCTTAAAAGCTTTGGTGTAGAAGCAAGAGTGCTTGAAGTAAGCAGGGGTCCTTCTGTAACAAGATATGAGCTGCAGCCGAGTGCGGGGGTGAAGGTAAGTAAGATTGTTAATCTATCTGACGATATAGCCCTGAATCTTGCTGCTTCCGGTGTGAGGATTGAGGCACCTATTCCCGGTAAGGCGGCTATTGGTATAGAGATAGCTAATAAAGAGGTTACTCCCGTATATTTGAGAGAAGTTATTGAGTCGGAAGAGTTTAAGAATTATCCGTCAAAGCTTGGATTTGCTGTGGGTAAGGACATTACCGGAAAGCCTGTAGTAGCGAATATAGCGAGAATGCCACATTTGCTAATAGCAGGAGCGACCGGCTCAGGCAAGAGTGTCTGCATTAATACTTTAATAACCAGTATATTATATAAAGCAAATCCAAATGAAGTAAAGCTTCTGATGATTGACCCTAAGGTAGTTGAACTGGGTGTTTATAATGGTATTCCACATCTATTGATACCTGTTGTTACGGAGCCTAAAAAAGCTGCAGGCGCTTTAAATTGGGCAGTACAAGAGATGGTAAACCGATATAAGCTTTTTGCAGATAATAATGTAAGAGATTTACATGGATATAATGAATTCATTAAAGAACAGGGAGAGAGTGAACAAATTCTTCCCCAGATTGTGATTATTATTGATGAGTTAGCAGATTTGATGATGGTTGCGCCAGGAGATGTGGAGGATGCGATATGTCGTTTAGCGCAAATGGCGAGGGCTGCCGGGATGCATTTAGTCATTGCCACACAGCGTCCGTCGGTTGATGTGATTACAGGTATTATTAAAGCAAATATTCCCTCAAGAATTTCTTTTGCAGTATCTTCACAGGTAGACTCCAGAACGATTTTAGATATGGCAGGTGCGGAAAAGCTGCTTGGTAAGGGAGATATGCTTTTTTATCCTGTAGGAGAGTCAAAGCCTACCCGATTGCAGGGAGCATTTATTTCAGATAAAGAAGTTGAAGCTATTGTTCAGTTTATTAAATCAAATTCGGGTGCCAGCTATCATGAGGATATTATTGAGCATATAGAGAAAGAGAATGAAGTAGAAGCAGCAGATCCCGGTGATAATGATGAGTTGCTTCCCCAAGCCATCGAACTGGCAGTAGATAACGGACAAGCTTCTGTTTCTATGCTGCAAAGACGTTTGAAAGTAGGATATGCCCGAGCGGCAAGGCTTGTTGACCAAATGGAGGCAAGGGGAGTAGTCGGAGGCTTTGAGGGAAGTAAACCAAGGCAGGTACTGATAAGTAGACAGCAGTACCATGAAATGATGATGAACAGTGATCAATGATGAATGTAGAATTATTTAGTAGCTCGGAGCTTGGAGCAAAATAAGATTATCCTTATTCTATCATAAAAACTTGGTTTTTTCAGTATTTTCAAACCGACTACATCATATTCTAAGATGCATATAAGACACTTAATTATTCACAAATATGCTATTAGTACTATATTATACTTAATAATGTGAATACTACTAATTAGGTAATGCTAATGGAGTCACCATTAGCATTTTAAATTATGTGCAGCTAATATTACGATTATAGTTTTAAGATTAGGAGTGCGAAGCTCCGAGCTCCAGGCCCCAAGCTAATACGAAAGGTAGTGAACCAATGGCGATAAATGATTTTTTACCAATGACAAAAGAAGATATGGAACGGCGAGGATGGGAGCAACTTGATTTCTTGTATATCAGTGGGGATGCCTATGTGGATCACCCCAGCTTTGGACCGGCCATTATTACTAGAGTTTTGGAAAGCAGCGGATATAAAGTAGGTATTATTGCACAGCCTGATTGGCGAAATGTTGAAGATTTTGTTAAGCTAGGAAAACCTAGACTGGCAGTTCTCGTTTCTTCAGGCAATTTAGATTCTATGGTAAATCACTATACGGCAAGCAAGAAACCTAGGAGTGATGATGCATATTCTCCTGGAAATAAAGCTGGATATAGACCTGATAGGGCTGTGATTGTTTATTGTAATCGGATAAGGGAAGCCTTTAAAGATGTACCTATTATTATTGGTGGAATTGAAGCCAGCTTAAGAAGATTTGCTCATTATGATTATTGGGAAAATAAAGTGAGACGATCTGTCTTGATTGATTCACGCTCGGATTTATTGATTTATGGAATGGGAGAAAAACAGATTATTCAGATTGCGGACGCATTACATCAGGGGAAGCAAACGAGTGAAATCACGAATATAGCGGGAACGGTTTATCTTACAAATCACCTTGACAATATAAATGGAAGAATGATTATGATACCTTCTTATGAGCAGGTAAGAGATGATAAAACACACTATGCAGAAGCTTGCAAAATACAGTACGAAGAGCAGGACTCTATCAGAGGGAAGACAATTGTTCAAGCACATAGTGATAAATATCTGGTTCAGAATCCTCCCATGGCACCTCTGAACCGAAAAGAGCTTGATGCTGTTTATGCACTTCCTTACCAGAAGACATATCATCCGAAATATGAAGAATTGGGTGGCATTAAGGCAATAAAGGAAGTGCAATTCAGCATAGCCAGCTCTAGAGGATGTTTTGGCTCCTGTACTTTTTGCGCGTTAACCTTTCATCAAGGGAGAACAGTGCAAAGCCGCAGTAAAGCTTCAATTGTAAATGAAGCTAAAAATATGATATGGAACGCAGATTTTAAGGGATATATACATGATGTGGGAGGACCTACAGCTAATTTTAGGAATGAATCATGTGAAAAACAAATAAAGCATGGATCATGCAAAAGCAAACAATGTCTCTATCCAAGTCCTTGCAAAAAGTTAAATATATCTCATGATGAATATCTTGAAGTGTTAAGAGAATTAAGAAACCTTGAGGGTGTAAAAAAGGTATTTATCCGCTCGGGCATAAGATATGACTATCTCATGCATGACCGTCAAGATGATTTCTTTTGGGAGCTTTGTGAGCATCATGTGAGTGGACAGTTGAAAGTTGCACCGGAGCACGTTTCGCCTGAAGTATTAAAAAGAATGGGGAAACCATCTAGGCAGGTGTATCAAAAGTTCGCAGATAAGTTCTATCAAATTAATAAGAAGATAGGTAAAGAACAATATTTAGTTCCATATTTAATGTCTAGTCATCCCGGAAGTGGGTTGAAAGAGGCAATTGAGCTTGCAGAATACTTGAGAGACAATAAGTATTATCCCGAACAGGTACAGGATTTTTATCCTACACCGGGAACATTAGCCACCTGTATGTTTTATACAGGTCTTGATCCGAGAACAATGGAAGAAGTATATGTGCCTCGCTCTCCAAGAGAAAAAGCGATGCAAAGGGCATTGCTTCAATATAGAAATCCCGCTAATTATGAATTGGTATACGAGGCTTTGATAAAAGAGGGAAGGAAAGATTTGATAGGATTTGGACAGAAATGTTTGATTCGTCCGCGAAGGCAGAGAGACAATCATGGAGAATATTCCAAGAAGGATAATTCACAAACTGTTAAGAAGAAAAATATTCAACGTGGCAGAAAATAAAGCAGTTATTAATTGAATCTTGACAGTGTTTTTAAAAAAGTTTACAATTAGCATATATATTTATGCAAGTAAATATATAATTATGTTTTTTTATGCAAATTTCTCGGGAATATTTTACAATGAATGGGAAAAGATTTAAAAATACGTATATCGATAAAGGGAGGTGTAGGATATTACAGTTACAATTGGACAAATAATGTTAATAATTACAGTTGCACTTGCCGCAGCAATAGGTTTATGTATAGTTGCCTTTCAGTTAGGAATTAAATATAGAAGAAAGATTGCTGAAGCTGAAATTGGTAGTGCAGAAGAAGAATCAAAACGAATCGTTAATGATGCTATAAAAACCGCAGAGGGTAAAAAGAGAGAAGCATTGTTAGAAGCAAAAGAAGAGATGCATAGAAATAGGTCTGAATTTGACAGAGAAGTAAAGGAAAGAAGAAATGAAATTCAGCGTCAAGAGAGAAGAGTACAGCAGAAAGAAGAAACACTGGACAAAAAGGTTGAATCTCTTGAGGTAAAAGAAGAGGCATTAAATAAAAAGAATAAAGAAGTACAAGTTTTGCATGAACAAACACTGGAGATACAGGCTAAACAGACAGAAGAGCTCGAAAGAATTTCTGGATTGACAGTAGAAGAGGCAAAAAGCTTCTTGCTTAAGAATATTGAAAGTGAGACGAAGCATGAAGCAGCTATCATGATAAAAGATATTGAAGCTAAAGCGAAAGATGAAGCTGACAAAAAGGCGAAAGATATTATTAGTACTGCCATACAAAAATGTGCGGCAGATCATGTAGCAGAAACGACGGTTTCAGTTGTTCCACTCCCTAATGATGAAATGAAGGGAAGAATTATCGGCAGAGAGGGTAGAAATATCAGAACGCTTGAAACCTTAACAGGTATAGACTTAATTATTGATGATACTCCTGAAGCAGTAATATTGTCAGGTTTTGATCCTATCAGGAGAGAAGTTGCCAGAGTAGCACTTGAGAAATTGATTATAGATGGACGTATTCATCCTGCTCGTATTGAGGAAACAGTAGAGAGAGCGAAGAAAGAAGTAGAAAATACCATCAGACAAGAAGGAGAACATGCTACCTTTGAAACAGGTGTACATGGACTTCACCCTGAAATAATCAAGCTTTTAGGTAAATTAAAGTTTAGGACCAGTTATGGACAGAATGTTCTTAAACACTCGATAGAAGTTGCTCATCTTGCTGGTATTATGGCAGGTGAATTAGGTGTAGATATTAGTATTGCTAAAAGAGCAGGACTTCTTCATGATATTGGTAAAGCGGTGGATCATGAAGTAGAAGGTTCTCATGTAATGATAGGTACAGATATCGCCAATAAATATAGAGAGAGCCAAGAAGTAGTTCATGCGATTATGGCACATCATGGTGATGTTGAGCCTGAAACAATTATCGCATGTCTGGTACAGGCATCAGATACAATTTCTGCTGCAAGACCTGGAGCCAGACGTGAAAACCTTGAAACCTATATAAAACGATTGCAAAAACTTGAAGAGATTGCTAACTCCTTTACTGGCGTAGATAAGTCCTTTGCGATTCAGGCAGGAAGAGAAATAAGAATTATGGTTAAGCCTGAAGACTTAAATGATGAAGGTACCCTATTAGTTGCTAAGGATATTGTTAAGAAGATTGAAAGCGAATTAGAATATCCGGGCCAGATTAAGGTAAATGTTATCAGAGAAACCAGAGCAATAGAGTACGCAAGATAATGTAAGTGGGTAGTGAGCAATGGGTAATGGGTAGTATTGTAGAATCTGCCATCCATTGTCTGCTACCCTCTTTTTAATGACAGGAGGAAATTCATTGAATGTTTTAGCAATAGGTGATATTGTCGGGAGTCCAGGCTGTAATCTGGTTATAGACTTTTTGCATAGAATAAAAAAAGAGTTTGCTGTGGACTTATGTATTGCAAATGGTGAAAATAGTGCTGCAGGAAATGGAATTACGAGATTTATTGCAGATGAGCTATTTACCGCCGGTGTTGATGTTATTACCTTAGGAAATCATGTGTGGAATAAAAAAGATATTTATAGACTATTTGAAGAGCATGCAAGTATCATCAGACCGGCAAATTATCCTCCTGGAACCCCGGGGACAGGGCATATGATAGTAAATGTGGGAAAGTATAAAGTAGGGGTTATAAACGTTTCTGGAAGAGTCTATCTTGAAAATCTTGATTGTCCTTTCAGAGCAGTAGAAGATGAATTAAAAACAATTTCTAAGGTGACTAATATTATCATAGTAGAATTCCATGCAGAAGCTACTTCGGAAAAGGTTGCTATGGGGTGGTATTTGGATGGGAAAGTAAGTGCAGTATACGGTACCCATACTCATATACAGACTGCCGATGAAAGGATTTTACCAAGAGGAACAGGATATATTACCGATATTGGCATGACAGGTCCTTACAATTCCATCTTAGGTGTAAAAAAAGAAATTATTATCAATCGTTTTATAACACATCTGCCGGAGAAGTTTGAAACTGCTGACGGACCTGCCCATTTTAATGGAATTCTATTGGAGATAGATGAAAGTACAGGAAAGACAAAAAGTATTAATCGATTAATTATTAAATAAACATATTCTCAAAAAAATATAAAAAAAAGAAGGAATTTCCTATTTTGTGTAGAATATATGTTATAAGTTGAAATAATATCGATGGAGGTAGCAACAATGGAGGTACTCAAGGTTTCATCTAAATCGAATCCAAATTCTATTGCAGGTGCATTAGCAGGGGTTATACGGGAGAGAGGTATGGCAGAAATACAAGCAATAGGTGCAGGTGCTATAAATCAATCTGTAAAAGCGATAGCGATTGCAAGGGGGTTTGTGGCTCCTTCAGGAATAGATTTGATATGTATTCCAGCGTTTACTGATATCATGATTGAAGGGGAAGAAAGAACGGCTATAAAACTCATTGTAGAGCCTAGGTAATTGGAAGTATTTTTTATATTAACAATTTTTATTGAGTGCAAAAGTCCTCAGGGATTTTTTGCACTTCTCTTTTATTATCCCTAGATTTATGTTATAATCAGTCCGAAGTAGACAGTATTATTAGGTATCATTCATCAAAAAATATCTAGCAGTACTTAAGTTATAATAATTCTGTTAATAAGTTTGGAATTCAGTGTTTAGTGTTAAAAGAATTATGTTTTTGCTCTTGACTCTAAGCTCTAGGTCCCAAGTCTTTCAAATAAGATATAAAATAAGAATGTATTCTATATAGGTAGGAAAAGTATATTCCTGCATATTAAGAGGTGACTCATGAGAATTGGATTTAAGCTGCATGAAGTTAATGGTTTGACATATCTTACAATTCCCAGCTTTGATGAAACCGGGCTTGTAACACATTGTTTTACTACTCGTCAGGGTGGGGTCAGCGAAGGAGAATGTGGGACGTTTAATCTAGGATTCAACAGAAATGATAAAAGGAAAAATGTGCTAAGCAACTTTAGAGCTTTGGGACAGCAATTGAATATTGAGTATACAGACTTTGTTTTTTCTAATCAGGTTCATCGTGATCATATAGCTGTTATTTCTAAACACGACAAAGGGAAGGGGATAATTAGAGATAGTGATATTCTAGAAGTTGATGGTCTTATGACTAACGAGAAGAATGTACCATTAGTAACTTTTTATGCAGATTGTGTACCGCTATTTTTTTTGGATCCGGTTAAAAAAGTAATTGCACTTTCACACTCAGGCTGGAAAGGGACTGTAAAGAAAATTGGATATAAGACAATTAGCAAGATGATAAAGGATTATGGTTGTGACGTTAAAGATATTCTTACTGCGATAGGTCCATCTATAGGCAAGTGTCATTTTGAGGTTGATCAACCGGTAGTTGAGGAGTTTTATACGTCTTATGATAAAGATGCAGGAATGTTAATTAACGAAAAGGGTAGCGGCAAATATCATATTGACTTGTGGCAGGCAAATATTCTCCAATTTAATCAGGCGGGTATAAAAGATGAGCATATAACATTGGCTCAACAATGCACATTTTGTAATGAAAGCTTATATTTTTCACATAGACGTGATAGGGGAAAAACGGGAAGCTTAGCTGGAATTATGCAGCTGATATAAAAGCAGCTAGGAGCTAGGAGAAAAAAATAACTGCTGAAAAATCGGAAGTTATTATTTGCTGTTCCTTAAGTATGATTTGATACTTATAGACTAAATAATGCTGTTTTTGAAATACTATGTATAGATTTGATAATACATTCCAAGGAGGATTTATTCATTTGAACGCATTTATAAAAAAGATAATAAGTTTTATTTTAATATTGTTATTTTTAACTGCTTGCAATGTGCAGCAGGATATACAGGATCCTAAGGATAAAGAAGAGCCTGAGAAGGATAAAATAGTGGAAGATACGGGACCAGTCAAAGGAGGTATTTTAAACCTTCAATCGTCGAATCCGGACACTCTAAATCCTATACTTACAAAAAGCCAATCAAATGCAGAAATACTAGGTTTAGTATTTGAAAGTCTGGTAAAATATGATGAGAATATGAATATACAGCCATCATTAGCGGAAAGATGGGAATGCTCACAGGATGGTATGACATGGACATTTTTTCTAAGAAAAGATGTCAAGTGGCATGATAATGTCCAGTTTACAGCTAAAGATGTTGATTATACCTTTAAAACTATCTCCAGTAATAAATATGAATCTGTATATAAATTAAATACTCAGTTGATCTCATATTTTGGAATGATAGATGACTATACTTTTAAGGTAGTATTAAGCCAACCTTACGGTGGGTTTATCAGTGCAGTAAGTTTCCCCATTATAGCCAGTCATCAATTTCAAGGGAAAGAAATAGTAAATGATGACCCGAACTTTAAGCCTGTTGGGACAGGATATTATCAGTTCATGGAGTATCATCCTTTAAAATCGATCAAGCTGCAGGCTGTTTCGCAATGGTGGGGTGGTACCAGTCCATATATCGATACCGTTAATGTTAAGTTGTTACCTGACAATGATACAGCTTTATCTGCACTTGAGGCACAAGAAGTCGACTATGTATCAACAAATGTAGTTGACTGGGACAAATATAGTGGAAAAGGGAATATACAGATTAAAGAATATATAACAAATTACTATGAATTCCTTGGCTTGAATTATAATAATAAAGCACTCCAGGATAAGGCAGTAAGAAAAGCAATGGCTTATACTCTGGACCGGGACAAAATAATTAGTGAAGTATTGTTAAGTCACGGACGTAAGACAGATGTACCGTTGAATCCTCAAGGGTGGCTATATGATTCTTCAACGCAAGTTTATAATCGGGATTTGAATAAAGCAAGACAGTTATTATCAGAAGCTGGGTGGATTGACTCTAATAGTGATGGTATTCTTGATAAAACGATAGATGGGGTACAAATACCGCTATCCTTCGAGTTAGTGACAAATACAGATAATATCATAAGAGATAAAACAGCCAATATTATTGGAAATCAATTAAAAGAAATCGGAATTAAGATAAATCAGAAAAGAGTAAGCTGGGAAGAACTTAATACGCTTTTGAACGCAAAGACGTTTGATATTGTATTATCAGGCTTGAATCTTTCGCCTATGGGAGATTTGACTTTTGCTTTCCATACTACTGAGATTGAGAGAGGAACAAATTTTATTTCATACAGTAATGCTGAGACAGATCAAATGCTCGCAAAAGCCTTTTCGACAGTCAATAAAGAGGATAGAAAACAGGCATATTCAGTCTTGCAGAAGAAACTAGTGGAGGATTTACCTTATATCAGCCTTTTCTTCAGAACATCTGCTGTATTGCATAATGATAGATTACGAGGAGAAATCAATCCTATTGCAAATAATATCTACAATGATATTCATAAATGGTATATTTTAAAAGAGTAGAATGCCGCTGGGAGAATACTAAAAAGTCAAATAACATGAAGAGCAGCTAAGGATGTCATTCTGAGCAGAGCAAGAATCTTAGCATTGAAGCAGCGTGCAGAAAAAAGACTTTTTGATCAAAAATATTGACAACATAAAACCAACCTGCTATAATACTCTTTGTCGGTAAAAATGATATGTAAAGACATATGTATATTGTTAACTTATTGGTGATACAATATATTTAATGTCAATTTGCGAGAGTGCTGGAATTGGCAGACAGGCACGTTTGAGGGGCGTGTGTCTTATGGCGTACGGGTTCAAGTCCCGTTTCTCGCACCATAATATTGCGGGATTGTGTAAAGGTAGCACGAGTGACTCTGACTCACTTCGTCTGGGTTCGAATCCTAGTCCCGCAGCCAAAAGCCGTTGGAATATATATTCCAACGGCTTTTTTTAATCTCTTTTTGTCATAATCGATATGATATAGAATAAAATTTAATAAGACATGACATAAAGGAGATGGGAAACAATGAAGATAATCATCATTGATAAAAATAAGCTTATCATTTACGGGCTTGTATTTATTCTTCTATGCAGCCTGCTGAGCCTGGGATGGGATAGTACAGTCAGCGTATTTTCAGCTGTCAAGTCTAAAAGAGATTTACCTATTTATTCTGTAGACAGGCAGGACAAAACTATCGCTATCAGCTTTGATGCAGCATGGGGAAACGAGGATACGGAAGATCTCATAAGAATATTAGATCAGTATAATGTAAAAACTACTTTCTTTGTAGTGGGAGGGTGGGTCGATAAGTATCCTGAATCAGTTAAAGCATTAAGTGATGCAGGTCATGAGGTAATGAATCACTCCAATACACATCCACATATGACACAATTATCGATTGATAAGATGAAAGAGGAACTAAAAAAATGTGATGATAAGATAGAGGCTATTACCGGGAAAAAGCCGTTTCTATTCAGACCGCCTTATGGGGACTATAATGATAAGGTAGTACAGACTTGTAGAGAAATGGGGCATTATACTATTCAGTGGGATGTGGACTCTTTGGATTGGAAGGAGCTCGGGGTGGAGGCAGTTATTGAAAGAGTTACTAAGAGAGTAAAGGATGGTTCTATCGTGCTATTTCATAATGCTGCGAAATATACACCGGCTGCACTGCCAAAGATTATTGAAATGCTTCAAAAGGATGGTTATAAGATAGTGCCTATTTCTGAGTTGATATATAGAGAGTCTTTTCATATAGATCATACAGGTAAGCAAATACCTAATATTCAGGAGAGCACTTCTGTTGATTAAAAAAATATCTTTTAGATAATATATTACATAATACAGCATGAATATGTAAAATATAAAGATGTCCAAACTAACGCGATTGGGGTTGAAATAGTGATAATTATTGGAATATGTGGCAATGAGCAGACATCCCATATAATTGCTATACTTCGTAAAATTACCGGAAACATGGATATTAAAACTAGTATCATTGAATCATATGATTCACATTCTTCAACTCCACCAGCAAGTACATTAAAAGGCTATATCAATGAATTGGATAAGAACAATATTGAAATTGCTGTAATAAAAATTACATCCGAAAAGGCTTGGGAAGGAATTTATAATAATATTAATTTTAATATATTGGTATATGACAGTGTCGAAAATACATCGGAAAATATATTCGATAGCAAAAAAACAAGTGATTTCAGAAAAGTATTTGAGTTGATGGGGAAAGAGAGCATTGCCATTGTTAATAATGATGATAGTACTGTTCTACAACTGTTAAAAGGATGTAAGATGTGTGTTATTACTTATGGGTTAAGCTCAAAAGTTACAATAACAGCGTCAAGCATAGATCAAGATTTACAAAGCAGCTCTATGAATTATTGTTTGCAAAGAATCATTACGACTTTTGATAAAAGAGATATCGAGCCGCAAGAATTTCCAATTAAGATATCTTCAACAACGGATAAAGAAATATATGCAATATTAGTAGCAGTCACCATTGCTATTATTTGTGGTATTGATATACAAGCCATATCCCAAATGATCCTATAAGCACCCTATAAGCACCCTGTTAAAGAAGGGTGCTTATTATCATTATTCATGGATAAAAATACTTCTAAAAGCGGGTTTGTCTGAATAAATATAGCATTAGATAGTTATTTTTAACATATGAATAATTGAGAGGAGAGTGGGGTTATGTTGGAAAGTACTTTAGATAATAATCTAGTAGAAATTATAGGAGAGGTAAGCAGCGAATTAGTATTTAATCACAAGGTATATGGTGAGGGATTCTATAATTTTACTATAAAGGCGCAAAGATTAAGTGATGTGGTAGACTATATTCCAATTATGGTGTCAGAAAGGTTATTGGAAAATGTGCCTTTGAAAATAGGAGATCATATAGAGGTTTCAGGTCAGTTCCGTTCATACAACAATTACAATAGTGATGGGAATAAACTTATTCTTACGGTGTTCGCAAAAGATATCCAATATTTAGAAGAAGATAAAAAGGTAAAAAATCCAAATTATATATATCTAAATGGTTATATTTGCAAGCAGCCTATCTACAGAACTACACCCTTTGGAAGAGAAATATGTGACCTTTTATTAGCAGTAAATAGAGCCTATAATAAATCCGATTATATTCCTTGCATTGCATGGGGGAGAAACGCCCGTTATTCCGGGGTTTTAAAAGTTGGAGAGAATGTAAAGGTATGGGGTAGAATACAAAGCAGGGAATATCAGAAGAAACTTAGTGCTAGTCAAGTAATGACAAGAGTAGCCTATGAAATATCCATCTCGAAAATGGAAATCGAAAATGGTGATAGAGAGATTGAGCTTAATGCTCTTGAAGAAGGATACCAAGCAGACGAATAATTACACAATTTATTCTATACATTATAACGAAAGCAGCTTGACTGCTTTTTTTATTGAATTTTAGTAGTATTATTGTTAAAATAAACAGTATAACAATAAGGTTGGTGATTTAATGCTAAAGGGATTGGTACAAGTATATACTGGTAATGGTAAGGGAAAAACAACTGCTGCATTAGGGCAAGGTCTTAGAAGTGCAGGAAGAGGATTGAAGGTATATATGATTCAATTTTTGAAAAGCTCTGATACAGGAGAATTGCATTCGTGTGAGAAACTTGGTGAGTGCTTTAAAATATTTAGGTTTGAACGCAAAAGAGATTTTTTTTGGAAGCTGAGTGAAGAAGAAAAGAAAGAATTACAAATGGAAACAAGACAAGCTTTTGAATTTGCAATCAGCCTAATGATGAATAGTGAATGTGATATTTTGATATTGGATGAAGTAATAGGTGCAATCCATAATAAGATGATTTCAGAACAGGATATATGCAATCTGATTAAAAATAAGCCGGAAAATATAGAGATAATTCTTACAGGACGTCATGCACCTCAAAGCATTATTGATTTAGCGGATTATGTTTCGGAAATTATTCCGATAAAGCATCCTATGGAAAATGGAATAAGTGCAAGGAAGGGAATCGAATACTAATAATTTTTTTACATAAAGAAACGTACCTTGAAAAGGTACGTTTCTTTATGTATTTAGTCTTCAATATAGTTTATTATAAGCTATCGACGAGATCTTTCATATTGTACAATCCTGGTTTTTGTTTGATTAAATATTTTGCAGCTCTTAAGGCACCTACGGCAAAGATTTCCTTGGATGCAGCGCTATGTTTAACTTCAAGAATTTCATCATTTCCTGCAAATATTACAGAATGGTCTCCGACAATAGTTCCTCCTCTTACTGCATGTATTCCAATCTCCTTTTTATTTCTTTTCTTTCGAACAGAATGACGATCATAAACATATTCAGGAGCTTGTGACAGTGTCGAGGAAATCGCGTCAGCTATTGCAAGAGCTGTTCCGCTTGGAGAATCAATTTTTTGATTATGGTGCTTTTCAATTATTTCAATATCGAAAGATTCTTCTAATAGTTTCGCAGCCTTACAGACTAAGTCTATCAGAAGATTAACACCTAACGACATATTTGCTGTAAAGAATATGGGTACAGAAGTTGTTATTTCCTGAAGTCTGGCTATCTGTTGCTGAGATAATCCTGTAGTAGCAACTACAAGTGGGATCTTTCTAGATACAGCAAATGGAAGAAGCTTTTCTAAGGAATTAGGGTGAGAGAAGTCAATAATCACATCACCTTGTTCTTTGCAATCCATCGCATTGCTATAGACAGGATAGTCATTTTTTGCTTCGCCAAATATATCAATACCGGCTACAATTTTATAGTCAGTTCCTTCTGATACCAGCCTGGTTATTACGCTTCCCATTTTACCATTACAGCCACTTAAAATAAGCTTTATCATTAGTTGTGCACATCCTTTGAATTATTTAAGAGAAAAACCGTAATCAACAAGAGATTTTTTCAGTATTTCAAGATTCTTATCCGACATATCAGTTAACGGCATTCTTAATTTTCCTACATTATAGCCAAGAAGATTCATTGCAATTTTAACAGGAATCGGATTTACTTCTATAAATAAAGTATTGATTAGATGCAGCATTTTTAACTGCAGTTCTTTG
The DNA here is from genome assembly GCA_050251575.1 of Clostridia bacterium. Lineage (GTDB taxonomy): Bacteria > Bacillota > Clostridia > SK-Y3 > SK-Y3 > X23. Next base: position 65,042 of record JBFWMP010000002.1, read on the forward strand.
CTTCCTTGTACATCACCGCTTAAATATTTTTCTACGATATCATGTGTATCTTTAGGAGCAATATTCGCCACAACAGAGATAACCCCTTTTCCTCCTAATGAAAGAAGAGGAACGATCATATCATCATTGCCGGTATATAAGTCCATATCATCACCGCATAAGGCAGCCATTTGTGCTACTTGAGAGATGTTTCCGCTTGCTTCTTTGATACCAATGATATTTTCAACTTTAGATAGCTCTTTTAATGTCTCAGGTGTAATATTCAAGCCTGTACGTCCTGGCACATTATATAAGATTATAGGAATTTTTACACTGTTAGCAACGGCAGTAAAGTGAGCAATAAGACCTCTCTGACTGGTTTTATTATAGTAAGGAGTGACTATAAGAAGTCCATCAGCACCTGCTTCTTCAGCATATTGACTTAATTCAATACAATGTTTGGTATCATTACTGCCCGTACCGGCAATCACAGGAATTCTCCCGGCTACCTTTTCAATAGTATATCTGATTGCAGCCTTGTGCTCTTCATCCGGCATAGTAGATGCTTCGCCGGTTGTACCGCAAATAATAATGGCATCTGTCTTTTCTGAGATTTGGAATTCTAATAACTCACCAAGTTTTTCGAAATCTACTCCGTCATTTGTGAAGGGTGTAATGATGGCAACCCCTGAACCAGTAAATAGTGTCTTTTTCATAATATCCCACCTTTCATAATAATTAATTGAGAATTGAGAATGGAGAATTGAGAATTATCTTTATAGATATCATTTGATATAACTATTCTATTTATAATTATATTAATAAAAGAACATAATAATCTAAATTATTATATAATTATTTGCTTTCTATATTATAATTATTTGCTTTCTATATTATAATTATTAGTATTATCAGCATTTAATGAGAGGTTGTTTTCAGAACTTCAATTCTCAATTTTCAATTCTCAATTCTCAATTGAACTTTTGTTCTCAAATGTATTTTTTATTGTTCATTCCACATTTTTATCAATTCTTGTGCTATTTGCACAGTGTTGGTTGCTGCGCCTTTTCTAATGTTATCAGCTACAACC
>JBFWMP010000003.1:0-6904 GCA_050251575.1 Clostridia bacterium
GGAGTATTTATTCTGTAATCCAAATCAATATAATTATTATTAATCATTTATTCCCTCCTATTTAAGTTCAAGCTCTGGAATAATACCAATTACGGGCAAATTTAAATATTTTTCAACATCTTCTGTTGTCTTTATCGTGTTATCTAAATATTCTATGAAGAATATCAAGCCTAATGCAATAATGATTGAAGAAAATAACGCAAGAATAAAATTCTTAACTGGATTCGGCGCAATCGGATATTTAGGTAATACTGCACGATCAATGATACTAACATTGTCCACTTCCATCAGACTAATCAAGCTATCTGAAAACTCATCGGCAAGGCTATTCGCAATATTCATTACTGTTTCAGGATCTTTATGCTGAACCTTTATTTCTATAATGCGTGTATCATTCATAGGTCTGACCTCAATCGTATCTACTAAATCACTTGTTGTCATATCTTGAAGATTTAATTTGTCTATTACTGCTCCTGTAACAGTACGGCTCTTAATTAATTCTGTATAATCTTTTACTAATTGTTCTCCTGCAAGAAAATCGCTATAATTAATTACGCGTTCTGAGTCACTGCTTCTATTGATAACATAGAGTGTAGTATTTGTCTCATATATAGGGTCTAAAACAAAATAACTTAAGTATGTGGAAGTTAGTAAAGCAACCAACGGCAAAACTATAACAATCCAAAGTCTTTTGTAAACTACACTTAAATAGTATTTGATTTCCATCCATATCACCTATTTCATAAATTTATAGAGCACCTTTTCTAGATATTACAACAGGTATTGTCTTGAGTAGTATTTTTATATCCTCAAAAATTGTCCAATTATCAATATATTTTAAATCTAAATTTATTATTTCATCAAAGTCAGTTATCGTACTTCTTCCACTGACTTGCCAAAGCCCGGTTATCCCCGGCTTTATGCTGATCCTCCTAAGATGATTATAGTTATAATTTTTAACCTCATTCACTGTAGGAGGCCTAGTTCCCACAATACTCATATCCCCTTTTAAAACATTTAGAAACTGGGGAAGCTCATCTAAACTTGTTGATCTTAGTATCTTACCTACAAATGTAATTCTAGGATCGGTTTTCACTTTAAACATCAATCCACCTTTTATATCATTCAGATGTAAAAGTTCTTTCTTTTTTTTCTCAGCATCTACATGCATTGAGCGAAACTTAATAATTTTAAATACTCTTCCATTCAAGCCAACCCTTTCTTGTGTAAAAAAAACGGGACCTCTCGAATCAATTAAAATTGCCGGTATAATAATAATTGATAGGCCAATAGTAACTGATAAACCTATAATTGCTATAATAATATCGAGTATTCTCTTGATTAGCATCTGAGAATCATTTAAACAAACAGTATGAAAAGTAATCATTGGCAAAGTACCGATACTACTCAGAAAAACCTTTGCTGTTTTTAACTTATAAAAGTTTGGTACAATACTGACTGTTAACCCCCTCTCTTCACACATTAAAATATATTTTTCTATTGCACTTAGATAATTATATTCTACAGCAAAAATTATTTCGTCAACTATATTTTGTTTTATAACTAATTCTAAATTATTAAGATTACCAAGACATTTATCATTATTAGTAGGATTAGTATCATCAGACAACTTAACGTATCCCTTAATACTCATAAAAACATTTGTTTTATCAATATAATATTTAAATTTTTCAATAATATCATCTTGCCCTACAATAATGACACTTTTATGAACTGAATTCCGGAATTTTTTAAATAGAATAATAAAACTATACCTTTCAACTAATAATAAAAGTGAAGAAAATATGATTAGATATATAAGAAAGTATCTATTTGAGGCATTATCTTTGATGCTAACTATCACAAAAGAAGTAATTCCCGCAGATATCAACGTAGAAATCATGATATTTCGAAAAATTCTATCATAATAATTGAAAGTAGTTTTATTATACATTCTTAATGAACCCATTATAAGAATCCACAATGGAGTATATATAATGAAAATCCACATATATTCACAAATACTTATAATAAACATTTTATCAAACATTAATAAACAGGATATTATATAACATATAATTAAAAACAAAGAATCAATTAAGAATTGTACTGCATTTGAATGACCATACCTGTTCAGCTTATGCATAGTAATTCCTCTTCTTCAAAATATTTCCTTTTATCTCATTATATTACAAAGTTTAGTTATCTTATGTATTTATTCTAAATTTTTAGTTTTCTTAAAAAGTTCCCCAATTTTTATCTTTATCAGAAATAATGAATTCTGCTATATTAAAGTTATCCCAATCCACATTTAAGGTCTTGTCACTCCATATAATTCCATGTTCATCTTCCGGATGATAATATTGTGTACACTTATATATGAATTCAGCTTCATCAGATAATACTAAAAAACCGTGGGCAAAACCTTCAGGAATAAAAAGTTGCTTATTATTTTCTTCTGTTAGAATAACTCCCAGCCATTGACCATAGGTTTCTGACCACTCCCTAATATCAACAGCTACGTCATAAACTGCCCCTTTTGTTACTCTCACAAGCTTACCCTGAGGATATTTTTTTTGGAAGTGAAGTCCACGAAGAACACCCTTATTGGATTTAGACTGATTGTCCTGAACAAATGTCATATCTAGTCCGGCATCTTTAAAATCCCTATAATTATAGGTCTCCATAAAATATCCTCTATTATCACTATATATTCTAGGCTCAATAATATATAAGTCTTTTATTCTTGTATTAATAAAATCAAACTTTGCCATTTATATATACCTTTCACTTTCTTCCATATGCAACTTCTCTCAAATAAACTCCATATTCTGTATTTCCTAATGGATTTGCTAATTCTAATAATTGTTCCTGATTTATAAACCCTTTTCTATACGCGATTTCTTCAATACATGAAATGAATAAGCCTTGTCGTTTCTGAATTGCATACACAAAATTACCGGCTTCTAAGAGGGAATCATGGGTTCCTGTATCAAGCCATGCCATTCCTCTGCCAAATAACTTAACCTTTAACTGACCTTGTTTGAGATATTGATTGTTGATCTCAGTGATTTCAAGCTCTCCTCTTTTCGAAGGTTTTATGTTTTTAGAAATTTCAATCACCTGATTGTCATAAAAATATAGACCTGGCACGGCATAATTTGATTTGGGATACTTTGGCTTTTCTTCTATAGAAATTACATGATTATCATCGTCAAATTCTACTACTCCATATCTCTCAGGATCATTTACATAATACCCGAATATTGTAGCTCCTGTTTCTCCGGAAGCTGCATCTTCTAACATTTTACTAAAACTTTGACCATAGAAAATATTATCCCCCAGCACCATCGCAACTCTGTCTTTCCCAATAAATTCTTCTCCGATAATAAATGCTTCTGCTAGTCCTCTTGGTTCTTTTTGAACTGCATATTCAAGATTAATTCCCAATTGATTACCATTCCCAAGCAAACTTTCATACACCCCAATATCTCGAGGGGTTGAAATGATTAAGATTTCTCTTATTCCTGAAAGAATTAACACCGATAAAGGATAGTAAATCATTGGTTTGTCATAGACTGGAAGAATTTGTTTGGATATTGATTTTGTTATAGGGTAAAGTCTCGTTCCTGCGCCTCCTGCTAATATAATGCCTTTCATATGCTAACCTCACTTTACATATTCATTTCATCCATACATTTTGGTATAATAATTTTGGTATTCGCCGCCAGATACATTTTCGAGCCATTCTTTATTTTCCAAATACCACTTAATTGTTTCTTTTATACCATTATCAAACATTACCTCCGGTACCCATCCTAATTCTTTTCTTATTTTTGCTGCATCAATCGCATATCTTCTGTCATGCCCTTTTCGATCTTCAACGAATGTAATTAATTTCTCACAAATGGATTCATCTGTTATTAAATGACTTAATGTATTGATAATTGTTCTTACAATATATATGTTTTCTTTCTCATTATGTCCGCCAATATTATAAACTTCTCCAAGCTTTCCTCTTCTTAGAACCAGTTCAATCGCTTTGCAATGATCCTTAACATAAAACCACTCCCTGATATTCATACCATCTCCAAAGACCGGTAGAATTTTTTTATATAATGCAATATTAATGATTAGTGGAATTAATTTTTCAGGAAATTGATAATATCCATAATTATTAGAACATCTGGTGATATTTATAGGCATTTCATAAGTATCGAAAAATGATTTGCATAGCAAGTCAGCACAAGCCTTACTTGCTGAATATGGACTATGGGGATTCAAAGGTGTTTCTTCTGTAAAATAACCATCCAAACCTAGCGAGCCATAAACTTCATCAGTAGAAACCTGAAGAAATTTCTTCCCAGAAATAAACTTATTGTTTTCTTCCCAATTCTTCTTGGCAACGTTTAATAAGACTTGTGTTCCTAATATATTGGTTTCTACAAAAACTTCAGGTTCTTTTATACTTCTATCCACATGACTTTCAGCAGCAAAATTTACTACATAATCAATATCATATTCTATAAATATCTGCTCTATTCCTTCTTTATCACATATATCTACTTTTTCAAATGCATAATTCTCTTTCTTTTCTACATCTTTTAAATTTTCTAAATTACCTGCATAAGTAAGCTTATCTACATTAATTACAAAGACTTCTTCATTATACTTTTCAAAAATATATTTAATATAGTTTGAACCAATGAAACCTGCTCCCCCTGTAACCAAATATACTTTCATATATAACCCCCTATAAGTTATTTGAAAAAATTGAATAAAGCCTTTTCCCAATCGCTAAAAAAATAGTTGAATTTTTGTTTTAAATTTAGATTTTCTAACACTGAATATCTAGGACGCTTCGCCGGCCTTGAAAATTCTTCTGACGTAATAGGAATTGTCTTAACATCAAGTCCTCGTAATCTGAATATTTCATTGCTGAATTCATACCAGCTGCATTTCCCCTCACATGTTCCATGATATAATCCAAATTCATTTGAATACATTAGTGTAATAATTGCTTTTGATAATTCTGCTGTACTTGTAGGCGTACCAAATTGATCATTTACGACCTTAATCTCATCTTTATCCTTTGTTAGATCTATCATAGTTTTTACAAAATTATTTCCATCGCCATATAACCATGCAGTCCTTATTATGTAATACTTGGGATTGTTTTGTCTTATTCTTTTCTCACCTTCAAGCTTTGTTTGTCCATAAACTGTCTGCGGATTTGTATTATCGATCTCAATATATTTATCTTTCTTCTCACCATCAAATACATAATCAGTAGAAATGTGTATTATAGGGATATCTAATCTATTGGTTGCTCTTGCTAAATTTTCTGGACCAATCGCATTAATTCTAAAAGCATTCTCTCTATCAGTTTCACAAAGGTCTACTGCCGTATGTGCTGCACAATTTATCACTATCCCCGGCTTATTCTCCAGCATTATTTTATTCACAGCATTTAAATCAGTAATATCTAAACTATGTTGATCTGTTAATATCAGCTCAACATCTTTTTTATTCATCAATTGCTTATTTAACTCTTTACCTAACTGCCCCTTAGAGCCTGTGATTAATATCTTCATTTTTTACCATTCCTAATTAAAATCATTTTGGTCATAATTTGACTTTTATAAACATAATAATACTTGTGTTCAAAAAAAATGTCAATATTTTTTTACAATATATCTAAAAATTTCCACTGATTTGATAGGAATTGTTTAAATAAATAATATATTATTTATTTAAATATATGTGATATAATATCTAAAAATCATATTAATGGAGGATTATTATGGCTATATTAGTTACTGGGGGCGCAGGATATATAGGGAGTCATACATGTGTTGAACTATTAAATGCCGAAAAAGAGATTGTTATTCTAGATAATTTTTCAAATAGTAAGCCTGAAGCACTAGAAAGAATAATTAAAATAACAGGTAAGAATTTGAAGTATTATCAGGGTGATATTCTAAATAAAAAAAATCTGGAAAAAATTTTTAGTGAAAACTGTATTGAAGCTGTTATCCATTTTGCTGGCCTAAAGGCTGTAGGAGAATCTATTGAAAAGCCGCTTGCATATTACACCAATAATGTAACAGGTACTTTGATTCTATGCGAGGTAATGAAAAAATTTAATGTTAAAACACTCGTGTTTAGTTCATCTGCTACAGTTTATGGGAAACCGGATAGAGTGCCAATTTCAGAAGACTTCCCTTTAAGTGCAACAAATCCATATGGCAGAACAAAATTAATAATAGAAGATATATTAAGAGATATAACTATTTCAGATAATACTTGGAGTATAGCATTGCTTCGATATTTTAATCCAATTGGTGCACATGAATCTGGGCTTATCGGTGAAGATCCAAATGGAATTCCAAATAATTTAATGCCTTTTATTGCTCAAGTAGCAATTGGCAAACTAAAAGAACTTAAGGTCTTTGGAAATGATTATGATACTCCTGACGGAACCGGTGTCAGAGATTATATCCATGTCGTTGACCTTGCAAAAGGTCACTTGAAAGCGTTAGAAAAAATAACAAAAAATAGTGGAGTATGTATATACAATTTAGGTACCGGAAATGGATATAGCGTATTAGACATAGTTAAAGCTTTCGAAAAAGCAACTAATAAAAAAGTACCTTACTCTATTGTAGAACGAAGACCTGGTGATATAGCTGAATGCTTTGCAGATCCATCAAAAGCAGAAAAAGAGCTTAACTGGAAAGCTGAGTATAGTATTACAAAAATGTGCGAAGATTCATGGAGATGGCAAACTAGCAACCCTAATGGATATGATTGCAGCAAACATTTATAGAAGCTTTTGTATATAAACTGTCATAAGCACTCAACATATAAATAATACGGCGCAATGTACCGCAATTTTGCATTG
>JBFWMP010000003.1:7004-10223 GCA_050251575.1 Clostridia bacterium
TGTCGCAATATTCTACTAATACGTACTAAACTATAGTTTATTTCAAAAACATATCAAATAAATATCATTTATTTCAGATTAATCCAAGCTCTTTCTAAATCTCTTTATTGCCGTGACAAGAATGATGGTAAGGAAAACTAGTAACGCAAGCGTATCCTGCCATAAATAATTCATCCCTACTCCTTTTAAAATGATTCCTCTATCAATTCGCATAAAATAAGAAAGCGGAATCAAAAAGCTGATAGGGCGAATCCATACAGGTACTGCTTCAAGTGGAAATACGAATCCGGAAAGCAAGACACTGGGTAAGATTATAATTATTGTAAGCTGCATGGCTTGCGATTGATTCTTTGCAAATGTAGAAATCAGCATCCCTATGGCAAGGGCACAAATTACAAATAGGGCACCGAGTAAAAGCAGTAAGAAAAGATTTCCTAATATCTCAACCTTAAACCACCAGTGGCATATCCCAAGTGCCAGTAAAAATGCTCCATAACCGATGATAATATAAGGAATCATTTTTGCAAGTATTAACTCGGTTGATTTAATGGGAGTAACAATCAACTGTTCAATAGTACCTCGTTCCTTTTCACGAACCATTGCAAAGGCTGTAAGCATAACAGTAATATTCTGCAATATCAAGCCTACCAATCCCGGTATGGTAAATTTGTTATTGTCCATATTCGGATTATACCGTACCCTAGTATTAAGGTTGACACCAGGCGCCTTCAACTCTGTCATTCCTTTTAAGTTTAGGTACTTCTGCCGCATACCCAGTGAATAGCTATTGGAAATCAGTACCCCACTGCTTAAAGCCGTTCTTGCCAATGTCGGGTCGGTACCATCAATGATAAGCAGCGGCTCTGCATTTTTGTTTTGCTTTAAATCTCTAGCGAAATCCAAAGGAATAATCAAACCAGCACTGACCTTCCCGCTGTCTAAAAGAACGGTAAGCTCATCCTCACTTGATACCGAATACTGCGTAACAAAATAGCTGGTTCTTTCAAAACTATCAATGTATTCTCTACTTTGCTGAGTTTTGCTTTGGTCGAAAACAGCAGTAGCAATATGGTCTACTTCAGTATTTACAGCGTAGCCGAATAATACCATCATCATAATGGTCATACCGATAGGAGCTCTCATACTAAACTTATCCCTGCTTATCTGAATAAATTCTTTCTTTATAATGGATAAAAACCGTTGAAAATTAAAAGGTACTTTATTTTTTTTCAAGTATGTCACCCCCTAATGGTCTTCATGAATGAATTTCATTTCCTGATATGAAGAAGTAACCTTTTTACTAGTTACCTTTTCAACCATGGATATAAATACGTCTTCCAGATTTCTTGCCCCATATTTCGTAATGATTTCCTTAGGGGACGCAATATCCATTAGATTACTATCAAAAATAAAGCCAACCACATCGCAGCTTTCCGCTTCATCCATATAATGCGTTGTAACTAGTACTGTGATACCTTGTTTGGAAAGGACATGAATGATTTCCCAGAATGTACGCCGTGACACAGGGTCAACACCACCTGTAGGTTCATCAAGTACCAATATATTGGGCTTGTGTATCAATGCACAGCCCAGGGCAAGTCTTTGCTTCCATCCACCCGAGAGAGTTCCTGCCAAACTTTTTTCTTTGCCGTCCAGATTTGCCATGGCAATTAGCTCTTTTTTACGTTGATCACGGACTTCTTTAGGTACCGAATATACCCCGCCATAGAAATCAAGATTCTCTTCCACAGTTAAATCTTCATAAAGACCAAACTTTTGTGACATGTACCCAATATTTTGACGGACCCTTTCAGTATCTGCTTCAATATCATACCCAGCTACTTTTGCTGTTCCGGAAGTAGGGGTAAGAACCCCGCACAGCATCCTGATAGTTGTAGATTTCCCTGAGCCGTTTGGCCCCAAGAAGCCGAATATTTTACCCTTTTCGATTGAAAAACTTACGTGATTAACAGCAGTGAAATCTCCAAATTTCTTTGTTAAATCGTTTACTTCGATCGCATAATTCATTTCATCACCTTCAATCTATATAGACATTGGCTGTCATACCCGGACTAAGCTTGTTGATATGGCTGTCAATTCGCACTTTAATTGCGATAACTGTATTCTCTTCCTTTGCTTCAGTCGTTTCTATGTTTTTAGGAGTAAATTCAGCTCTGGGAGATTTAAATATAACAGTCCCTTCAATCTCTTCTCCTTTAAGCGCTGATGTCGTGATTCTAACTTTTTCATTTCGTGTAATTTTCCCATTATGTTTTTGAGGAAGGTAAACCTTAATCCAATAGCTATCATTGGTTTCAACAGTTCCAATGATTGTACCCGGAGATACAAATTGACCTAGTTCAACATTTTTATAGAGTAATACACCTTGCATCGGGGATCTTATATCATATTTATTCAACTGCAACTTTGCAGTGTCCAACGCTGCTTGAAGTTGTTCAACATTCGCCCGCGCTTGCGTTATCGCTTGCGCTGTCGCACCATTTTGCAAAAGTTCCAGCCGCGCCAGAGCCTGCTCGTAATTGGCTTGTGCGGCGCGAATGGTTTCGCTGGTAGCTCCGTTTCTTAACAAGTCAAGCTGCTCTTCGGCAATCTTCATCTGTGCTTTCGCATTTGCAAGCTGTTGATAAGCAGTATCCGCAAGATTTTGTGCATCATCTGCCTGCTGCCGTGAAGTACCCCCGTTTTGAAATAATTGCTGAAATTTCTTCACATTCTGCATGCGATAATCATAATTTTTCTGTGCAGTAGTAACCCCTTGTTGCGTCTGAATATATGTTGCCTCGGCCTGTGCTACCTGTTCACTTCTGCTTCCTGCATTTAACTCATCCAGTTTTGCCTTTGCAGCCTCGACAGCAGCCTCTGCCTGCTTTAGCTCTTCTGCCCTTGAACCTGCCTCCAATTCACCCAACTTTGCTTCAGCAGCTTTTACAGCAGCCTCTGCACTTCCAACCTGAAGTGCTGCTGAAGATGGATCAACCGATACAATAATATCACCTGCTGAAATACTGCTGCCTTCATCCTTTGAAATTATTATAACTTTCCCACTAATTTCAGCATTTAAATCTACCTCAGTAGCTTCTATGGTGCCACTTAAAACTATACTTTTTGACTTTCCACCACATCCCACTAGAAAAACAACTCCTAATAGCAGGATAAAAACAATCTTATACATGTTTTTTAGGTTTTCGCTCCATGCTC
>JBFWMP010000003.1:10323-61615 GCA_050251575.1 Clostridia bacterium
CGCTCCATGCTCTCCTCATATCAATCTCTCCCCACAATAATTACTTAGCATCACTTGATATTCCAAAAAGTAAAATATCAATTAATGACTCTATTTCTTCATCCAGATCATATACTGGAAGTTTATTACCGAAAACATTTTTTTGAGCAATAAGCATCATAATATTTCCTACAAAAGCTCTCAGTACAACATGAGTCTTAATTGGTCTAAACTGGCCTTCTTCTACCTTACGCAAGTAAAAGTCATCCAATGCCGGCAACACCCTGTTTATGATTTTTTCAACAAGTATGGATCTAATATCATCATGAAATAGCACTTCGGACATCATGACTTTAAACATAGGAAAATAGTGATCTACTAGCTTAATTCTGTCCACTACAAGTTCCCTAATGATTTCTCTGGCATCCTTTTGAGTTTTATCCAATAATATTCTCTCTATTGGGGGTAAAGCAATTTTATCTGCAACCAGATTTGCTATCTGTATGAATAATCCTCGAAGAATGTCCTTTTTCGTCCGAAAATATCTAAAAATAGTTCCCTCTGCAATTCCTGCCTCTTTTGCAATTTCATTTGTAGTTGCAGCGCTAAAGCCTTTCTCTGAAAATATTTTGCATGCTGCATTCAATATTTTTTTCTCTTTTTCTGATAAGTTCTCAATATCAGAATTTAAAGTATACATTTCTGCATCCTCCATTTTATATTAAATTTTTAATATTATAAACAATATGCGAGTGAGTGCTCACTCATATTATACTCCTATTAATTTTATTCATCAACCCTAATCTTCTATATTTTTTGCCATCTCAGACAATAAGCTTTATTTCCATTAATACTCATAGAATATAAAAAGTACCACAAAACATACAAACAAAAAAAAGCCCTCTGTACAGAGGGTTATTTTTGTTTAGTCTTTGCAGCTTCTTCTTCCTTAGACTGTGTTTCCTTTTTTGTTTCTTTCTCAGTATTAACACCTTGAATATGTATATTTACTTTTGCAACCACTAAGCCTGTCATTGTTTCTACAGCCTTTTTTACTTTCTCCTGTATCTCCCAAGCTACTTCTGGAATCCTACATCCATATTCTACTACAATATGCAAATCAATAAATGCTTCCTTTTCTTTTATTTCCACCTTGATGCCTTTTGTCAGGTTCTTTTTGCCTAACATTTCTGCTAAACCGCCTGCAATACCGCTGCTCATTCCTGCAACACCTTTCACATCAGTCGCAGCCATAGCGGCAATAATGGAAACTACTTCATCAGCAATTTTTATATTGCCAACTTCTTCAGCTATTATTAACTTTTCTTCTTCCAAGTCATTCACTCCTTATCGTCTTGCTTTTAGATACCATTTTGATATATTATACCAAAAAAAGCTAATCTCTACAATTAAATTATTTTACTTCTATAATCTTAATTTTTTCTGGAGTTACCCCTGTGTGGGTGATAATAATATCCTGTATCTGTGCAACCTGAGATGGAATCAACCCTTCTGACTGTACAACAATATTTACATTTCCTCTGTCGATAAATATCACTGCATCTGCAAATCCTTTCGCTTTAATAAGGCTTTCAATAATCCCCTCCTTTTCTATCGCCTTAGCAACTTCAATTGCCTCAGTCTGTGCTATTATCTTGGTTTCTTTAGGCGAATTTGTATTATCTACTATTCCCTGTAGGGTCTCTAGAGCTTCACTTCTAGCCCTTTCCTTATTCATTCTTGCTTCAATAAAATACAGGTTACTGCTCCCTGTATCCACTACTACCGCATCATTCTGACTTGCCATTGAAGATGTTGTCTGTTCAAGATTACTATTTACCATCTGAGCTTCTCCAATCTTTTTCTGAGATGCTTCCAGGTCTTCTCCAAATGTCGGTACATACTCCATATCCCTTTTATACGACCAGTTTAAATAACCTGCTACAAGAATCATCACTATCAAAGCAATCATTACAACCTGTTTTCTTTTAACAACTAACATATTAATACCCCCCTATTCTAATCATCTCTACTTTCTGCTTTTAACTACTTGGATTAGTTTTTCAATCCCGCAAAAACTTGAACCTTATGTGCCGGCATCCCCAGAACTGTTTTTACTGCTTCGTATATATCCGCCTTCACTCTTATATCTGATGCTCCTTCTGCAACAATAATCACCCCTTTTATCCTAGGCTGCAGCTCCTTTAATATTAAAGGCTCTTGTTTACCTCCTGATGCATTAAATATAAGTGGTTTGCTCTCTTGCTGTGTTTGTGTTACTTTCCTGTTTCCTCCCTGATTATCCTGTTCCTCAGTAATAGTTTCTTCACCTTTGCTATCCGTCGCCGGAACAATCTCGGAACCCGAATAGAAGCTTACCATCGTTGAAACTTTACCTACCCCTTGAATCTGAGATAAGATAGACTCCAGCTTTTTTTCCAACTTCTCTCCATAATCGTCATCCCTTTTTTCCTCTTTGTTTATTTGCGGGTTTTGAGCAATCGGTAATGTTTTATCCTTGTTATTTCTCTCCCCATCAAACAAGCTTCCACCTGCTATAGTTATAATAACTCCTATAATAAGTAGAATGGCGAGATTAACCATTCGCTTATCTCCTGTAAAAAATTTGTCATAGTACTTTTTAAACCAATTCACAAAAGCCCTCCTCACTTAACGTTCTTCTGTATATGAATCTTTATATTATCTCTAGGTATATTGTAAATACTTGATAAGTTATCTAATATTTTTATTCTCATTTGTTCCTCTTCCTTTGTGATCTGTTCATCAATATCTTTATTCATCTCTTGAGTCTGATTAAGATATTGATCAGGATTCTCAGATATCTTCACAGGCTCGATGGTCGTGATTGCCGGAACATATTCCCCCTCTGATCCAAGTGTAAGCACTATTTCAATATTCCTGATAGATCCAAAACCACTGCTCTCTAAATTCGTATCAATCTGCACTTTGGCATTGGCATCATATTGACCACTAACTGATTTTACCCTCTGATTAATCTGCTCCGTTATTTTATTTTGATATGTACTCACAATCTGTTGCGTTTGTTTTTGCTGCAAGACCTCACTCTGCTCAGTTACTTTAGCTCTATCAATATAGTTCGCTGTTTCTATAGTCATCCTATTAAGGAGCGCCTCACTGTCTGAAAGCTGCACAATGGGTTTTATAATCACAATCATAACTATTAATCCCAGCACCAGCTTTGAATACTTTTTAAAACTTCCATCAGGCATCAGTATTTCTACGAAGAAAGAAACAATCATTACAGTAATAATATTAATAATCCAGTTTCTAAAAATATCCATATCTGCACCTACCTTATCATTGCAGATATATTACCTGCCCCAATAACAATAGTAATAGACAACAAGAACATCACTGCGACAGATAAAACCATCGCAAAAACCAAGGTTAATGAATTCCCTAATTCACTGATGCATTGCACTATTCTTTTATCCGAAACCGGCTCTATGATGGCTCCTGTTAATCGATATATTACAATTAAGGAAGCAATCTTGACAACTGGTATAAAGCATATCAATATAATTATGATCAATCCGACAATCCCGATAGCATTCTTCAATATTAGTGAACATCCTATTACCGTATCAACTGCATCGGACAAAATTCCTCCAATAATAGGTATGAAATTTCCTACTGCAAATTTTGCTGTTTTGGTTCCTACACCATCCACCACAGAAGAAGCTAAACCCTGAACAGTGATTACTCCTATAAATCCTGTAAGAAGGAGTCCTAAACACCACTTTGCCGATTGGTTTAAAAATTCTATCAGCTTGGATACATGAAATTTATCAGATATATTATTCACCATCGATAGTGCTGTTGCAAAAAACAAAATAGGAATAAGAAAATTCTTTATAACTGTTCCAATCACTTGTACAGAGAAAATAATAGCAGGTTGAAATAGAGAGGCTGATGTAATATTTCCCGTTGAGATCAATAGCGTCATCAATGTAGGTACCATTGACTGCATAAACATAACCATATTATCAATGACTTCTCTTCCTACCCCTACTGCATATGAAAAACTTTTTATCATGACACCTATTAAAAAAATATAACATGCAAAAAATGCAACCTCGCCAACACCTTCTTTAGAAAATGAACTTTGGAGATTTGTTAATATTCCACAAATGATTGCCAGCACTATTAATTGCAGCATAATTTTAATATTTAAATATATCTCTTTCATAAAGAAACTAAGTCCTTTCTTCATGAAATACTCCATATTCATCTCCATTTTTCCTGTTGATATATTTTTCGTAATTTTCTCTATATCAAAATCCGGAATCACTCTCTTTATCTCAGGGTCAATCAACTCATCTGCCATATCAGTAATTTTATCTACTCCTGTAGTATCGTATTGTTCATTAAGAATATTATTTTTTTCATCCTGAGCTGCAGCACTTGAAATAGAAAGCATAAGAAGCATCAGTGCCAATAGCAGTATTTTTCTCATTTTTTTCTCCTCATGGTAATATTTCTATCAGTAAGCTTAACAATGCCAGTATAATAGGTGCTGCCATGACAATAATCAGTATTTTCCCTGCAAACTCAATTTTTGAAGCAATGGCCCCTTCGCCTGCATCTCTGCATACTTCAGCTCCAAACTGAGTAATGTATGCAGTACCAATGACCTTTATAATGGTCGTAAGATATACCAAATCCAATTCAACCTTGCCCGCAATACCTTCCAACAGTTTTAAAACTGTCGATAGATTCACTGCCACCAAAGCAAAAATAATTATGCCGGCAACTATACTGATTTGCATTGATATTTCCGGACGCTGACTTTTCAAAATAATGGACATCACTGCTGCTATCATTCCTAAGCCTACTATCTGCAATATTTCCATACTCTCACCTACAGCCTGAACATAGTCTTGACTGTGTCAAACAGATTGCTGATTTCCTGAATAACAATCATCAGCACTACAATTAAGCCTGCCAGTGTTGTGAGCATAGCCTGCTCTTCACGTCCTGATCTGATTAATAGTTGATTTAATACAGAAACCAATATTCCGATTGCTGCAATTTTAAATATCAAATCTACTCCCATTTTTTAACCCCTCCGTTTATAGTGGGGAGTGAAGAGTGGAGAGTGGGGAGTTTAACATCCTCCCACAACCCGCAATGTTACCTATCCCCAATTATACTTAGTATTATAAAAACAATAATGATACAAGTATGCCTCCTAGTACTCCAAGGTTCTTGCATAATTTTTCGTTTTTTTCTCTGAGTATTTCAGCATTTTTTTCTTCCATAGACAACTTTGAACAAGCAAGATGGATATTTTTAAGCTGACTCTCTGTGTCTGAACTACCGAGAGAACTTCCAAATGAAATCAATATTTCTTTATCCTGCCTTTGGAGATTCATATTTGAAGCTGCCTTGTCCACAGATAACTTCCATGCCTCTTTAGCAGTCATCCCTGTCCTTTGCTTAAGCAAATAGGAAGTTTGTTCAAATATCTGTTTGATATTACCCGGAACATAAACTGATATTCTTTCAAATGCTTCCGGAATTGGATTAAGTGAAAACGCAATTTCTGACTCCAACATCTGCAGCGCGGACTGAAGTGCCCGGAGCTCTTCCGGACGCTTGGCATACTTATTTGAAGCATAGAAACCCATTGAGATAGAAGAACCAATGATTAATAGACATCCTAATGTTTTTATTATCATATTATTTCCCTACTTTTTCCATCAATTATTTCTTCTATCGTCCCAGTTCCCCTGGACTTGCTTAATACTACAATCTTTTCAAATATATTATCTGCAATGAGCTTCCCAATCAGAGGTCTTACCAATACATCCTGTCGGCTATAACCATGAATGGATGTAATAATCTTAACTCCCGCATTCAAAACCTGCTTCAAAGCAGCTATATCCTCTTCCATACCTATTTCATCGGTGATAATAACTGCCGGTGACATAGATCTGATCATCATGGTCATCCCACAAGCCTTTGGGCAAGCATCCAATACATCTGTTCTAGGTCCCACATCATTTTGTGGCACTCCTTTATAACAGCCTGCAATTTCTGACCGTTCGTCTACAATTCCAACCTTGATACCATGAAAATTAAAGCTGTTTATCCCATAACTTAATTGACGGGCAACATCTCTTAATATAGTTGTCTTGCCACACTGAGGCGGCGATATAATCAGTGTATTGTAAACACTGCTTGGCTTCTTGATAATATGTTTCATCATATCATCTGCGGCTCCTATGATTTGCTTTGAAATTCTTATATTCATCCCAGCAATATCTTTTATATGAGATATTCTTTGACCATTTGCGATTACCTTTCCGGTAATCCCAATTCGATGTCCACCTGCTATAGTAATAAAACCGTTTTTCAGCTCTTCCTGAATGGAATAAATAGAATTATTACTCATAAGTTCAAGGCATTTACTTATATCATCTCCTGATACGATATAAGCGCAGGATGCATCCTCAGTAAACTCTCCACTTGGAGTTACAAACCATCCAAAAATATGGTCATACAGCATAAGTGGTTTGTTTATCCTTAGCCGAATCTCTTCTACCGGTTCTAATACATACCCTGGAATTTTCTTCAGAATCATTCTGATATCTGATGATACGCATAAAAGGATATCATTATAAATGATATCTTTCGTGCTTCTTTGCTTAATACTTTTATGATTTTCCATCACTTTTACCTTTTCATTGGTAGTAATCATAGTCTTTGCCTCCCCTCATAAATATTAATATTAGACGTTGTCCACTTTTAGAACAAAAATATAAAAAAATATAAGGTGTAAAAAAGCAATGAAAATTCAAGAATTTTCATTGCTTTTTTACACCTTAGTTATATCAGCTTAGTTAAATAACTTTGAAATCAATGTTCATGTCCGCAATCACAGTCACAGTCAAACTCTACTTCAATTGGTTCTTTGCAGTTAGGACATATTATTTCTTCTTCTTCTTCATCAAATATATCTCCATCTAGATATACAGTTTCATGACAACTCGGACATTCAACCTCAAAATAATCTATTTCTTCGTCATCTTCTTCATCTTCATAATCCTCTTCGTCATCATATACTTCATATTCAAGCTGTGCTAAATCTTCATCAATTTCTTCAACATGTTCACTAAGTTGAATCTGAGCATCTTCCAGATCATTAACCGCTTCTGCAAAATCACCAAGAACCTCAATGATGTTTTTAAGCAGCTTTCCTTCATCAGTACTTTCACTAATTTTCAAACCGTCTGCAAGCCCCTTCAAATATGCCACTCTTTCTCCTAAGTATTCCATGCAGCATCCTCCTCGTTGTTGTTATTATTTTAGGTTTACAAGTACTTAACTATGACAATATTATTGCCATTAAACTCTTTCCATATACTCCCCTGTTCTGGTATCCACTCTAATTAAATCTCCCTGATTAATAAATAGAGGAACATTGATGACTGTGCCTGTTTCTAAGGTAGCAGGTTTAACTGCGCCTGTAGCCGTATCTCCTTTAAAGCCAGGGTCTGTTTCTGTTATCTCTAACTCTACAAAAGTCGGAGGCTCAATACCAAATACGGAACCTTTAAAGGATAGAACCTTAACAATCATATTTTCTTTCACAAACTTAAGAGCATCACCTAACTGATTTTGATTAACAGGCATTTGCTCATAGGTTTCCTGATCCATGAAATAGTAAAGTCCGCCATCATTATAAAGATACTGCATATCTTTTCTCTCAATATGCGCCTTAGGCATTTTTTCATTTGGTCTGAAAGTTCTTTCAGTCACGCCTCCGGTTATAACATTTCTCATTTTAGTTCTAACAAAAGCTGCGCCTTTGCCGGGCTTTACATGCTGAAACTCAATAATTTGAAAAACATTATTGTCCATTTCAAAAGTAACACCATTTCTAAATTCACCTGCAGATATCATTCGTTAATCCCTCCGTCATTATTCGCAGTCAGCGGTTCGTGGTTCCTACAGGAATCTACATTCTACCTATCAAACTTCATACTGCAATATTAAAATTACTTTCTTAATCCTATACATTAATATTTTCTACAATAGTTTAATTTAAAATGAGCAAAATATCAAGGATAATTTTTCTAAATCACCAATAATCCTTTATTAGAAGATGTGAAATTGTCAATTCCATCTCCGATAATCAGCACCATATCTTCAATTCTTACACCACCAAAGCCTTCTATATATATGCCTGGTTCAACAGTAACAACCATACCCGGCTTCAGTTCTTCTTCTCCTGTGATAGATAGTCGGGGAGCTTCATGTATTTCCAAACCTACACCATGGCCCAAACCATGACCAAAATGATCACCATATCCAAAGCCTGAGATAATATCCCGTGCTATCTGATCAACCTCTTTCCCGGTTTTACCGGGTTTAATGACATCAAGTGCTTTTATCTGCGCTTCTAATACAATATGATATATTCTTTTCTGCTCCTCATTTAGTTTCCCAATTCCTATTGTCCTTGTCATGTCCGAGCAATACCCTTCAAATATGCATCCGAAATCTAGTGTAAGCAGATCTCCGCACTCAATTTTTTTGGCAGAAGCTATCCCATGAGGAAGCGAGGAACGAGTTCCGGATGCTGCAACGGTATCAAAGGATAGACCTTTTGCACCATTTCTCCTCATAAAAATTTCTAACTCTAAAGCTACTTCATATTCTGTCATTCCTGCTTTGATATATTTAAGAATATGTGCAAATGCTAAATCCGCTATTCTTGCAGCTTCCCGTATTTTTTTTATTTCCTGTTCATCCTTTATTTTTCTTTGTTGCTCAATTAAATCTCCTACAGAATAAAATTGTTCTACAACAATTTTATTCTTAAGCTGTTCAAATTGCGAATAGGTTACATCCTTATCTTCAAAACCAAGAACTTTAATATTGTTTTCTTTTACCAGTGCATTTACTGCATCATATGGATTACCTTGAAACTCCATAACATGAAAAAAAATGGCCTGTTCTTTTGCCTGCTGGGTGTATCGGGAATCGGTAAATAGAAAAGCGTCTGACTGAGTTACGACACCATATCCTGCAGTACCGATAAAACCCGTAATATAAGTGCGGCTTATTGGGCTGGTAATTAACATTGCATCCATTTTATTTTCTTTCAGTTTGCTCTGTAGCGAAGTCAATCTTTCTTGTAAAAACATTATATAATGTCACTCCTAATTCTATTTACTATCGCCCTTAGCCCTAATAAATAACTGTCTCCCCCAAATCCGCTGATCTGTCCGACACATACGGGTGCAATCATAGATCTTGAGCGAAACTCTTCTCTTGCATGCACATTAGATAAATGTACTTCAACAGTAGGGACGGTGACACTTTTGACAGCATCTCTAATTGCAATGCTATAATGCGTATACGCACCCGGATTTATGACAATACCATTAAAACAACTTAATGCTTGATGAATCTTATCGATAATATCTCCTTCATGATTGGATTGAAATATTTCAACCTTCACTCCCAGCACTTCAGCTTCTTTACTTATCCTATCATTAATATTGTCAAAGCTTTCTGTGCCATATACACCTGCTTCTCTAACACCCAGAAGGTTCAAATTTGGTCCATGAATCACTAATACTCTATCTTTCTCCCCACTCTTCACTGTCCACTCCCCACTTTCATATATATCTTTTTTAACTCCAATGCATCTTCTGCCATTGTTCCTCTCGATTCACAAATAATCGTCGGACTCAGACTTTTTCTATAGAGAATCTCGGCAATAGGATCAAACTCAGGACCATAGTCTGTATTACTAAAACACCAGTGCTTTTTCTCTCCGCCGGAGGTAAATTCTATGCGACTAAAATGGCTATGAAAAGATTTTAGTCTTTCACTTCCCAATGCATTTTCCATGATCTCAAAAACTTTCTCAAAATCACTTCTATCTATAAGACAACCCAAGCCTCGGGCATGAATATGTCCGAAATCAATAGTAGGTATAAGCCGTTCATCCAGTAAACACAATTCCATAATTTCTTCTAATGTACCCAATTGATTGATTTTTCCTAAAGTCTCAGGGCAAATATGTATGTCTCCTAAACCAAACTCATCTGCTCTTTTCAAAGCATCTTGCAATGTTTGTTTTGCCAGCTCCAAAGCTACTTTTCTATCCATCTTGCTGCATGAACCGGGGTGTACGACAACTCGCTCCGCACCCATCCACCGGGCAACATTCATGGTCTCAATAATATATCTTATGCTGTTATCCCTTTTCTCCTGCTCAGCACTTGCTAAACTTATGTAGTAGGGTGCATGAATACTAACGGCTATCCCATGCTCACGTGCATTCTTACCCAATTGTAATGCTGTCTGTTCAGATATCTTAACACCCTTACTGCATTGATATTCATAGGCATCCAAACCCATATTTTTTAACCATGCAGGCATTTGCAACGAGGATTTATAACCTTGCTGGTAGAAAATTTCAGAATTCCCCGATGGTCCGAACTTTACTGTCATTCGTTTCTTCCTCTCAACTGTTCTAAGCTTTTTTCCTTATTCCTTCTATGACTCTTATTTCAACTTCATGACGTTCTGCCTTTTCAGATAGAGTATCCACTTTCTGTTCTATCCTGTCTAATCTTTCATTGGTCATGGACTGGGCATCAAATAAAGCACTAACCTTATTGGAAAAATTATCCTCAAATCTCAAAATATGTTTTTGATTCTCTTTGATATGCTTTTCATTCTCTTTGATATGCTTCTGGTTCTCTTTTACATCAGTCTTAACTTCCTGCAACTCTATATAAACCTTTTCAAGCAAATCATATAATCTGTCATCCATCTTTAATATACCTTCCTTTCACTAGTTTGCCTGCTCTTTATGATATATATTCAGCACTGCAGAAACAACCTGCTCAATGGTTAATGAAGAAACATCTATCTCATAATCATTATGTTTATAGTAGGCTTCTCTTTGCTCTAATAACTGCTGTATCCTCACTTTTGGATTAGTATCCTTCAAAAGCGGCCTATTGCTGTTTTGAGATGTGTTACGCATTATTGTATCGACATCTGCTTTCAAATATACGATAATACCATTTCTTCTTAGACAGAAAATATTTTCTTCTTTCAATACAACTCCGCCACCGGTAGAAATAATAGCATTTTGTTCTAACGATATTTTTTCTACTGCTTTGCTTTCAATTTCTCTGAAATACCGCTCTCCCTTTTGAGCAAAAATATCAGAAATATTCATCCCATGCTGCTGCTCAATCATAGCATCGATATCAACAAAACACAAATTCAGCCTTTCTGCCGCCAGCTTCCCGACCGTTGTCTTTCCTGAGCCCATAAATCCGGTTAGAATAATATTTTTCTTCATCTTACCCTCCATAAAATAATATAAAAGGAATGGTTTATAACCGTTCCTTTTATATTATTTCTTAATCTATCTCTCCATGCCTTGGATTCTTCTTTACAATTTCAACAGCCTTTATTATAGCCGTAGTGGCATCCACCTCAAACTGCTGCTGCAACGCCCTAGTCTTTGTATATACTTCTCCTTTTGGATTAACGACATACCTAGGCGGAAGATCATTTAACGCTAGTGCAGCAATATCCATAACACATTTTTCACACGTGCAGCAATTAACATCCTTTAGAATACTTTCCATCATATTGAATACGACTTCTTCCATATAGTTTTTTAAATACATACTATGATCCTCCTAAATATTCCATATACTTTATTATTTTATTGTAATTGTATCATAGGATCTGCAGAGTATCAAAAAGAATTTATCCAATTTAGAAATCCACCTACCTTGCTTCCGGGACAGATGAATATACCTTAACAACAATATCCTTTGCAAAAGTAATGGGGTAAGTTACCCCTTCATCAGAATGAATATCAAACTTAATTTTCACTACATTGTCCAATTTCAGTATTTTTCCCGGTGCGCTGATGACGCCGGTTTGTACACTAAACACAAAATCGTATACACCGGCAGAAAGCTTGGATGCATCCTCGTTGTCATGAAGTATGAACCGTGAAGAAAGAATATTGTCCTCACTAAGGTTTTCAGCCATATCTACTTCATACGAAATATCCGTATCGCTGTTCACAATATTCATATATGCCGCACCACCAGAAGCACCCAACCATTTATTAGGAACATAGAATACTTCGCTTCTGTTTTCTCCTGAATTTAATTCCATAAGCAGAACAACATTTTTCATATCGGCATTGCTTTCAAGGTTTATATTGTATGTGATAACATCTCCCACAATATAAACATCCGAATTGACAAAATCCGATACAGGCTTTGTTTGAAACACTATAGAATGGTTTTCAATATCTACCGGAACACTGTCCGACGCTATACCATAATTGCCTTGCCCATCCTTTGGCTTAACCGAAACTTTAAATTGTTTTTGTGACGTAGTAAACTCAATGATACCATCATCTTGTCCATTGATTGTCTTTACGGCATCTGCAATAACAACACCATCCACAAATACATCATAGTCTACTGCAATTCCGTTTGAATCAAGCGTATGAGTCAAAATAATCTTATAGCTTCCATCCTCATTATATCGAATTGTGATGCCCTTAATCAACGGCCTGTGCATAAAAGGTTCATTGGATTTAAAGAAATAACCCGGTATCCTAAAGTCCACTTGTTTATATTGAATCGTGCCATTGCCGGACATATCTAAATCTTTGCATATTACGGCACCACTAAACACATCACCATTGCCGTGCAGCTTGACCTTGGCATTAGGCGCATAAATTGCCGTTTCTCCGATACTTGCATTTCCACCCAGTTCAACAGTATCTCCGCCTGCAAGAATATTTCCTACGACTTTTGCCCCGCCGGATATCTTGATATCTGCATTAGGTGCATAGATATTTCCTTTAAGGACATATTGGCCTGAAAATGCAACCGTACCTTCACCCTGAACCAGAATATGTACCTTATCGGAATCGGTCTGGCTGTTAAAAAAATCATTTCCGCTAAAATGGAATACATTGTCGATAAAGAGATGTAAGCTGCCTGAACCGATAATTTTGACACTGCCCGTAAAATCATCTATATCCTTTACCCGGATAATTCTTTTATCGTCTCCAACATCAACGGTTAAAATATCATTACCCCTGATTGACTCATAGGCTGCATCCTCTTTGATAGTAACTCGACTATAAACCAGGAGTGTATTTTTACTTTCAAGACTCAAAGGAGCGTTTGAAAATTCGGGAACTGAAAATGACTTTGGAGAATCAAGGGGAAGAATCTCTCCCGTAACTGTCGAAGTATTAAAGGATACATCTGCTCCCGGCTTAATCATAAGATTCCCGTCTATTCTGCTTTTCTTATGGTTTTTATTTTCAATAGAAATATCATATGTATTGATTGCCGCACTTCCTTTAATAATACTGTTTCCGCTCATACGGATACTATCGGTGCTGTAGACAGCCACACCCGGCAGAAACTCGAAGACCCTATCATCGCTTTGAGCAGATACCTTAACAGGGCTTGCTACAAAAACAGCTATAAACATTGAAAAAACAAGTATTCCCGACATCCATTTTCTCATACATTCATCCCCTTATTTACTAATACTCAAGTTGTTTTGTGATATCTAATCTACTTCTCTCCAATAATCAAGCCTGATATTTTTTGTCGCCTGGATTCCTAATTCAACATCTTCCGGTTCCAACTCTATAATCTTATTTCCCTTCTTGAAAAAATTCTTTAGGGTATCATCCTTATTCACCACTTCTTTTACAGCAGTCTCGTCATAGGTAATGGTCTTTGCACCGCTGCCATAAAATACGATATTCCCTTTTGATACAATGGCGCCTGTAAAATCCATTTCAGAATTTGAAGATATATATAAGTTGCCTGTCGTAAATATGATTCCGCTTTTCCCGTCAAGACGGCTCCCGTCAAGATGGACATCGGCACCGCCGGTATCAATAAAATAATAATCGGAATCACTGTCATCCAAATTATGATAACGATTTGAAGCATTAATTCTTTGAGCCGTAAGCTCATGAAATTCGGAATCACTGCTGATAGTCAAATCCTTATACCTACTGTAGTCTTTATCCTGCTGAATCCAGATTGCCTTATTATAAGCTTTCTCCCACCGGGTTTTATTGGTAATAAAATCTCCCGGCTGATACAGCATAACCATTTTTATCTTGCCTCCTGCCGGAAACTGCAGAACTCCGTCACCATCAACATCCTCAAAGACCGCACCGTCCGCACTGATTGCCTGTGCATTACCGTTTCCGTAACAAATCATATATCCGTCCGAAAAAATGATTCCTGGCGCATATACCTTCATAATAGGATTCGATACCGAGTTATCGCCCAATACAATGCCGGTCTTTTTCATATAGTTACGAAAAGCTTCACTATCCTTATACCCCTGGAAAAAGTGGTTCTTTCTGTTGTTATTGTCATTATTGGGGTTCGCCATTCTCTGCACCCTGTCCTCATCCGTCAGCAGGCCTTCCTTATCCATCCCCCAATACATTCCATACGGAATCCAACTCGGGTCAAAATCACCCTGCTCATCCCCTATACCCGGATCAGAAATATAACCGGGAGCTTTACCTATGCTTAAATCACGCCTATAACCGTCATAATTGCGTCCGATGGATACACTTTCACCTGTCTTATAAGGAATACGCACTCCTTCGGGATTGACATAGATATACTCAATATAAACCTTGCCGCCGATATAAGCTTCTCCTTTGACCTCAACATTTGAGGTAGTATCATTGATAATAATGGAAGAGCTTTTATTATATTCATTACTGCTTCCTCCTCCATCCATAAATCCGTAAAAGTTTCCGTTAACAATGATTTGCCCGTTGCTTCCGTTTGCCCTGATATCATCGTAAGTATATAAATTCTGTCCGATTTCAATGGTACTGTTTTCTGACTGATCTTCAATCTGCAGCGACTCACAGTAAGTGTCTCCGGTAATATTAATACTTGATGAATCTCCATCCGCACCATAGACTGTATGCACATATGCACGCGTTCTTGCTGTACCTCTAATGTTCAGGGTTCCGCTTCCCGCCGATACGCCTGCAATTCCTAATGTATTGATTATCTGCGGTTCTGCCCCTGCTACCACCCCTCCGTAACCGTATCCGGAACTATTGTCGGGCGGAAGATTTCCATAAGCATACACATTGGTTGCTGCTCCTCCCGAGCCTTGGATATTCACTTCACCGCCGACCGCAACAAGACTGGACTCGGTGGTAATCGCACGCATATAAATAGGGTTCTTTTTCCTCACTAATGACATTTTCAAGGGTACCTGCTGAGAATATTTTAAAAATTCAAACTGTGCTCTTATACTTTTTGGAGCACCGGCAAAATTGGAGTCTATCTGGAATTCTATCTTTACAGGCGTATCAACAACAGCCATTTGCGAATCAAGACCGGCTCCTTCATCCTTATCGGGATAAGGAGAAACAGATTCAATTCTTATTTCCTGCAAATCACTGGGAGAAGAGTCTTTCCATAAAGCAAACCGGTCCTCCAGTAATTCTTCAAGGGTTTTCCCGCTCTCCAAGTCATTGTGTCCGGTAATATATTTGTTAAATGCATCCCTATATTCGATTTGCAGCGCGTTTTCTATACTTCTATAGTCTATATCCACTTCTCCTGTTAAGGGGTCTGTATATGAATACCTGTCTATGATGGCTTCCTTCATTGAATCAGCGTCATCTTTCGCTTTCTTTTGTACCAAAATCGTCTTCTCTTCAAGAAGTTTGTTAATCTCTTCAACCCATCCGTCCGCTCTATGAAAAGAACGTCCTGCATTGATAGACGCCGCATTCATTGTATAGTTAGTTGTTGCCGCCATTAATACTGCAGAACCCAACATGATGAGTACCGTCATCATCATCAATACAAATACAAATATAGAACCCTGTTGGTTAAAATATCTTTTTACACTGTTCATTCTTTTCACCTGCATCTATTTATACATCATTTTTTTTGAATGAAGCTGTACCTGCGTATTGGTAAACGTATCCTGTACGGTTATGGTAATGGCATACACTGCCAAGTCATCATAGTCACCACTTTCGGTAGTTAAAGCATCTTGAACGGATATATCTCCATTCAAACTTGACACCTCAACAACCCCATTATTATTATAAATATCTACATCAATCATCTCATTTTTTCCATTACTGATATTCAGGTAAAAATTATGTTCAAGATTCTGCTTGAGCATAATTACTACATTTTCAATATCCTCGGTACCCTGCAATATGAAATCTGAGCCGTTATTATTTGTATATTCAAAGCCACCACCTTCCTCCGCATCACGGACTATCAGCCTTCTTATGTTGTCGCCGGCAAAGTTAAAAAAATCATCATTGCGTGTATCAACAATTCCCGCATTATTCTTATAGGTAACTGTAATACTGTCGCTGTATATTTCCAGAAATAGCAAACTATCCTGTGTTAATGAGTCAGAATATGCTTCCCGGACAACCGGAGAAATAGCAGGCTCTTTCTGGATGGACCTATAAGCCTTGTATCTGCTGTCATTACTTGCTATCTCTTCCATTACAACAGTATCCGGCAGAGTATTGCTTGTTTTTTGCTGCTCCATGCAGCTTTCTGCAACTGTCATTGCCCTGAGCTTATTTTCTGCATCAAAATCGGTTCTGATGGCAGTGATAAACATGGTTGTCAAGGGTGCTGCTATAATGCCGAGAATAGTAATAGCTGCTAACACCTCAATTAAGGACATACCTTTTTTTTGACATAACCATTTTTTTATCGTTTTATATGTATCAGTGTTCATCAATAATATCCACATCACCTTTTTTTATTGATATTTGCGTCCTTGGGCGTCTGTCATCATCCGACTGCTTTACGATAAGCTTTAATGGAGTATTATTGTATATATCAATATTCGCGCCTGACAAGTCCTTATCATCCAAGCGGTTTTTAGCTAGAATATTTAATATCATATATTTTTGATTATAAGGTTTAAATTCTTCATACTTGCTTTCATCCTTTGGAAAAGCTTCATAAGAAGTTTTATATTTGTACAAATATTTGCCGTCCTTATAATCCAGATGTAATTCTACTTTTTCCGCTTCATTTCCGTCACCATAGATAGTAGAATTGATTTTTCCGTTTTTATACAGGATCACTGTAGGAACATCATGGCTGCTTGGACTCAGTGCTAAATAAAAATCTCCTGGAGATGATATGTTTGCGACTTTCTGTTGCGTATCTTGCCTGTTCCCGCCAGACTCCACAGCCTTACTGCCTGCAATTGTTCCTATGTATCCTTCAAAAGGCTCAAATATATTATCCTTCCCATTCTTTACAGTGGAATCCCATTTAGGCACTTCTTGCGTATTATCTTTAAACCCATAAAAACTCATCTTAATATTCCCGGATAGCATATTTTCTGACCCATTTAAGAAAGAGATATCAGACACTGAAATTTTCTGTTCAAAGTTTATAACTCTATCCAAAAAAGTCTTAAGCTGTTCATATCCGGCTGTATACTTCACATTCACTTCCATTACAATACCGGTACTATCCTCGATTTGCTTACTGCCTTCATTGGCTTTCTTATTTTCTTGGGATGCCCCTTGCTCCAATAGCTTTTTCTGCTGTGCATACTCCGGCTTCTTCTGATTTTCATCTAATATCACAGGGGCTGTTTCTGTAAATGATAAGTCTTCCAATTTCACCCCCGTAGTGTCGCTTAATTCTTTTAATATCAAAATTACCTCATCCTGAAAAATATTGGGAGGCAGTATCTTGCTTAGCTTGTCCACTTCAAAACTGGTAAATTTCAGCTTTGCCTCAAGCCTGCTCTTTTGGACTGTTTTCGACCGCAAAATACTATATTCAGCTTCCAGCTTGCCGACTTCTGCTTTTAGCATATTTAGTCTTTTTGCAAAAGGAGTATAGATATAATAATATGTCAACGCCAATACTGCTATCAACAACAATAGTACTAAGAGTTTTTTGTCTTTATCAGATAACCTCATAGTTCAGTATCCTTCCCGCTTTTTAAGGTACAGTTCATATTAAACTGATAATTTACAATATTGGTCCCTTCCACACTACTTTCTAAAGTTGGTCGATTTCCTTTCATAGTGGATACGAATACCTTGTCAAATAACCCCAACTGCCGCATACTTCGGATAAAATCTGCAACTGCTACTTCACTACGGGCAACTCCTGCAATGTTTACATTATTTTCTGTTACTGTCAAAGACATAAAAAATAATTCTCCCGGTATGAGTTCTTCGGTCTTTTGAATGATATTTAATACATTCACATCTTGTGTCTGCACAGCATTTAGCATCTTCATTCGAAGTTCTAACCTATCCTGCTCATCAGCAAGTATATTTTCATCTTCCAATACATCCTGCACACCAAACATGCTGTGCTGCAGGTATTCCTTTTTTGCCTCAAGGCGAAATATTTCATTCAAAGGAATAAGCATCAATGAAAAAATGCTTACTACTGCAAGAATAGACAGTAATATAATAAGTTTAGTTCTTTCACGGCTCTTTCTTTGCCTTATTACTATGGGTGGAAGTAAGTTTATATCTTTAATCATAAATAGAAATCAACTCCACTATTTATTAAGTATTGCCCCTAAACAATTTGTATAAAAAACTTGCATTTCTTTAAAATGTTCCTGTTTCTTTGAATATGTTACAGTCTTAAATTGTTGTATTCTTTCAACAGAGATATTGAAGGCAATGCTTAGATAAGTTTCCAGTCCTCTTACCTGGCAACCACCACCTACAAGATATATTTGATCTATTCTGTTACCGGTATTGCGAGAATAATAAAATTCAAAGAACCGTGTTGCATCATCAATAAAGGTAAGAAGTGTCGCACGAATGCTCTCACTGATTACAGAAGCTTGCATACTATCAGGTTCTTCATCAGGTGGGATAATTGCAGCCTTTTCAAGCTTTAATTGCTCCGCAGCATCAAAGTTTAATCCAAGATTGCTGGCAATCATATGAGTAAAATCTTGACTGCCATATAACATGATTCTATTAAATTGATAGCTGCCATTTGAAATGATGGATACCGTAGTAGTCTTACACCCAATGTCCAATATCGCTATCGTTTTAGAATCTCCTTTTTTATCTTTACTGTTTCTTTCGGTTGTCTCATTACTTATGAATTTCACGATACTGTTTCCTGCAAAATCAATAGAATAGATATTCAGTCCGCATAGTGAAGCCAATTCCAAGTATCCTTGAATAATTCCTGTTGGAACAGCTGCCAGCAAAATCCTGTATCGTGCACCCTTCTCCGTTTTCATTTCCTCCAATATTTTATAATCCATGATGTAGCTGTCCATATTAACAGGAAAATATTGAGGCGACTCCATTTCAATAATACTCTTCAATTCCTTGGTACTTGCTTTAGGAAGTATCACCTCTCTAGTAATAATGAAGGTTCCTGAAATTGTGATAATCACATTTTTCTCCTTCATTTTCTTTTCCTTGAGTATAAGCTTAATAGCCTGTGCCAATATATCTATATTTGAGAGTTTCCCATCCTCAATCACCGCTGAAGGCGTAGGAAGCACTGCATAATTGCTTATATTTATTTTGCTGCCCACGACAGATGCCTGTACTATCTTAGTATTATATGCACCTATATCAAACACGAGAAAACGAGGAAAAATCAAAATCATCCACTCCATCAAATTCTAATTTTATGACTCCTTATCAAGGTTATGCTATGTCCATTGGCGCCATCAACGCTGACCTTTATCGATACTGTAACCAAGTCACCTGTTTTTTCTATGCGAAATTCTTTTACATTATTCATCAACTGATTGGAAGCCGAGCCACTTGCCGTCACTTCCTCCTGAAGTAAATTCGTGCCGTTTAAATAATATTTTAAACCCTTTTCCTGTATGGTCATTTCAAGTTTCTCATTGATATATTCAATCGAATTCTGGTCAGCTTTTCGCATATTGGTCATGATAACCTCCATGCCCATCCTGGCCACCTGCTGTACCTCAACACTATTACTCTCTTTAAAGAAAGTGCTATAGTTTGCAATAAAAAAGGATGATATTGGCACTGATATAATACCGATAATGGCAATTGTGACCAATAGCTCAACCAGTGTATATCCTTTTTTATTAGATAAACTTGTATTTGATAAATTTTTTTTGTTTATTTTCATAACTTTTTCTTTCTTACCCTGCCGGTAGAAAATTCTATAGTAATCTCTATCTTTTGACCCGATTTATTTCTTAGCTTAAAGCTTCCCGGTCGTACTGGAACACCGGTTTTCTTAAAAGAAGCGTAGTTTCCCATGATAGTACTTTCAAATTCAATTCCTTGATCTAGTTTTACTATCTCGACAGGCTTCTCAGGCTGAATGATCTTATATTGAAACCTGCTGTCCCCATAGTTTGCATAAATCTTATATTCATACGAGGTATTTTTTTCGTATACCGTTTTCATTTGGGTACAACGGATATCCTGCACCAGTCTATTTGCACATTTTTCTAATAGCACATCCTGACTGCACTGCACTTTTAGAATACATATTGAGGTCAAAACTGAAGTAATTGCTATCACTATAATGAGTTCAATTAGCGTATGCCCCTTGATGTTAAAAGCTCCACTCATTAGAAGTCAATCCTTCCATTTTGTTAATACATTCGAAACCACTGAAAAAGTCTGACTTAGCACACAGAAGGAATGTGACATGGGGACGGTTCGTCTGTCATGCGCTTTTTGTGTGACTGAGGAACCGTCCCCATGTCACGTTCCTGAGCAATGATGTCACATTTCAGTACTTCCACATCCCCATATACTATGCCAGTATCTGCTGTCCATACAGCATAGCAATAAATATACCTGCTGCGAGGAAAGGTCCGAAAGGAATCATATCCCTACGCTGAATTCTTTTTAATAATATCAATGCAATCCCAATCACTGAACCAATCACTGCCCCGATCACCAGTGCAAGCAGTATCTGATTCCATCCTAAAAACAACCCTGCTACCGCCATCAGCTTGATGTCACCGCCACCCATTCCCCCTTTTGAAAGGATAGCAGTAAGCAGCAACGGTACACTTGCGGCAAAAAAACCAAGCACTGCATCCATGTATGTAATATTCCTATTAAAATGCGGCATCATCAAACCTATCACTAGCATCAATAAAATGATACCATTAGGAATAATCTGTATCTCAAAATCAATGAAAGATATTACAACCAAGCATGAACTCAAAAAAGACAGTGCAAAGAATTGTACCGACAAACCGTATATAGAATAAACCCACAAGTAGGCTGCTGCATTGAGCAGCTCTACCTGCATATATCTTATTGAAATTTTTTGTTTGCAGAACCGACACTTTCTTCCCAACAGCAAATAACTTAATACCGGTATCAAATCATACCACTTGATACGCTTCCCACAAGCAGTACAGTGGGACGGAGTCGTCACTATGCTCTGCTTCAATGGAATACGGTAAATACAAACATTGAGGAAACTGCCAATTACCAGCCCTAAAATTAAAACAAATAAATATATCATATACATCCCACTCATAATTAATAATTAATAATTAATAATTAAGCTAGCATGACACACTAACTTAATTTTGATATTCTGTATCTACATTTGGATATAATTCGTCCTCTATCGTATCATCATCATCATTCGTACCAACACCTACCCTAACAGCGCCATTACTTGATATTCCAACAATAAATTCTGCATCAGTATCATATTGTGGTTTTGGGGCTGACTGAAGTTTATCAATAACCTCTGTTAATTCGCTGACAGCATACGTGCCGTCAGAAGAGGGTATTGAAGTCTCACCTGCTGCAATACTAGCCATGACAGTATTTGCAATAGTTCTTGCACTTGCTATATCTGCTTTACGCTTGGACATATCAATATATCCTATTACATTTGGCGCTGCTACTCCTGCCAATACACCTAGAATCGCAATAACAACGATTAACTCGATTAGTGAAAAGCCTTTATTTTCTTTTAATGCTTTTGTAAAAAACTTTAACATAATGATTTCCCCCTCATAATGTTTTTATATATTTTTTATATGATCAATACCACTAGCCTGGTAATACCACCAGGCTTGATTTCTATCCCGTAATCCCTCCATACATTCCAAACATCGGCTGAACTATGGACAACACAATGAATCCGATCACCACCGCCATTACACAAAGGATTAAAGGTTCTAATAAAGTTGTCATTTGTGTGACTACCGTTTCTACCTCATCATCATAAAAGTCCGCTGTCTTTGCCAAAATGCTTTCCAACGCCCCCGTATCCTCTCCAATTTTCATCATATGGGTTACCATTGGCGGAAATATCCCCATTTCCCCTATAGGCTTAGATAAACTTTCTCCCCGGCTCACGTCCTGCCGTACTTTGTCTAATCCTTTATATACTGCATAATTACCTACCACCCGTGATGATACTTCCAAACAGGTTAATATCGGCAAGCCGGAAGCAAGCAGGGTACCCAATGTTCTTGTAAATCTTGAGGAAACAATCTTTCTATTTAATGGCCCGAATATGGGCATCTTCAACTTTGTCATATCCAGCACATTTCTGCCAAAGTCAGTAGCAGTAAAATATTTAAATAGAGCAGTCAAAACAATAGAAACTCCTAAAGCGATATACCACCGTGTTCTGATAAAACTACTAATCCCTAATAATGCTTTCGTAGCTGAAGGCAATTCCATACCCAAGCCTGCAAACATATTGACAAAAGTAGGTACCACAAAGGCTAGCAAAATAGTAATTACAATGAATGCTATCATTGATATTATAATAGGATAAGTCATGGCCTCCTGTACCTTTTGCTTGAGCTTGCTTTCCTTTTCAAAATGGGCTGCCATTCTTTCAAGTGCCACATCCAGACTTCCGCTTATCTCTCCTGCCTCAATCATGTTGAGCAGGATGGGAGGAAAACTCTTATGCTCCTGCATAGCTCCGGATAATGTATACCCTTTCTGTACCGATTCATATATTTTATCAATAATCTTTTTTAACTTTTTATTTTCTGTCTGCTGCCGAAGCATATCTAAACAGCCTAATACCGATACACCTGCATTAATGATAGTGGAAAATTGGCGGCAAAACACTGCCAATTCTTTGAGTTTCACACTTTCCATAAATTCAAAAGTGATATCCTTCTGCAGCATTCCCTGCTCAATAATCCGGACCGGATAATATTTTCTTTCCTTCAGCATAGATATCACAACTGTTCTGTCATTTCCTTCAATTGTTCCTTTAACCGTTTGTCCATCAAAAGTTTTTGCTTTATATAGATAAACAGGCATAAGCTGCAACTCCTTCATAATACGGTTCGTAATTCTTGTATCTTTATACACATATCTTCAGCAATGTTACTACCCGCTCCCTACTCCTCACTCCCCACTATATTACATTAACATCTTTCTAAGAAGGTCTTGATCCACACAATAAATCATTGCTTCTTCTGATGTAATAATTCCTTTTTTATAGAGATTCGCTAATGCATAATCCATGGTTTGCATACCAAACTTCATTCCGGTCTGAATCATAGAAGTAATCTGATGTGTCTTGCCTTCACGGATAAGGTTCCTGATTGCCGGATTTGCAATCATCACTTCTACCGCCGCTATTCTTCCATGCTGGTCCTTTTTAGAAATAAGCTGTTGGGATACAACTGCTTGAAGAACGGTTGATAACTGCACCCTTATCTGCTGCTGCTGAAAAGGAGGGAAAATGTCTATCACTCTATCGATGGTTTTAGCAGCCCCCACAGTATGCAGCGTAGATAATACAAGATGCCCTGTTTCGGCAGCAGTAACGGCAATAGAAATAGTCTCCAGATCACGCATCTCTCCGACCAAAATGACATCCGGATCTTGTCTTAATGCTGCTCTTAAGGCATTAGCATAATTTTGGGTGTCATGACCTATTTCCCTCTGATTGACAATGCTTTTTCCATGCTTGTGCAAGTATTCTATCGGATCTTCTAGGGTAATAATGTGATTTCCCCTCTGTTGATTAATCATATTAATTAGAGATGCCAGCGTGGTTGATTTACCACTTCCGGTCGGTCCGGTAACCAGAATCAATCCACGGGTATACTTGGCCAGTTCCACTACCGAGGTCGGCAGTCCTAACCTTTCCGGTTCCGGTATTGTTGATGCTACCAGCCGAATGGCTGCAGACATGGTACCCCTTTGATGAAATACATTAATTCTAAAACGGCCCACCCCTGCGAGTGAAAAAGAAAAATCAAGCTCACCCTTTTCTTCAAAAGAGTTAAACTGAGTATCAGACAATATCTGTCTGATGATTTTCTCCGTGTCTTCAGGCTTCAGTTTACAATCCCCAATAGGTACAAGTTGTCCATCCAGTCTCATCGTCGGCGGAATCCCTACAGTAATATGTAAATCTGATGCACCTTTTGACATAGTGTATTTTAAAAAATCATCTATGTTCATCTTTTCACCTCTGCATCTCTTTAGGAAATCAATCTATAGAATAAGCTACCCGAACCAGTTCTTCAAAGGTGGTCATTCCTTGCTGAACCAATCGTATGCAGCTCTTCTTCAAAGTGCTCATACCTTCCTTCACCGCCTGTTGATATAAAACATCAGAGGATTCACCCTGATTAATTATCTGCCTGATATGATGTGATATCGGCATAATCTCATATACCCCTACTCGTCCCTGATAACCTGAATGATGACAAAAATTACATCCCTTGCCTTTATAAAAAATAGGTTGTTCCTCTAAAGTCAAACCCAATAAATCGAGTTCGGTCTGTAAAGGGACATACTTTTCCTTGCATCGTGGACATATTCTTCTTACCAATCTTTGCGAAATAATCCCCACTAATGATGTGCTAATCAAAAACGGATCAATATTCATATCCATTAAACGTGAAATAGTGCTTGGTGCATCATTGGTATGAAGCGTACTTATGACAAGATGACCGGTCACAGCAGCCCTTACAGATATTTCTGCTGTTTCTCTGTCACGGATTTCTCCTATCATGATGATGTCAGGATCCTGTCGGAGAATGGAACGCAATGCAGTTGCAAAATCCAATCCTGCCTTAGGATTTACCTGTACCTGATTAACTCCATCAATCATTGCTTCGACAGGATCCTCAACAGTAATGATATTGAGATTATCCTTATTGAGCTCGCTGATGGTTGTATATAGAGTAGTAGATTTTCCACTTCCGGTAGGTCCGGTCACTAAAATCATACCATGAGGACTTTTTAAAATATTACTATATTTTTCAAGATCGTCAGTAAAGAACCCTAATTGTTCCTTAGACCGCATTAGTCCTTTTTTATCTGTAATTCTAATAACGACTTTTTCTCCATGCACCGTAGGGAGAACAGAAACTCTAAGATCATACTCATTGTTATCTACAACTATAGAAATACGTCCGTCCTGAGGTTTTCTCTTTTCGGCAATATTCATCTCTGCGGTGATTTTTATCCTGGTTACAATCGCAGGAAGCAGTTGAATATCATGTACCATCACTTCTGCAAGTTGCCCATCTATCCGGTATCTTATACGGATAGATTTTTCAAAAGGTTCTATATGTATATCACTCGCCTTTAATCTTACCGCCCGATCAATTACGGAATTTACCATTTTGACAATAGGTGCGCTATTGACAACATCCTCAATATTTTCATCTGTTTTATCACTTTGCGAAGTAATACCATATTCCTTTTTATAGTCTTCTGCCGCCTTAATGGCTTCATGCTTTCCATAATATATATCTATGGCATGTGTAACATCATGGGAGGTTGCAATAACAGGCTGAACTTCCATTCCTGAAAAGATTCTCACATCATCAATAGCAAATATATTTAATGGGTCGCTCATTGCAATAATCAGCTTATTCCTATCTATCTTTATAGGAATCAGTTCATGACGTTTTGCAAGATTTTCACTGATCTTCTTTGGTGCTTCGGGGTCAATATCATACTTTTCCAAAGAAACCTGCGGAATTCCTAATTGAAATTCCAATACTTGAATAATATGATCTTGGGTAATAAGCTGCCTGTCTATCAATATCTCACCTAGCTTTTTACTGGTTTGCTTCTGAACTACAAGAGCTTCCCCTAACTGGTCTGCAGTAATCATTCCTGCTTCTACTAAAAGGTCTCCTAATTTTTTTCGTTTCTCATTGAACATTGATAACCCCACCAAATTTCTCCATTTTTTATAAATAAATTAGGTCATTAGTCCTATGATATATTAATATTCTATAAATTATTTCAAATTCCTGCTAGTTTTTGTTCATATTGTGTAATTTTTTGATAATATTGTCATTTATATTTATTCCTGTCCATATTTCATAAGCACTAACAGCTTGACAAACCAACATTCCCCATCCGTTGATAATTTTGCAGCTCTTTTCTTCTGCATTTGACAAAAAAAGCGTTTTTTTAGGATTATAAATCAGATCGCAGACTACCGTTTCGGAATTTAGAAAACTAAAGTTTTCTACCGGACTTTCAGCTGTATGAGGATGCATTCCTATCGGAGTGGTGTTGATAAGAATATCACAGGAATGTGCGCAGGCTTTTAGGCTATTTATATCCAATAAAGCACCTTTACAAATATCTGCAACATTTTGATTGATGATATCACATATTTCCTGCGCCTTTTCCGGAGTCCTGTTTAAAATAGTAATGCTTTTTGCGCCTCCCATGGCAATTTTTACAGAAATGCCCCGGGCAGCTCCACCCGCTCCTAAAATTACAATATTCTTATTTTTTACACTTACATCATGAGCTTTAAGAGATTTGATAAAACCTTCTCCGTCGGTGTTATAGCCATATAATTTGCCTTGCACATTTTTGACCGTATTCACTGCACCCATGAGCAGCGCTTCTTCTGATACTTCATCAAGATATTGAATAATATTTTTTTTATGAGGAATGGTTACATTGAAACCTGTTACCCCTAGCGCTTTAAATCCGTTGACAGCCGACTCAATATCTTTTGCCGGCAATTTAAAGGGAACATATGCATAGTTTTGCTTTAATTCACGGCAAATCGTATTATGTATCTCAGGTGACAAGCTATGCTCTATGGGGTCACCGATTATGCCAAGAACTTTCGTACTACCGTTGATAGAATTGTACATTGATATTCCCCCGTTTATAGTTATTTATATTTTATGACATAATTGTACAATGATTGTTATTCCAATGGCAAATTAAAACGATAATTGCCTTTTCTAACATCCATCAAACGTAGAGCATTCACGAATCCCCGGATGTTATAAATAATGCAGCATAATTGCATTGGTTGTCATCCTGAGCGTCAACGAAGGATTTTAAGTTTCAAAAAATCTGTGAACCGTGAACTATCTCACTTCTTGCTGAACTTTTTCTCATAGCTCTTCAGCACCCGTTTTTCAAAAAATCTTTTCATTTTGATAAATGGAAATTCCTTTTGACTGATAGGAGTAACTAATATAGTAAACATATTCAGACGGTTTCCGCCTAATACATCAGTGAAAATCTGATCTCCCACTACGGCAATTTCCTCAGGCTTAAGCTCTAAATATCTCAATGCTTTCAAAAATGGCATTTTGCTTGGCTTATTCGCAGCATGTATAGCAAATAGACTTAGATTCTCGTTAAACTTGACCACCCTGTCTTCCGTATTATTAGAAACAAGACAAACTTTAATTCCTTGACTCTTTACATATTGAATCCACCGCATAGCCTTTTCATCTGCTTCTTTTATATCCCACGCAACCAACGTGTTATCAATATCTAAAACCAATCCCTTGATATTATTCTTTTGCAATGTTTCTAAATCAATATTTTCTATGGTTTCTACAATCAAACTGGGAAATAGAATCTCTAACATAAGTCACCTCTTAATGTCTATTTTACTTTTAATTTATATTGCACTTTTTCACAAAAGCTTATACTTTCCTAAATGTATTCTAAGCTATTATAAGTTTTTTTTCAACACCTTATCTGCCTTTTTAAGCTGAAGAAAATAAACAGAAAACTTATTAATTTTAAAAAATACTCATCTGTCGTTCTAAAATCATATATATATAATAAGTGATGATAATAGGAGGTAAAATTATGCTTATTCATGTTATACGACCTGGAGAAACCTTATGGGGCATTTCCCAAATCTACGGCGTTCCACTGGAGCAAATTCTTCGTGAAAATGAAGTTGAAAATCCATCTTTGATCATGCCTGGTCAAAGTATTGTAATTTCGCAAGGATTACAGACTCACATGGTGCGTCCCGGAGAAAACTTATGGCTTATTGCACAACAATACAGAACCACTGTCACTGCTTTAGTGCAGGTAAATAATATACAAAATCCAAGTCTCATATATCCGGGCCAACAACTAAAGATCCCCTCTGTTTCTAAACGATTGGGAGCTTTGGAAGTGAACGGTTATATTGAACCAACCGGAAGAGGCAATGAGATTAATCTTTTACGTGGAATTACATCTTACCTTACATATCTGAGTATTTTTAGCTATCGTGTGAAAGCAGATGGTACTTTAATACCTGTAAATGATGTGGATTTGATTCGAACTGCGCGCGAAAATAAAATCGCCCCGTTAATGGTATTAACAAACTTTGCACAAGGTACATTCAGCACTGAATTGGCTCATATAATTTTATCAAACCCAAGCATACAAAGTACACTAATCGAGCATATTGTCACTACTCTTTCAAGTAAAAATTATTATGGCATCAATGTAGATTTTGAACGAGTAAGCCCTGAAGATAAAGAGCTCTATAATAGCTTCCTCGAAAAACTGAAAATGCGTCTGAAAAACACAGGACATATCATTACCACTGCACTTGCACCAAAACACTCAGCAGATCTCACAGGTCCATGGTATACCGCACATGATTATCCTGTACATGGAAATATTGTGGATTTTACAATGCCGATGACCTATGAATGGGGATGGTCAGGTGGACCTCCTATGCCGGTAGCTCCTTTGAATCAGGTAAAAAGTGTATTGGATTACGCACTTTCTGTGATTCCTGCACATAAGATTATGATGGGAATGCCTCTCTACGGCTATGATTGGATACTTCCTTATGTACGTGGAGGCCCTTATGCAAAAACTCTGAGTCCGAAGGCAGCAGTTGAATTGGCTCAAAATGCCAAGACAGTTATCCATTATGATACCATATCACAATCTCCATATTTTAATTACTTTGATAGTAACGAAAAAGAACATATTGTCTGGTTTGAGGATGCTCGAAGCGTATTAGCAAAATATGAGCTGATACATCACCTCGGATTGCGCGGCGTAAGCTATTGGGTGCTGGGACGTTCTTTCCCGCAGAACTGGGCAGTACTGGATGAGTTGTTTAGTATTAAAAAAATTATATAAAAAATAGACCAGGAAAAATCCTGGTCTACCTTTATGCTAAGTATTTTTTAACAAGGGCATTAATCATCTTGCCATCCGCGCGACCTTTTGTCTTCGGCATTACTGCTGTCATTATCTTTCCCATATCTTTCATACTGGAAGCTCCAACCTCTTCAATAGCTGCTTTCACTATTTCCTCCAGCTCTTCCTCAGACAATTGTTCAGGCAAATAGCCCATCAAAACTTCAATCTCTCTATTTAAATCATCAATTAAATCCTGTCGTTCACTCTTTTGATATTCAGGGAGTACATCTTTTCTCTTCTTAACTTCCTTTGCCAGTACATCAATAATCCCTTCATCATCGAGAATCACCTTGTTATCTTTTTCAATTTGAAGGATTGCGGC
The DNA here is from genome assembly GCA_050251575.1 of Clostridia bacterium. Classification (GTDB taxonomy): domain Bacteria; phylum Bacillota; class Clostridia; order SK-Y3; family SK-Y3; genus X23. The sequence goes on from JBFWMP010000003.1 coordinate 40,149, forward strand.
TCTAGTCATCTGAATAGTATTCTTTCTGATTGTATCCTTATCCTTCATCGCTGATTTCATGTCTTCCAACAATCTGTCTTTGAGGGACATTTTCATCACCCCTCCTTTTCATAGAGTCAACACCAATATAATTACTTGAATTTTCTTTTTCTTGCAGCCTCCGACTTTTTCTTACGTTTCACACTGGGCTTTTCATAGTGTTCTCTTTTTCTAACTTCTGATAAAACACCCGATTTAGCACATTGACGTTTGAATCGGCGAAGTGCACTGTCCAATGACTCGTTATCTTTGATTCTTATCTCTGACATATATTTCCCTCCCTCCGCTACTATCAATTGTGCGCGGTATGAGTTGTAAATCTCGGTTTTGTAAATTAATGGTAACCACACAAGAATACAACACAAATTAATTATACCTTAAAGCTTGGAAATATGTCAATAGAGTGATTTTTAAATTTATCCCGGTGGCCATGCAAGAGGTCTTCCCCCTAAAAGATGAAAATGTATATGTCCTACCGTCTGTCCGCCATCCTCACCACAGTTATTGACAACTCTAAAACCTTTATCGGAAACCCCAAGGTCTGCCGCAAGTTTGGTGCATATTGTAAAGATATGTGCGATAATCTCTGCATTCTTTTCATTTATTTCCATCACAGATGAAAAATGCTGCTTTGGGATAATTAAAACATGAACAGGCGCTGCAGGATTAATATCTTTGAACGCTAAAACTTTTTCGTCTTCATAGACTATAGAAGATGGAATTTGTTTTGCTGCAATTTTGCAAAAAATACAATCGGTCATTTTAATTACTCCTTTCCTTTGATATATGTTTAATAGTAAAGATATATCTTAAAGTTTCTCATAGTTGTTCATCAACCAAAAGTTTTACTTGCCTGCTGTTCAACCAAGCCTGCAACCATACTTAAAGCTTCATCTATTTTAGAAGTGTCCTTACCACCTGCCTGCGCCATATCTGGGCGTCCGCCACCGCCGCCGCCTGCAGCCTTTGCTATCTCTCTGATAATGTTTCCGGCATGAATTCCTTTGCCGACCATATCCTTTGTTGCCATTGCAACAAAGCTTACCTTTTCATCTTTTCCTGTTGCAAGCACGATCACACCGGAACCTAGCTTATCTTTTAAAGCATCTCCCATATTTCTTAAGCCGTCCATATCCAACTCATCCATTCTGGCAGTAATAACTTTGATTCCTTTAACCTCGCCCGCCTTTGAAAGAATATCATCTATTGAGCCACGTGCTAATTTGCTCCTTAATGCCTCTACCTCTTTTTGGCTGCTCTTGAAGTCATTAGCCAATGCTTCTGCCTTTTTTACTATATCTGCTGGACTGCTCTTGAGAATACCGGCTACCTCTTCCAACGCTTTTTCTTTTGATGCATAATATTTAAGTGCTTCTAAGCCTGTTGCTGCCTCAATTCTTCTAACTCCGGCAGCGACTCCGCCCTCACTTAGTATCTTAAAAGTTCCTACTTGACTTGTGGCAGTAAGATGACATCCTCCACATAGTTCAAGACTATAATCGCCCATCTTAACAAGTCTTACGATATCACCGTATTTTTCCCCAAAAAGGGCAGTAGCACCCATTTTTCTAGCTTCATCAATAGGCATTTCCTTTGCTTCAACAGGCAGACTGTCAAGTACAACATGATTCACTTCATCTTCTACCTTTTCAAGTTCTTCTTTTGTCATGCCCGAATAATGAGAAAAGTCAAATCTTAATCTTTCCGGTGTTACAAAGGAACCTGACTGAGCAACGTGTTCGCCGAGAACTTTACGCAATGCCTTCTGCAGTAAATGAGTTGCGGAGTGGTTTCTGGATACAGCTTTTCGCCTTTCCAGATCTATCACTGCTTTCACCTCATCACCTTTTTTTATTTCACCTGATTCTATTTCACAGATGTGAATATATTTTTCTTTTCCTTGTTTCTTGCAATCCAGTACCTTTATTTTCACAGTATCGTTTTCCAGCTTACCTATATCTCCTACCTGTCCTCCACTCTCTCCATAAAACGGTGTTTTGTCCAGAATAATGGTTATCTGCTCTCCTTCTGAAGCCTTCTCAACTTCGTTATCTTCTTTAATAATTGCTAATACGGTAGATATTGACGCAAATTGAGAATAGCCAATAAACTGTGTACTGATATTTTGATCCAACATATCAAACGCATCTCCACCCCAAGCTGCCGTATTAGATTCTTGTCGAGCAGCTCTGGCTCTTCGTCTTTGCTCATCCATTTCTTTATCAAATCCTGCTTCATCTATCTCCATTCCCTGTTCAGTCAGTATTTCTCTGGTCAAATCATTCGGAAAACCGTAAGTATCATAAAGCATAAATACTTTTTCTCCGCTTAGCATCTTTTGATTGGATTGTTTTAATTCTTCAATAAATTGATTTAGTATAATTAGTCCTTTATCAATTGTTTCATCAAATCTTTCTTCTTCTACTTTAATAACTCTTTTAATATGTTCACTTTTTTCTCTAAGTTCAGGATATGCTTCCTTGGATTCATTAATAACTGTTTCGGCAACTTCATAAAGAAATGGCTTTTCAACCCCCAGCAGTTTTCCGTGACGGGCAGCTCTCCTGAGCAGTCTTCTCAAGACATATCCCCTGCCTTCATTAGATGGAAGCACACCGTCTGAAACCATAAAAACAGTGCTGCGGATATGGTCGGTAATTACTCGAAGTGAAACGTCGGTTTTTTTATTTTCCGTATATTTGACTCCCGCAACTTTGGTCACGTGCTCCATGATATTCTTTACAGTATCCACTTCAAATAACGATCCGACTCCTTGCATAATAGCAGCGAGCCTTTCGAGACCCATTCCAGTATCTATATTCGGCTTAGGCAAAAGATTATAATTACCCTGTTCATCCTTATCAAATTGTGTAAAAACAAGATTCCAAAACTCTACAAACCGGTCACAATCACAACCTACTTTGCAATCAGGATCATCACAGCCGGCTTCGGGTCCTCTATCAAAATATATCTCTGAACAAGGTCCGCATGGGCCTGTCCCATGTTCCCAAAAATTATCTTCCTTACCCATCCTTACGATTCTGTCAGGTGATACACCTATTTCTTTTGTCCATATCTCAAACGCTTCCTCATCTTCTAAGTAGATGCTGACCCACAGCTTATCGACAGGAAGCTTTAAATCCCGAGTCACAAATTCCCACGCCCATGCGGCAGCTTCTTTCTTAAAGTAATCTCCAAAAGAGAAATTACCCAGCATTTCAAAAAATGTACCGTGTCGTGCAGTCTTACCTACACGCTCAATATCAGGAGTACGGATACATTTTTGACAGGTGGTGACTCTTTTTCTTGGCGGCACTTCTTTTCCGGTAAAATATGGTTTTAAAGGAGTCATTCCTGCATTAATCAATAAAATGCTCGGGTCATTTTGGGGCACCAGCGGAAAACTTGGTAGTCTTAGATGCTCCTTACTTTCAAAAAAACTTAAATATCTTTCTCTTATTTCATTCAATCCTAATTTGTCCATTTTCTCTTCCTTTCGTCTATATACTTATTATTTTAGTATTATTCTCAGCACTAGCAGACCTAATTGCAGAAGATCCTTCACTTCGTTCAGAATGACAGGAAAACGTTTCAGAATGTTTGTCATTCTGATCCCAGCAAGAATCTTTCATTCAATTTGTCTGTCATTTATAGGGCAAATAGGGCAATAAAAAAACTCCCATCCTATAAAAATAGGGACGAGAGCTGTTCACGCGGTACCACCCTAGTTGAAGAGACAACTTAAGCCTCAGCCACTTTACAGCTTTAAAGCAGCCTTACGTTAATATCTACTCCTAATAATTTCGATATTAAAACTCAGAAGCTGCTTCCATTAACCCCTGCAAAGAATCTTTCAACCATGGACTCTCTCTCTGGATACATCAGTAAATGTACTACTCTTCATCACCGTTTTTTAATAATATATTATATGCGTTATTATATAAAATCAATTTCTAATTGTCAAATCAAACTTTTTATAATCCTACACCCTAACACCTTAATAATCCCAGCAACAGGAACCGCAATCAGCAAGCCAAATAAACCGAAAAGCTTCCCACCTAAAAGAACTGCTATGATAATTGCTATCGGATGAAGACCTACCCTGCTCCCGACAATCTTAGGAGATAATACAGCACCCTCTAATTGCTGAATAAAGATATATAAAAGTATTACCCATACTGCATTGATAGGACTGTCAATAAAAGCAATCACTACTGCAGGAACTGCACCTAAAATAGGCCCAAAATAAGGGATGACATCTAATAGTCCTGCTATCACTCCTAGTATGAGAGCATACTTTATATCTAATAACCATAATCCGGCAGTAGTAATTACACTTAACACCAAGGCCACTAGCAGCTGTCCTCGTATAAATCCTGATAAAATCAAATCAATATCTTCTGCTACTGATAAAGTCCATTTGCGCGCACTCCTAGGGATTAAGGATTGCAAAAGTTTTTTAAACTTTTCAATATCTTTAAGCATATAAAAAGCAATCACAATTGCCAATATAAAGTCAAATAAAAAGGAAAATGCTCCGGTGATAGTTTCTACTATCATTTGTAATGATTGCACCAGTGATTGTTGAATATTATATATATTCTGATTCAATATTTCTTTAATTCGGATGGGCAAATCACTATGCTGATATCGTATTACAATCTCATAGAAAATAATCGTATATTTTTCAAAATAAACCGGTATTGTAAGAGTCAGTTCTTTAATGCTGCCCACCAACTCAGGAATGATAAATCTAAGCATAATAACCGTCATTGTGATTACAAATACATATACAATAATAATTCCAACACCTCGGGCCACTTTTCGCCTTTCAAGAAGATTGACAAAAGGATTTAAGAGATATGTAATCAGCAGAGCAAATAAAACAGGGCTTAATACCTCTAGTAAAGAAGTGCGTATAGTATAAATAAAAAGAGTCAACAGTAGAAGAATGATTCCTGCGGCAGTATATAATAAATATTTTCTTTTAAAAATAAGTTTCATTTTCGACACCCTATAAACACATTAATGATAAATATTAAACTAACAACGTTAAGATATCAACCTACTTCAGGGGCAATCACTGGTCACCCGCAAGATATACAATATAATGAATAAATCGGGCGACCGCAGGCCGCCCCTGTATAAACACTTATTTATCTTCTCATATCGACTAAATCCTCTATCGCTTCACCAATTATATCTCCCATACTTTTCATCATACGGTTGCTTTTTCTTTTGAATTTTTTTCTATCTTTCTCTTCCATAGGATTCATCATCATAGCTACTGTTGCTCCAACGATTGTTCCTGCAATCAATCCTCTGGTAAAATTACTTCTTTCCATCTTCATTACTCCCTTCTAATAAGAACTTTTTTATTCCTTTACCGCTATTTTTTAATTGATTCATATTGTGCGTATCTATAATTACTATTCCCTGTTCTAATTCTATTGATTCAAGAGCGGGTAAAATTTTTCTCCCTTCTATCAAATCTTGTACAACACCATCAGATATTTCAAGCTCTTCTAGCAAACCTAACTCCCAATCAAATGAAACATCTTGAATTTCACCGATATTCACTCCATTATCACTATATACAGGTGTCCCAATAAATTCCTCCCAATATTTTTTTGTATTTGGAAGCTGAGTCAGCTTTTCACTGGAAATTAATATATCCTCATCTTCTATTAATATCGCATTTATCCCGGCACTCATTATATCTTCTATAAGAATAATTTTGTTATTAAACATCAACTTCTTACAATGAACCACCAGACCCACCAACTTTTTAGTATTTGCATCAAATATAATGTCTTTTACAACTGCTATTTTTGTACCGCTTTTTATACTGACTACAGGCAATCCGATCACTGTACTAAATCTCAACATAATATCTGCTCCATTTTATTTTATTTATAGTACTATTATGTGAAGTAATAACAGAAATCTATCATAAAAAATAAATAATTCTTTAAAAGCAACATCCTCGCTCATGCTCAGGATAACAAAAAGAGAGTAATGTCATTCTTAACAAGGTAAAGAATCTCCTGGAAATTCAAGTTAATTCTCAGTTCAATTGCTCATACTCATACTTGACTATGAGTGGATTATAATATAAAATTGCATGGAGATTTTTTGTGAGGTGAAAAACATGGCAAACTTGATTCCTTTTAGAGGATTGCGTTACAATGATGAAAAAATTTACGACTTAAGCAGGGTTACTACTCCACCCTATGATATAATATCTCCTTCAGCGCAGGAAGAATATTATAAGAGGCACCCAAATAATGTAATTCGTTTGGAACTTGCTAAGGAACTTGAAAAGGATAGTGATACAGATAACAAATATACAAGGGCTTCTGCTACACTTAATGAGTGGTTAGCTGATAATACCTTGGTCTTTGAATCACAGCCTGCACTTTATCTTTATGAACAGATATTCACTTTGAAGAACGGGCAAAAAAAGTCTTTTAAAGGCTTTATAGGTCTAATTGAGCTTGAGGAATTTTCCAAAGGTGTTGTGCTTCCTCATGAAGAAACATTGTCCAAAGCGAAGACTGATAGGTTCAACCTTATGTCGACTACCTTTAGCAACTTCAGTCAGATCTTTTCTTTATATCTTGATCCTGAAAAAAAGATACACAATATTATTCAAAGTATTTCACGGCTGTCACCTGAAATCACCTTTACTTCACAGGAAGGTATTATACAAAACTTATGGATTATTACTGATCAATCCATTATTCAGGATGTTCGCAAGAATTTTGCAGACAAGCAGCTTTTCATCGCTGATGGACATCACCGTTATGAAACAGCTTTGAATTTCAGAAATAAGTTAAGACAAGAATACCCTGATTATTCTAAGGAAGACTTGTTTAATTATGTCATGATGATGATTGTAGATATGGACGATCCCGGTCTTGTTGTCTTCCCAACCCATAGATTAATTAAGGATTTAGAAAACTTTGATGAGGCTGAATTGGTTAAGAAGCTGCAGCAGGATTTTGCAATTGAAAAAATTACTGTAGGCAATGCTGAAAATCCAATAAGTGATGAACTCGAACAACAACTTGCAACAAGAAACAAGGAGAAAGTCTTTGGCTTGTATACCGGGAAAGATTACTGCTATGTACTTACTCTTAAAAATCTTGATGTCATGGTTGAAATGCTTACCGATAAATCAGCAGCATACAGGAATTTGGATGTAAGTATTCTTCATACTTTAATCCTTGAAAAAATTCTAGGTATCGATAAGGAAAACATGGCGAATCAGAAAAATTTAGCATACACCAGAAATCCAGAAGAAGCAATTGAATGGATAAAGAACGGAGACTTCCAATGTTCTTTCATGCTAAATGCTACCAAGGTATATGAAATCAAGGACGTTTCTTTGGCAAAAGAAAAGATGCCACAAAAATCTACCTATTTTTATCCAAAGATTATCACAGGCCTTGTAATGAATAAATTTAAGTAATAAAAACAGAAGCCGGTCAAATTGACCGGCTTACTTTTTACTCTCGTATCTCATTTTTAAAATATGAATAATAATGAAAATGTGTTTTCTTTTAATTTCGTGGTTTTTCTCCAAGCTCCAAGCTCCAAGCTGTTTTTATATTACTCTTATTTTCAAAATTCCTTCTATCTGTTCCAGCTTAGCAATCAGTTCTTTTGGAGCACTGTCCTCAATCTCTAAAATCGTATAAGCTAGGTTGCCCTTGCTTTTATTTACCATATTCGCAATATTCATCTTTGACAATGCAGTGGATATTTGAGCTACCATATTAGGAATGTTTTTATGAGCTACAGTGATACGATGCTCAGTTGACCTGTTTAATTCACAGGTTGGAAAATTTACTGAATGACTAATGTTTCCATTCTCTAAGAAATCTATCAACTGCTTCACAGCCATTACTGCACAATTTTCCTCCGACTCCATGGTAGATGCTCCCATATGAGGAATAGCAATAACATTCTCCAATCCCAAAAGGTCTTCATCAGGAAAGTCAGTGATGTAGGTACTTACACTTCCGCTTTGAATCGCATCTTTTAAGTTGTCGTTATTTACAAGTTCTCCCCTGGAAAAATTAAGCATCCTTACACCTTTTTTTATATATGAAAGCTTCTCCGAATTGATAAAATGCTTCGTCTCATCTGTTAACGGTATATGAAGTGTGATGTAATCACAGTTTTCAAGCAAGGACCGCAAGTCAGAAGCTTTCTTTACACTTCTTGAAAGACCCCATGCTGCATCCACTGAGATGTAAGGATCGAAACCCTCTACTTCCATTCCCAAAGATTTAGCAGCATTGGCAACCATCACTCCAATAGCCCCTAAACCAATAACACCAAGCTTTTTGCCTTCTATTTCCGGGCCTGCAAATCTAGCCTTTTCTTTTTCAATAATTTTAGTGATATCTTCTTCCTGACCTTCTAATGATTTTACCCACTGAATACCTTCAATTATCTTACGTGAAGAAAGTAACAACGCTGCTATTGTCAGTTCCTTCACAGCATTTGCATTCGCACCGGGCGTATTAAACACTACAATTCCCTTCTCTGAACATTTATCAATAGGAATATTATTCACTCCGGCTCCGGCTCTTGCAACACCTTGTAAAGACACCGGCAGTTCCATGTCATGCATCATCGCACTTCTTACCAATATACCATCCGGATTATCTATTTCCTCTGCAACGTTGTAGCTGTTCTTATCAAAAAGTGCTAAACCTGTTTGCGATATATTATTCAACATCTTAACTTTATACAATCCTTACACCTCTTCTTATTCTAATCTCAACCTTAATATAATATGACTATGAAGAATATCATCATGTATCATTATTTGTTCAGGATATCAAAGGAAGATTATCTATTGTCTACCTCAAACTTTTTCATAAATTCAACTAAACTCTTAATGCCCTCAGTCGGCATTGCATTATAAATGCTGGCACGCATTCCTCCTACAGATCTGTGTCCCTTAAGATTCACAAACCCTTTTGCTGTCGCTTCTTTAATAAATTTTTTATTCAAATCTTCTGATGAGCAAACAAAAGGAATATTCATGATAGAACGATCTTTCTTAACAGCAGTTCCTTCAAATAAGGATGAATTATCCAAATAATCGTATAGAATATTTGCTTTATTAATATTGATTTTCTCCATCGCGGGAATTCCGCCTAAGTCTTTTAGCCATTCAAGAACAAGCTTACAGATATAGATGCTGTACGTTGGAGGCGTATTATACATAGAGCCGGTTTGTACATGAGTTTTATAATCATACATTGTAGGAGTCATATCCATCGCATGACCTATTAAATCATCACGTATAATAATAACCGTTAATCCTGCAGGTCCCATGTTTTTCTGAGCCCCGGCGTAAATCAATCCAAACTTGGATACATCATAATTTTCAGAAAGTATATTTGACGACATATCGGCAACCAAAGGAACACACCCTGTATCAGGCAGTTCAATATATTTGGTCCCATATATCGTATTATTGGTAGTAATATAAAAATAATCTGCTTCTTTATCAAATTTTGCACAATCCAACTTGGGAATATAGTTGAATTTTTTATCCTCTGAAGAAGCTATCTTATTTATTTCACCATATTTTAAAGCTTCTTTATATGCTCTTGACGCAAATTCACCTGTAACTACATAGTCTGCTTTTTTATTTTTTGTCAGCAGATTCATAGGAATCATCGAAAATTGACTTGAAGCACCACCTTGTAAGAATAACACCTTATAATTATTAGGAATCCCCATGACTTCACGAAGGATCTTTTCTGTAGTATCTATGATTTCTTCAAAGTGACTGGAACGATGACTCATTTCCATCACTGACATTCCCGAATCTCCATACTGTACCATTTCCTTCTGCGCCTTTTCTAAAACGGTCTGCGGAAGCATTGACGGTCCTGCAGAAAAATTATAAACTCTTTCCATATTATCACTCCTACTCAATTAAGACCTCTTTTTGGTAAATATTTATTCAGAATTATATACCAAATCAAGCCTTACGTCAATGTCTTCACAAGAGTAAATGTCTTTACGGTTTTATTTATCAGTATTCTCTTTAGGGGTTTTTCTGAATGTTTCATAGATACCCATAGCAAATAAAAAAATGCCGAACATTTTTTTCAGAAGCTCTGACGGAAGCTTTACGGCAAGTCGTGAGCCTATGACTGCTCCTATGATTCCAAAAGCTACGATGATCATTGCAAGCTTGAAGTCAATTCTTTTACACTTAATATGGACAATAAGTGCTATGATTGCCGTCGGAATAAAATAGAGAAGGTTGATGCTTTGTGCAATATGCTGGTCTGTATGCAGAATAAAAACCAGCACAGGAATAAGGATAGTCCCTCCCCCTATCCCCATTCCGCTTATGATACCGGATGCCAAACCTGCAAGGATTGCAATAAACATGCTACATCACCATCCTTACGGCAGCAATAATCATAAATATGCCAAATATCTTGCGAAGGATATTGGCAGGAATCTTCTTTAGGATTTTTGCCCCTATATATCCTCCTATAATTCCTCCGATAGATACCTGCCATGTAAGGTTCCAATTCACATAATCATGTTGAATATAAAAAAATGCACTAATAAGTGTCAGCGGGAGAATAATTGCCAGCGCAGTTGCATGAGCTCTATGCTCTTCTACATCCAAAACTATCTCCATAGCAGGAACCGCAATGGTTCCTCCACCGGAGCCAAACAAGCCGTTGCACAATCCTGTAATGATTCCGATAATGATGTATTTAAGATATTTTTTTATTTTTTCCAAAATAGCGGCTCCTTACTATTAAATTAGCTCGGAGCTTGGAGCCCGGAGCTTGGAGTTTTTTAAATCAATTATTAAATTCTGTTTGCCCTCTGGATAACGATTTCTAACCTTCAGTGGAAGCAAGCTTCCCCTGAAGCTAAGAACTCTGTTTATATAGTTTGAGAAAATCATCTTTTATATTCTCATATTGCACAAAAAAATAAGCCGACCATTTAATGCAAGTATCACACTTTGCTCTTTGGTCGGCTCATATTATAGTATCTTTTATGGAATAGTTATAGCATTTTTCTCTTGTAATTCATCCAAGCTGTGTGCTTTTATCATTTGCTCCGATAATGTGTAAAGCGTATCATCAATATACAGCATTCTTTCTACATTGCGTTCACTATCATACCAATGATTACCCGCTTTCTTATAATCTTCACCGGTTAAATGAGTAATTTTACCCCTTAAATCGAAACCGCTGTTCATATCTATTCTATAGACATATGCACCCTGGAATGTAAACTGACCATATTGGGGAATGCCTTGCATATCAACATTTTTGCCGTCTTTCACCTCCATGAGCGTCACGGGAAATGCCAGGAGATTTTTTTCTTTAGAGAATAATAAAGCTTTATGATTCTTTAATAATTCGGATTCTGTACCCCTATCTCCAATAAATTCCGTAAATTTTTCTATAGGATTTGTCACATCACTAACATCGAACATAGCCATTTTCATGCCTTTGTAAAAAGCTGTTGTTCTTATCACATTCCCATTGTGATCCTTATAAGGAATCTCTACCGTGTCTTTTCCGAAGCCGATAATATGATTTTCATCATAAGGATGTAAATAGTCACTGTAGCCAGGAATTTTTAATGCGCCCAAAACAGACGGCTTTTGCGGGTCTTTTAAATCTATGACAAATAACGGATCTACCGTTTTAAAAGTGACCATATATGCCCTGTTGCCCATGAATCTCACTGAATATATTTTCTCTCCCGGGGCAATATCTTCAAGCCTTCCTATGATATTTACGGTATCATCTAACACATATAAACTATTTGAGGTATTAGTAGTAGTAGCTATTCTAAAATACTTGCCGGTTTCATCCATTGAAAACTGATTTAAAACTGTTCCGGGTACTTCTCCCTTATTCAAATAAGTAATTTTGCCGTTGTTTAAGGCGAATTTGTAAACAAGTGTATTCAATTGATTGTACACAGGTCTGTAAACATCCGGCAGAATCGTATCATTCATATCCATACTATAGCTTGTTAACGCTATATACATATTATCTTGTGAAACATATGCATTTTCACCGGCACCTAAATAAGTAGACACCTTTACCTTCTCTTCCGTCTTACCCAAATCCAATCCTGCAATAATCAAATAGTTAGGATTCTCAAATCTCGGAATATATTGAATATCTTTATAATCTATGCTTATGCTTTCATTGCTTAATACTGTGTCACGATACTGCGGCATGGCTTGTTCCGGCTGTTCCTGAATATAATAATAATCCAGATATTTATTTGTTATAAAATATAATGCAGTCCCTATCTTCCTCGAGGTCACATAGTAGCCATCCAATTCAACTTCGCGTATATTTTTGATATTCTCTTTATCACTAATATCATAAATCACTGCTTTTACACTGCTAAATCTTTCCGGCCTGTATATTCCTATCCTTTTTGCTTCGGTATCCGTGTTAACAGGCAAAACTTCCTTATATGCCGACCCGATCACAACAAGATGCTTGTCATCTAAATATAATTCAATAGGATTAAAATTTTCACCGTCATACGATAATGTACCCACAACTTTCATTTCATTTGCAGGATAGGCCTTAGCAATTACTATCCGCTGCTTGTTAACCTGATATATATATTCTCCGTCGGTTTTTACAATATCGGCCTCATCTACCCCCTGTACCTGGGTGTTAGTTGTTGAATAATCTTCCGACTTAGATTTTACATTAAACGCAGCTGTCTGTTCTGACTTTGCTTCAGACTTAGAACCTGCTGCTCCATCAAGAGCCGCAGTCTTAGCCATTTCTTTGTTTCCATACCTTAATCGACTGTATTTTCCAGATTCATCCATCAAATCTGCCAGTTTTTCATATGTTCCTACTGTCGGCAGTACATTTACCCTGGCAATGATTTCATCCAATAAATCTTTATCGGTATTAGGATTAAATGGTATTTCACTATCACTAATGATGATTAATCCTCTGTCATAGAATACTTTTTTCCCTAATGATTCCGCTAATGCTCTTAACGGTACCACAGTTCTGCCATTTACAGCTTGAGCAGCTACCTCCAGCATTGCCGATTTGTTATTCACCTTTATGTTTTCACTTCCTAATGTCATTTGTATATTCTTTTCCCCTAAAGTTACCGTAATTTCTGATGTTTTTTCATCCCAATCAACTTTCGCTCCCATACTTTCAGATATGAACCGTACCGGTACAAGCGTTCTGTTATCCTTTGATATAGGACTTACTTCAGCATTCACATCATCTATTTCCTTCTGCTGGTTATCTACATATGCCTTCGGGCTTCCAACGTATAATACAATGGCATTTTTTAATCTCGCGGTTATAATCTCATCCTGATTTGCACTTTGTTGTCCGTTGCCCATAACTGTATTGTTGTCGTCAGTCATTGAAAATCCGACGTTTATTTGCTGCATTGAAACTGACACGGTTACCACCAGAACTAATACGCATAAAATGATACTTATCTTCTTCACATTACTGCCTCCTTATAGTTAAGTTCATGCCTTTAATAATTAGACATACACTTATTCCTTTTTGTTCCACAGATATTAATAAGAAGGCTACACAGATTCAAATAACTTATCTGTCAATTAATCTCTTTATATCCTCAGGAATATTAGAAGTGAACTTCATTTCTTGTTTGCTTACAGGATGAACAAATCCAAGATAGCAAGAATGCAGTGCCTGACGGGAGATCAACTCCGGTTCCTCACGTCCATACAGCCAATCTCCAACGAGCGGATGTCCGATATGACTCATATGAACCCTTATTTGATGTGTTCTTCCTGTTTGCAGCATCAATTCTACCATCGTAAAATCCCTTATTTTTTGCAGCACTTTATAATGTGTAATCGCCTGTTTTCCTCGCTCATCAACAATACGTTTGATGATGCTTCCTTCCTCTCTTGCAATAGGCAAGTCAATCATCCCTTTTTCGTCTTGCATATCCCCATGAACGAGAGCAATATATTTTCTTTTTAGCTCCTTATCGATTATTTGATTCGCAAGCTGTTGATGAGCATATTGATTTTTAGCAATAATCATCAATCCTGAGGTATCTTTATCAAGTCGGTTTACCGGACGGTACACAAAATTTGTTCCTTTTTGCTGCCAATAGTATACGATGCCATTCGCAAGTGTATTGCTGAAATTCCCCTGACTGGGATGAACAGGCATATTTGACGGCTTATTGACAATCATAATATCTTCATCTTCGTATTGGATATCTAAATCCATATATGTAGGAACAATATTTTCTGAAGTCTCTGCAGGCGCGACAAGCATAAGAATATCTTTTTCTTGGACAACCGCATTCACTGTCACTTTTCTATTGTTCAAGGATATCCCCTGTGTTAATTTTAGCTTGCTAATCAGTCTTGATGACATATGATAATGAAAATTCAGTATCTGTTTTATTGTTTTTCCCGACATATCTACCGGTATCTCGAGTCGAAATATTCTTTCCAATTATTATTCACATCCTTATCTTACTACAGTTTCTTACATTATTTCATATTAGAATGATTTTGTATATTATAAAACACTTTCACTTTCAGTACCACTTAGGATATAATAAATTATGGATTTTAAACTTTTTCTTTCATATCAAACAAAAAGGAGATTATAGTATGATTGATTATAATGGTAACTCTGCTAGAGACACAATACTGGGATGTGTTGCCGACGATTTTACCGGAGCAAGTGACATGGCATCCTTTTTAGCTGCAGGAGGAATGAAGACTCTCCTTGTCAGTGGTATTCCCAATGGTGAAATTCCGATTGACTTTCAGCCACAGGCTATTATCATTGCACTAAAGTCCAGGACTTCTCCCACAGCGCAAGCAGTATCAGAAACAATGGCTGCCTTTTCATGGCTGGTGAGCTATGGCGCAACCAAGCTTTACTTTAAATATTGTTCAACATTCGATTCTACCCCCCGGGGAAATATAGGACCGGTTGTCGATCAGGTTTTAGAGTCCTATGATATTCCTTTTACTATCCTCTGCCCTGCTCTGCCTGTCAACGGAAGAACCGTGAAAGATGGTCATCTTTATGTAAATGGAGTCCCCTTGCATGAAAGCCCTATGCGCAATCATCCCCTGACTCCTATGTGGGACAGTGATATGTGCAATCTGATGGAACCTCAAAGTAAATATCCTTGCTTCAAGCTCACTGACAAAGAGCTTTTCCTTCCCGACGAAGAAATATTAAGACATATAGAAAAGCTAAAAAAGAAAAACCGCCACTTCTACCTTGTTCCTGATTATTACACTAGCGAACATGCAGATAGAATCACTGCTCTATTCCGAAACCTTCCATTTATAACCGGCGGTTCAGGAATAGCAGAAGGTCTCGCAAAAAGCTTTAGCCAAACAAAAGCTTCCAACACAGAAAAGAATACGATAGAAAGAGATATTTCCTCCCACAGCCTTATTCTCGCAGGAAGCTGTTCTGAAATGACTTTAAAGCAGATTGATCATTTTATTAATACCGGTGGCACCGCACTTAAAATAGTACCTTCAAAACTATTGAGTGGTGAGCAGACCAAGGAAAGTCTGTGGGACTTTATCAAAAGAAATTCTGTTTCAGATGTCCTTATTTATAGCTCTGATATCGCTGTAAGAGTCGCTGAAACTCAAAAAATGGGCAAGGAGCATATTGCTCAGCTCTTGGAACAAACTACCGCATATCTGGCTTCCAAAGCGGTTAAAAACGGTATTGTAAAAATTATTGTAGCCGGAGGCGAAACCTCAGGAGCTGTCACACAAGCCCTTGACTATCAGTCCTTCCTTATTGGGGAAAGTGTCTCTCCCGGTGTTCCTGTTATGATTCCAACATCAGATACCCGAATTAGACTCGTTCTGAAATCCGGAAATTTTGGACAGCCAGATTTCTTTTCAAAAGCAATAGAAATCACGAGGAGGTAATAAATATGTTAGATACATTCCTATTTGATTTAGATGGAACACTTCTTCCCCTTGATACGGACCAATTTATGAAAATATATTTTAATGAGCTCGGAAAAGCTTTCCATGACATTATTGAACCGAAAACGCTCACAAGAAGCATTTGGAATGCAACCGAAGCCATGGTTCGCAGCACAGAACATCAAACAAACGAAGAGGTCTTTATGGAGAGATTTTTTTCTCTTATCGAAGGGGATAAAGATACCTATATGCAGCGCTTCAATGCATTTTATGATAATGAATTTATGAGGGTAAAATCATCGGTTCAGGATATGCCTCTGATAAAAGAATGTATTAATATGCTGAAAGAAAAAGGCTACCAGCTAGTACTGGCGACCAACCCGATTTTCCCCCGAAAAGCTATTCATCACAGAATAAGATGGGCAGGCCTTGACCCAAAAGATTTTATATATATCACTTCGTATGAACAAAATCATTACTGCAAACCACAGCTTAAGTATTATGAAGAAATTTTGAAGGATATCGGTAAAAACCCTGAACAGTGCATTATGGTCGGAAATGATGTACAAGAAGACCTTGTCGTCTCGAAACTAGATATTAAAACATATTTAATTACCAATCATATTATTAATAGATCAAAAGATGCTTTTACATCAGATTATCAGGGAACCTACGAAGATTTCTATGAATTTGTCCAAAAAATAGGTTAAGGTGTATACACCTTAACCTATTTAAAAATTTCTAATCCCACAGGACAATGATCTGAACCTAGAATATCAGCATAAATCTTGGCATCTTTTAAATTACCTTTTAGACTTGACGAAATGCAGAAGTAATCTATACGCCATCCGGCATTATTTTCTCTTGCATTAAACATATAGGACCACCATGTATATGCGCCTGCTTTATCCGGATAAAAATGTCTATATGTATCTATAAACCCTTTATTTAAAACTTCATCAAACTTATTTCTTTCTTCATCTGTAAAGCCTGCATTTTTTTTGTTGGTACTTGGATTCTTAAGATCTATCTCATTATGTGCTACATTTAAATCCCCACAGAAAATTACCGGCTTTGCCTCTTCTAGCTTCTTCAGATAATTTAAAAAATCTTCTTCCCATGTCATCCTATAATCGAGCCGGGCAAGTCCTCTTTGGGAATTCGGGGTATACACTGTAACTACAAAAAAGCTTTCGAACTCTAATGTTATAACTCTTCCTTCATGGTCATGTTCCTCTTCTCCGATTCCATAAGAAACCGTTATAGGTTCTTCT
The DNA here is from genome assembly GCA_050251575.1 of Clostridia bacterium. Classification (GTDB taxonomy): domain Bacteria; phylum Bacillota; class Clostridia; order SK-Y3; family SK-Y3; genus X23. Next base: position 57,447 of record JBFWMP010000003.1, read on the forward strand.
TTTGAAAATATTGCTGTCCCTGAATACCCTTTTTTATCAGCATAGTTCCAAAACTGATGATATCCGTCTAAATTTAGTTCTACTTGTCCCTCTTGTACTTTTGTTTCTTGAATGCAAAAAACATCTGCATCTTCTTGTTTAAAAAACCCCATGAAATCCTTTTTCAAACAAGCCCTGATTCCATTTACATTCCATGATATCAGCTTCATATATTTTATCCTCCACTCTACCTTAATAAAACCTGTTTATTTGTAATCTTCCATATCCTTGTATAAATAATTTTAAATAGAATTCTATCATAAAAGTTGCATATTTCATATACATCACCAATAACTATACGAAAAATATATTTTGATGAATTCTGCTATCTGCTTATAAACTTGATTTCAAAGGATTCTATATAGTATAATTAACATAAAATATACATGAGGTGATGAGATGCTCTTTAACTTTGGTTTTAAAAATAAGACTATTAATGAATTACGAAAAAAAAGAATGTATACAGCCAAAGAGCTTGCTGAAAAACTTAAAATAAATACTTCTCTAATATTAAAAATTGATAATACAAAATTGAAAGATGTTCCTGAGCCCTTAAAATCTAAGTTAATCCCTTTTTTAGACGGTAGTGAAACCAATAAAATACCTTGGCTTTAATACAATAAATTAGAGTACCGCTACCATACTATCTGATTGAATAGTGGTACTCCACGTGCTATAATTTAGTATGCACTTGAAAAAAAACATGCACTTGTTATTCTTAATCAATATAAATTGTATATGCACTTCAGTTTTTTTTATTTAGAAAGGAGTTCTTCTCATGATTCAAACTGTTTTATCCACATTATTGCAGGTTTTTACTCCGCTTTCCATCCCTGTTATTGTCGGTGTACTTCTTGTGCGCACTAAAAACCTTGAAACCAAGCACGTGTTAACCTTGGTCTTATATTTTTTAACTCCCTGTATCATTTTTAAAACCTTAATCAGTGCTGAAATTTCTTTTGAAGAAATCTATATGACTCTTTCATTTTCTATACTTAATCTTGTTTTATTGTGGATTACTGCAAATATACTTGGTAAAATATTAAAATTAGCTGCTCCTGAAATTGCAGGGCTTACTCTGATATCAACATTGTCAAACAGTGTAAATTATGGGCTCCCGCTTGTTTTGCTGGCATTCGGGCAACTTGGAATGGATAAAGCATCCATCTATATAGTCGTTCAAATAATTACCGTGAATACCATTGGTGTCTATTTTGCGGCACGCTCAAAATTTTCTGTAAAAGATGCTGTTAAATCAGTATTTTCTCTCCCTGCTATTTATGCCGCCGCTTTGGCTATTGTACTACGGCTTTTTAATCTTCACTTACCTGAAGGTATTGAAAAAGGCGTGGCTATGGTTGCTCAGGCATATTCTCCCATCGTATTGGTCATATTAGGAGCACAAATGGCAAATGTAAAAAATTCCGAACTGGAACAAAGAACTCAGACAGCATTTTGGGCAGGTCTGAGTGTACGGCTGCTCTTATCACCGCTTATTGCAGGCTTCGTCCTATATATACTAGGTATCAGCGGAACATTATTCTCAGTTCTTTTGGTTTTAGCATCCATGCCGGTAGCAGTTAATGCGGTTATTTTAGCAGAAAAATTCGATGCGTCCCCTGAAATTGTTTCTAAATGCATTCTATGGACAACACTTGCCTCTTTTGTAGTTCTACCCATCCTGATTGTACTGGTAAAAACAATAAGTTAAAGTTAATTTATATTGATATCTATTTTCTTGTTATAATTTTTCTTATAGCTTATTCTTTGTATATCTAATTGAAGATCATTGCCGGTTCCCGGAAATTCCAAAGTCCGGGTATGAAGAATCGCTCCATTTGTCAACTTTTCATAATCATCCGTTGTGGTTTTTTCTAATCTTACTGTCTTTCCGTCGGTTAATAGGTGTACTCTGGTTAATACCGTATTCTCCTCCGTTGTAATGGTAACATAGGTATTACCGTTGGACCCATAGACTTTATTGATATCTATATTCTGTTCAAAAATCTTTATAGATTTGCTTGCTCCGTCTTTCTCTAAATCTATTTTTTGTCCGATGTCATGATCTGCTGAGAAGCTTACAATTTCTAATTGTAATGCTTGTAAATCCACCGGCAGCGCGTCATAATCAAAGTGAAAAGTTATACCCTTCATATCTGTGCTCATGCCGCTGCCTTGCGGCTGCACTTCTTTTCCATTGGCAGTTAGTTTTACTTCCATATGGTTAGGCCTGAACCGTTCTCCTAATAACTGATCTTTTGCCAAGTCAACAATGTTTTGAATACTGCCTTTTATTACAGTACGGGTAGGCGATGCCCAAATATCGTCAAAACGAATCTTAGTTTCATCTACTTTAATACTTTTATTGATAGATTTCTTCAGCGTATGTCCCATAGCTTTACTTCGGTCTAAGACAAATGTTATCTTTCCTTCTTCCTGAAAACTCTTTTCTCTGATAGCAAATTTAAAGTCTAATGTTTTTTCAAAGAAAAACGGAGGCTTGAAATCCATCATCCATTTTATTTCTGTTTTATCTTCATTCATATTTCCTTGTCCCCCCCGCATATCATAATTGCCTAGAATACCTTCTATCGATAGGAATGGGCTGAAATTGACATCCTCTATATTTCCCTGAGAATTCTTTAAAGTATAAAATGCTATCAGCTGATTCTCGTCCAGCATAATCCCATCCAATATAACCGTTATTCCGTTTTTGAAAGTATAGCTTTCGCCTATTACCTGCCCCTTTCCCAGCTCATTTAATTCCTTTAGGGTGCCATTCATAATTTGGTCATAGCCCATAAGCTTTTTCCCATAATACGCTAGAGTATCAAAATGATAACCTGTCAATAAGATTGCAATAACAGCCACTGCAGCCCAAGATTTCCATGATGCGTCTTTTCTTTTATTGACTTTCTTGGTTTTCAAAGCATTTCTCAATCTGACTTCTAAACTTTCCGGAATATTGATATTATCTATTTCTGTTTTATTTATTTTTAGCATATCTTCTATCTTTTTCATAATGTTTCACCTCCAATACTCTCTCTTAGTTTCCTTAGTCCTATATTAATACGTGATTTCACTGTTCCTATCGGAACTTTCAGCAATTGTGCGATTGATTGATAGTTTAAGTCTAAAAAATATCTAAGCTTTAACACTTCTTGATGCTTGGCATTCAACCTGGATAAATGCTCTTCTAGAATAACTTGCTCCTCTTTTTCGTTGAATTTCTCCTCATAAACTTTTTCTTGAATATAATCTGTATATATTACTTTTTTCTTCTTTTTTAATAAGGCTTTACATCGATTCACCAAAATAGTTTTACTCCAGCTGTAAAAAGCCTCATTGTTTTTTAAAAGGTGAATATTTTCATAGATTGCAACAATCATATCTTCCATAACATCAAGAGCATCTTCTTCGTTCTTCATATATACAAAAGCAAGCTTGTAATAATCCTGCTTTTGAGCCATAATTAATTGTATCAATGATTCCTGATTCCCTTGTCTTGCCTTTATTATCAAGTCTTCTACCACTACCTTAGCACCCCGCTTTCATATATAAGAGTATCAGATGATGAAAAAAGTTCATTCTTTTATAAATAATAAAGTAAAAAGATTAGAAAAACTACTTTTTTCTAATCTTTTTACTAATAAATTAATAAGTCAGTAAGTTAAAGCGCCTGAGAAACCACTGAAAAAGCCCGTCTTGTGTCATTCTGAATGAAACGAAGTGAAATGAAGAATCTTAAAAGTTGCTTAAGTGCTAAGATCCTTCACTTACGTTCAGGATGACAGCTCGAGTTTCTTTTGCTTAATCATACTTTTTCAGTGGTTTCCCTGACACCATTTCTAATGGTATTTCTACTGTTACTTTAAAAAGGTCACCGTCAATTTCCACCTTAAATCTTCCTCCCTGAAGCTTTGTCAGGCTCTGTGCTATTGAAAGTCCCAAACCTGAGCCTTCAGTCGTTCTTGACTTATCTCCTCTGACAAAGCGCTCGGTCAGCTGGTCGGGCGTAATATCAAGAGGAAAAGCAGATATGTTTTTTATGGTTAATACACCATATAAAACATTCTTAACTACATTAATATATACCCTTGAACCATGCATTGAATAATTCAAAACATTGG
>JBFWMP010000004.1:0-58796 GCA_050251575.1 Clostridia bacterium
TTTTATATAATTTTATCCTTCCATTGAAACGGCCCCGGCTGCTGGGGTCGTTTCTTTTTTCTTCTCCGGATCGGGGAGATATGAAGATTATGAACCAAGATGGAATGCATTTATATATCAATATATTATTGTATTTTATCACGTGATGTTATATAATATATATAGGAGAACAGAAAGAAAGAAGGTTAATAAATATGAAAAATATTTATGCTTATAAGTTTAGTACCGATGATTATGACTATTATAGGGATAACAGAAACAACAATATGGTCAAGGTCAGTAAAGAGATTCCTGGTGGTCGGAGCGACAAAACAATTCAGGACCATTGTATTGATGCTGAAGATGATTTAGAGGTTATGGAATTTTTTAATTAATTGTAGGGGCTTAAGCCCCTGCACTTCTTAAGGATATATTTTGAAAGGTGGAAATTATATGTTCATACCATTATCACTTGAACAGGCAAATTTAAAAGAGGTCAACGGCTGGAAAGTCGGGCAAAAGGTCCAGGTCAAGGAGTATCCTGGAACATGGGAAATCGAAGGCTATCACCAGTATGGCGGTTCGGACAATAATAAATACACAACCGTTTATCTCGCCAAGCTTAAAAAGGATGGAACAAAAAACGGAAAGGGTATAGATACGCAAATTGAAAATATACTTTTGCTCGGAGCTGCACAGCCGGATAAAGATAAAAACGGACTAACCGCTTCCGAATATGCTCAACAGATCTTTGTATCCGGCTTTGGAAAGTCTGATTGGTACAATACGGATAAACAGAGCCTTGTAAAGATTAACTCAATTTCGAAAACCGGCAGAGTTAAAGTGGTTGATATCCGGGTTAAAAAGGGACTAAAACCAAGGGTTGAAAAAATGGTCAGCGGTCGCAAAACATATAGTCAAGAAGAATCCTTGCTGAATCTTGCAAACTTAGAATATGAAATTATAGATAGGGAGCAGATCTATTCTCCAAGGCTTGCCGGTGGAGAGTGGAAATACTGGAACGGTAGGCAGTATATTTCAGAACCTACTTTGAAATTGACTTGGTTATTAGATTAATATGATGCTTACTAAATGCCGGTTGTCGTGGCTAATACACTGGAGATCAACCAAAGGAAAAATAAAAAGTGTTTAAAAATACCCATTGGAGTGAATTATATAGCGTTACAGCTTGACAATATAGCGGAAACGCTATATTGTTATTAGAGGGATAATATAAGGATGGGATAATAATGAACTTAAATGACGTATTAACTGGACCTGAAGCTGCTGTTGAATGGGGTTTGGGAGAATCTACTGTAAGGAATGCAGCTGCTTCAGGAAGATTTCTGCCTGAGGAAGCAAGACGGGCCGGTAAGAACTGGCTGATTACCAGGCAGGGGATGGAACGTGTTTTTGGTAAAGCAAAATTAGAAAAGTTATAAGTAAGATAGAAATATGTGCAAGGAAAGAAAGGATGTTCTTCCTATGACAACAGAACTTCTCGAAAATATGATTATCAAGCTTGATAAGTTTCTACGAGAGCTAAACGGTGAAGGGTGTTATGGCCGTTTTTTCTCAACTTGGCCTGTTATTGTCAAGGGTGGTTTGTTTAATTCTAAGATTTTCGAATACTGCTATCCATATCCTTTTTTTGATAATTTGGAAAAGGAAGTTGGGATTAGAATTTCTTATGATTCTAAGTCTGAACGCCGTCTTTTTATTAAGATGGCAATAGATAAGCTGATGAATAGAGAGATCGATATATTTTCCTATCATTTTTGTATGTATTTGCTTTACCGTACTGAACTTAAATTTAAGCAGAAAGAGGAATTGACCGAAGAGACAATTGGTAAGAAACGTTTTAGTTTTATTCAGGGCTTGCCTGAAGCTACGTTTAAAAATACCGAAGCTTTTATTACTGAGATTTGGTCGGATCAAATTAAAAAGTGGGATACTGAACATAATGAGTACCGTTATAACCCTAGTATGGAGAACGTTCGAATTTTATTTACTCCAGCTTTTTTTGGTGACTTTACTGGCCATTATTACGATGAGGCTGCTTTTGACTGGGTTGAGCCTATTTCCGGTGCTGTTGGTCTAAAATGTAAGACGTACACTCAGGAAACAGATCCTATGATCACAGCTGCGCGGCCTGAAGGTTGGGTGCAGGGTAAAATAGATGGTTATGATAACGGGGGCGGTTATAGGCATTCTGTGGCCGGTGTCCCTGTTCATTGTGGAAGTGCTATTAAGATTAAGTTTGGAAAAGGTTGGATTGATGGTCGTTATGAGTGTGATCTTGTAGGTAGAGGTTCTATCCAGGTTTGGAGTGGTCATGACGTTTTCTTTATAAATGAGGGTCATGAGGTAAGGATAAGGGGATAAACGTTTCGAAAAATCATTCCTGGATTAAGGGAGTGATTTTTATATTATGGTGTGCAAGCGGAAACCCTTCCAGGCTTTACCCCTGGGTCATGGAAAGGATCAGTGGGATTGGATTTGGGGTCATGAAAAGGTGTCCTCGAAAATATTGTAAGGGGTGGGGTTAGGTTATGGGGTTAGCCCCTTACAACAATTCGAGGATTGGAAGTAGTTGCGGACAGTGTTCTCCGGAATCAAGAGCCTCCACTACCGCAGCCTCCGTTACTCTCCGGCAGCTATCGCTCCGGCATCATTGCTTCCTACGCCCACAGACCGCATCGAGGGTGAACAGGAACCGGCTTGGGTACTGGTTTAAGGAACGAGGGATTTTGCAAGTAAAGCTTTGGGGAGAGCCAGGGCAAACTTGACACGCCGTGCTTATTTAGGGTCACGGTAAGGGGGGCTCTAGGAGGCGTATACGGGCAAAAGCCCCCCTTTCTTTCCGTTTGTCATGGTAGCACGGCGTCAAGTCTTATTCGATGTGAACATAAGATGTATTCCTTTTGGGTTGCTCAATTTATCCTTCCCATCGAAACGTCCCTGGCTGCTGGGGTCGTTTTTTTTCTCCGGATCGGGGAGATATGAAGCGTATATCATTTGTGAAATGAAGTTTTTATAGTTATGAATTATTGCATTATGTCACGTGATAATGTATAATAATATTAAGAGGTTAGGGGAAGGGGTTTTTTGGAATGAATGAAGAAATTTCTTGTGTTCGTGTATGCAGTAATTGTGGAAGTAAAATGCTAGAAGGTTGGTGTATAGAAGGTGGGATGGAATATTATTGTAGCAAAGAATGTCTGGAAATAGGGGTCGGCTGGGAACATTTTCTGGAATTATATATGGATGGTGAAGGTGATTCCTATTGGACTACCTGGGGCGATGAATAAAGTCGAAAATATTTATTTGATTTTTATGACAGAGAAGAAGAGAGGTAGATGAAAATGAAATTGTTTAACAAGGAAATAGAAAAGCGATTGCCAGCATTATATTCTAGTGAGGAAATTCCTATAGGTCAGAAAACAATTATCTGTAAATTTTTCGCATTGGGTTCAAATTATACTTGGTATGCCATAGAAGGGGAGAGGCAAGAAAACGGCGATTATCTCTTTTTTGGGTTAATTGATGGAATTGAATTGGAGTTAGGATATTTTACTTTAAGCCAGCTGGAAAACTTAATGTGGAATGGGATTCCAAGAGTTGAAAGGGATTTACATTTTAAATCGGTTAAGGTAGTAGATGTTTGCAATAAGAATAATATAGTTGATGTTATCGAAGAGTATTGCCCTTTCTGTGATACAGAATCAACTATGCTAAATATTTTTATACCACAACCATGTAGCAATTGTTCAGAATTACTTTTACCATGCTCTATATGTGATGCTAGAAATTGTATGGAATGTTCTTTAGAATCCGAAAGAAATAAGATGAAAGAGAGACAAAAATGATAGAGAGTTTTTTGAAAGTGATTAACTGCCCTCACTATAACAACCCACATGGGCTTAGATTTATTAGAAGTACGACAACTCATAATTGCTATTTTTGCCCATTGTGTAAAAACACTATTTATTTCTTAAGGGAGTAATGTTTGGCCGGATTTAATCCGGCCATCTGATTAGGTAGGAGGTCGTATATGTTTCAATTAAGTATTTTTGAAGATGTGCCCATAGTTCCTAAAGTCTCACTGAAAACTATGGAAAAATACAATAAATTAATTACTACACTAGAAGATGATTTTAAGAGACACAATGATTTGTTAGTTGTAGGCGGTACCGATCCTTTTTGGCCGGATGGAACTAACCTGCATTTGAAAAGAAATCATATTCTTAATGGGAAAAGGCAGTTAGAAGAATTTAATAGGGAATATGGCCTTGAATTACCAGGAATATATTTTAGGGATACTCCAGAAGAGGTTGATCGCGAGTATCAGGCTCCAAATAGTCTTTCAGGGAAGCATTATGTGTTCCGGAATAAAAACGTAAATTAATAATTGATAGTATTTACCCTATGCAACTAATACAGGGGGGTTAACCCCCCTGGTATATTTTATCTAAGTGTGTTGCTGGAGTTGGTTTTATTTTTTGTCTGGAATATAAGAGAATGTCTTTTGTATGTTTACTTTATATATATAAATATACATACAAATATTGATTTATAACACGTGCTATAGTATAATATATGTAGGCTCATTTATATCTATTTTAGGGAGGTAGGTTGTTAAATGATTAGTGCAATAGCTTATCCAAACTACAGGGATATTTATTATTATATTGCTGGAGATTCCTTTATTCTTTTGCGTAGAACTAAAGATGAGAAAACTATTTATACGAGGATTTTGCCGTTTGATACCCCTGAAGAGGCCAGAGAGTATTTTGATAATAATTGTGGAGCTTAATGTTTTTATATGGTTGATTTATTACTATATAGCACGTGTTTATATTGGAGGGTATTATGCCGAAGAAGAAATATATTCCCACTGAAGAAAGAATTGAAATCAAAGATTTTTATATGGGAAAGAAAGCTTGGTTTAAGGCTGGAACGTTAGAATTTGCTGTTCAAATTATAGATGTTTTTTCTAAGCCAAGCCGATTGGATTTTAAGGTTATTCCACTTTGGGGCTTTGGATCTAAATGGGTGCAGTATGAGGATTTAAATTTTGACGAAGCGGAGCTGTTAGATGAGTCTGGATTAGAACGTACTGGTATTATGCGCAGGCCGTGAAGGTGATTAAAAATACATAGAAGGCTGCTGCTTATGAAGGAGGGTATTGGTTTGTTAAATTTGGCCTTAAAGAAAAATGAAATCTTTGTAGATAATTTTGCTGGTGGTGGTGGGGTAAGTGAAGGATACGAACAGGCCACCGGGAGATATGCCGATGTTGCAATTAACCATTCGCAAAAGGCTATTGCTATGCACAAGGTCAATCATCCAAAAACTCTTCATTACTGTGAATCGGTATTTGATGTTGATCCGGTAAAGGTCTGCTGCGGTCGGCGTGTTGGACTGGCATGGTTTAGTCCAGACTGTACTCATTTCTCTGTGGCTAAAGGGGGGGAGCCGGTAAACCAAGAAATTCGCGGCTTGGCTTGGGTTGAGATTAAGTGGGCTATTTCTGTATCGCCCAGGGTGATGATTTTAGAGAATGTGAAGGAATTTCAAACTTGGGGGCCTCTGGATGAACAGAGTCATCCAATCAAGGAGCGTCAGGGTGAGACGTTCAATGCTTTTATGGCTGCGCTGACAACAGGTTTAGATCCTGATCATCCTGCTTGGCCCGAAATCGAAAAGGCTCTAGGCAGTTACTTTGATAAAGATAGGCTTGTGGAGGGGCTTGGATATACGTTGGAATTCCGGGTGCTTTTAGCCTGTGATTATGGAGCACCGACATCCCGACTTCGTTTTTTTATGATAGCTCGTTGTGACGGTCAACCTATTGTCTGGCCGGAAGTGACTCATGGAGATCCGCAGAGCAAGGAGGTTAAGACTGGTAAATTAAAACCTTGGCGTTCAGCGGCAGAGATCCTTGATTTTAATTTGCCTTGTCCTTCAATTTTTGACAGCGCGGTTGAGATTAAGAAAAAGTATGGATTGAGAGCCAAGCGGCCGTTGGTTGAGAAAACTATGAAGCGAATTGCCCAGGGGTTAGATAAGTTCTTTATTCATAATCCGGAGCCTTATTTGATCCAGGTGAATCACCGTGGGGATGTGTTCCGGGGGCAGAGTATTAATGAGCCGTTGCCTACGATTACGGCGAAGCATGGTCATGGGATCTCCGCGCCGGTGCTGCTACAATACCATGACAGCAGGGAGGCCCGAGGACAGGTTTTAAACCGGCCTTTAATGACTATTGATACCTCGCCTAGATATGCTTTAGTTGCTGCTTCTATGATTAAATATTATGGGCAGGGTGTTGGTCAACGGGTGGATGAGCCTTTACATACGATCACAAGCAAGGATAGAAACGGTTTAAGTGCGGTTCATCTTGTACGCTTTAAGGGTAAGAGTAAAGGCCAATCTCCTGATATGCCTTTGCAGACAGTGACCACATGTGCCGGGCAATTCGGATTTGCTAAAACGTCTTTAAGAAAGATAGATGGATGCCAGGACTTGAGATATTGGCCTGAAATTAGGACGTTGCTCAATAAATATTGTAATTACAATATTGCTGATGATGAAATTGTTCTTTTTGAGATGTTTGGGGAACTTTATTTTATTTGCGATATCGGGCTTAGAATGCTTACGCCAAGGGAGCTTTTCCGTGGGAATGATTTTCCGGATGATTACATTATTGATGTTGATTACTATGGTAATTTTTATCCGCGGTCAGAGCAAGTGGCTCGATGCGGAAACGCCGTTCCCCCTTCGCTACCAAGGGTTTTAATAAGGGGCAATGTCCCGGAAATGTGTGTTCGGCAAAAGATTGGCTGGGGCCCAAGAAAAGAAGAGGGTCAGTTGATTTTGTTTTAAGAGGGGAGTTTTTAACTATGGGTATTAATATTGGACTTCTTGATATTGATAGTAAGTTGCCTAATTTGGCCTTGATGAAGATTAGTAGCTATTATAAATCTCTTGGTGTTCCGGTTGAGTTTGTCCAGCCGGACAGGAAGGAAAAGTACAGTAAGATTTATGCTTCTTCCATTTTTTCAAAAAATCTTCCTGCTTGCCAAGATCTTGTTCAAGAGTATGGGGATCGGATTGAGATTGGTGGTAGTGGTTTTGATCTACATAAAAAACTGCCTTCCGAGATCGAGTCTATGCAACCGGATTATTCTCTTTATTCGAGTGAACTTCTTTACCCTCGTATTAAAGGTATTATGAAGAGAGAGACAAGGATGAATAAGGCTATAACTATTGTTAATGCTGGTATCGGCTTTAGTAGCAGGGGTTGCGTTCGTAAATGCCCTTTCTGTTTGGTTTGGCAGAAGGAGGGGTCATTCCACCAAGCTTCTGAAATTAAGGATTTGTTAAGTCCTAAAAGTAATGTTCTTATTTTGAATGATAATAATTTGACTGCTGATCCTTTTTGTGTGGATAAACTCCAAGAAATTAGAGATCGAAACCTTGTTCTGGATATAAACCAGGGCATTGATATTCGCTTGGTGTCAGATGATATCGGAATTGCTCTTTCTCAGGTCCGGCATTTGCGATCTATCCATTATTCATGGGACCTTATGTGTTTTGAAAATCAGGTTTTGCAGGGGATTAAGCTTTTGTCTAAGTATATTAAGCCTTATCGCCATATGGTTTTTTTGTTGGTTGGCTTTAATACATCGTTTGAAGAGGACATGTACAGGGTTAATATTTTAAGAGAAATGGGGGTTAAGCCCTATATTATGGTTATGGATGATAATGTTCAATTCGATGTTCGCCTTGCTCATTTTGAACGTTGGGTAAATAGTTCGATTTATAAGATAAAATCTTTTGAAGAGTATCATCCTTGGTTAAGGGCTCAGCGGAATATGGATCTGGAGCGTTTAAAGCTACAGCAACGTTTTATTAAGCAGCAGCTCCGTTTCAAACCACAGCGGATGAAGCAATTATGTTTTGCTTATTAGTTTACCTGGCTGTATACAGCCGGGTTTTCTTTTTGTCAGGGTGAGCATGTGGAAACCCTTCCGGACTCAGGTAGTCACCTTCGGTCCTAACGGACTAACCAGCTGCGGCCGGTCATCCTCCAGGCTTTACTTCTGGGTCCGAGTAAGGATCTGTGGGGTGGGGGTTGGGGTCTTCAGAAAGGAGTCCTCGAAAATATTGTAATAGGTGTGGCTTACTTGGGGGAATTGCCTATTACAAAAATTCGAGGACGATTTAATGCGGACAGTACACTCCGGAATCAAGGATCTTCTCTAACGCTTCCTCCGTCAGCTATCGTTCAGACACCATTGATTCCTACGGTACAGACCGCAACCGAAGGATAGGGAATATTGGCTGAAAAAAAGAGAAACGATTGAGGGTATATCTCTTGGGAAAAGCCAAGGCAAACCTGACACGCCGTGCTGAGTTGGGGTTACGGTAAGGGGGGCTCTAGGAGGCGTAAAAGGCCACTGGCCCCCCTTGCCGTTTGTTAGGGTAGCACGGCGGTCAAGTCTTATTCGATGTGAACATAAGAAGAATTTCTCTAGGGAAGGTTCAATTTATCCTTCCCATCGAAACGGCCCCGGCTGCTGGGGTCGTTTCTTTTTTCTCCGGATTGGGGAGATATGAAGCGTAATTGCTTGTGAAAAGATGTTTATTATAGCCTTTTATAGCGATAAATTATTGCTTATTATCACGTGTTGTAGTATAATATATACATAGGAGAAAGAAAGGATGAGAGATGTGATTTTAAATATTTGCTTAAGGTATCACAACATGGTTGATGAGAATATCTGTAAAGATTGTAAGGATAAGAATTGTAGACACGCAGGAGAACCAACGACTAAAGAACGGCTAGACACGGCTACTTATGGCACATGGGATTATTGGAATGGTGAGGAAGATGAAGCGTTATAAAAAAGGTAAATTTTCTATGCTAATGTATTATTCTTATGTAACACGTGCGGACTTATAAAAGAGGATAGGGGAGATTAGACAATGCTAAACTGTAACCAATTGTTAAATAAGGAAAAAGTGGTTGCTATATTATTAAGCAATGGGGATATCGTTCAAAGAAGAGAAGAACAGTTTTTTCAGATGGGTAAGTCACAAGAATTTTGGGAATTATGGGGCTACAACGGTGCATCTCTAGAGCGTTTGGCACAGTTTAATAAAAACAAGGTTCAGTGGGTTTTTGATGATAATCCCACTGAACATGATATCAACGAGAGCTCCGGTGTTGTGACCTATCGTTTTGTAAAATGTTTCGAATAATTTACAATTTCTTTTGCTTTCATTTGGGGAGGCACGGCCTCCCTAAATGAATCACAGAAAAGGGGTTTTTTAGAGATGGATAATAAAGATTTATTACCTGAATATTGCTATGGCTTACAGCTTACTAGCAAGCAAATAATACTAATCAAAAAGGGGAGTAGGGGTTATTGTGAAACGTGTTGCCCTGAAGGGGCTACTCAGGAAATGGTAGATAAACTCAATGAGCAGCTGGGGGTATCAAAGGCCCAAGCGGAAGCTATGTCAGTCGGATCTATGTTTGGCTGGGATGTTCCAGGAGCAGATCCCCGGTGTTATGAAAATACCAAAGAGGATTTTCGGTGTAAATAATAAGCAACCAGACATAATTAAAACCATTCAAGGGGAGATCTTCTTTCCTTGAATGGTTTACCATAGAAGATGGGGGAATTTACGAATGATAATATCAGGTAATAATCTAAGGTTGTGTTATTGGAAAAGAACGAAGTCGGGGAGTGGTTATGTAAATCTTCCGGAGATTGAGACGGGCGTATATGGGTATGATCTACAGTCCGGACAGAAGATTTTTAGGTTGGCTTATGATAACACGAATTTAGAACGTTACTTCGATTGCTTAATCCATGATGTTAACGAACAAGGAGTGCTAATTTCACATTTTCTATCCAAAGATGAAAAGAGGACATTTGTCCCTTGGGCGAAAGAATTTCCTTGCCCTGCTCCCAATGGTCCTGTTGTAAAGTGTGAATTATATATTGAGCCTTGTGAGTATCTTTATGAATTAAATCTTATGAGGGATATTCTTTCATATAAGATTCCTTATGATTCCTTATGTGATGGTAAATTGGATAAAGATAAAGGTCATGGAATATGGTATAAACACGGTGGCTGGCGCACTCTATCAAAGTATGAAGAAAATCTAGATCGCTTCTTTAGGTTTGGGCAAATGGAGATTATTTAATTATTAATTCTGGTGGGAGGGGGATTTATCATTAATAATAAAAAATTAGAATTCTATTGGGACGAAGGCTTTAGATATGTAAGAGTTTTAATAGATAATGAAGTAAGCATTATGAGCATTATAGTCGCAAACGAGGTTATTCTTTATTACGGCGCAGATATCATTTTGGGCGTAGATGATTTTGGATATGTAGGGGAGGCTGGATTTTAAAAATACGAGGGTCTGCCAGGGCAAACCTGACACGCCGTGCTGAGTTGGGGTTACGGTAAGGGGGGCTCTAGGAGGCGTAAAAGGCCACTGGCCCCCCTTGCCGTTTGTTAGGGTAGCACGGCGGTCAAGTCTTATTCGATGTGAACATAAGAAGAATTTCTCTAGGGAAGGTTCAATTTATCCTTCCCATCGAAACGGCCCCGGCTGCTGGGGTCGTTTCTTTTTTCTCCGGATCGGGGAGATATGAAGCGTACAATCAAAGGAGAAAGGTTTTTCTAATCAATCTATTATTGCATTTTGACACGTGATGTTATATAATATACATAGAGAGACGGAACGAACGTTAAAGGAGATGTTTTAAATGGCAAATGTCTATGAAATCGTTACTGAACAGATTATTAAAAAATTAGAGCAAGGTGTTATTCCTTGGCGTAAACCTTGGATCAATAGAGGAAATGTGCCGGTGAATTGGCTAACCCAAAAACCTTATAGAGGAATTAATACAATGATTCTTGATCCCGGTGAGTACGCAACTTTTAAGCAAATAAATGAGTTTGGGGGGAAAATAAAGAAGGGTGCAGCCGGTTCAATTGTTGTTTTTTGGAAGTGGATTGATAAAGTTAATGACGAAGGGCAAGCGGAAAGAATTCCCTTTCTTAGATATTACAAGGTTTGGGAAATCAATACCCAAGTAGAAGGATTAAACAGTCGGAGAAAAAATGATGAAGTTCAATTTGAACATGATCCGATTGAAGAAGCTGAAAAAATTATTGCTGGCTTTATCAATAAACCAAATATCAAATACGCATCCGATAGGGCCTATTATTCTCCAGCATTAGATTTTGTAAGCGTTCCACCTTTAGTAGACTATCATCAACCTGTTGAATATTATTCAACTCTCTTTCATGAATTAGGGCATAGCACAGGTCATCCTTCGCGGCTCAAGCGAAACACCCTTATAGCACCGGCTGCCTTTGGGTCAGAAATTTATAGTAAAGAAGAATTAGTTGCTGAAATGTCTGCCGCAATGTTGGCCGGGTTCGCCGGATTTTCTGAAATGGTTCTTGATAATTCCGCAGCCTATATCAATTCATGGCTTAGGAAGCTTAAGGAAGATTCGAGAATGGTTGTTATGGCAGCTAGTCAAGCACAAAAGGCCGTTGATCATATTTTAGGCAATACTTTCAATGGCCCGGAAGAGTGTTAAAAAAAATGGACACCAGGGGGATAAATCCCCCTGGCCCCTATAAGGGTAAAATGAAGGGTGGAATTCAAATGAATATTTCAATTTGCGTTCATGAGTTTTATAAAAATCCGGAAAAGGCTATTGCGGCCGTGGATCTTGAGGATGAATTAGATTATCACAAAAATACTCATGGCCGTTTGCCAAAGAAAGTAAATATAATCCCATTATGGGCTGATTGTGACAGTTATAAATGTGATAAAAATACTATGACGTTATTCGCAAGCTAGATCCGGTTGTCGGGGCAGTTTCTCTCTTTAGAGGCTGCCCAATAGCCATATCGTCTATTGTTAAATAGTACGTGTTATAATATAATATTTTATAAGGGGGATAAATTCATGAATTCAAGTCAAGTATTAAGTAATAAGGTGGAAAAAACTAATGATGGTTTTCAAATTATTTTTTCTTCTGAACAAGGGGATGTTATTTATACCCTTAATTATGAACAATTTATTTCATTAAGAGAAAATATTGAAAACACTATTGAACCGGATCGAGTATTTAACAGTCGTATTAAGAAGCTGAAAGAATTTAAAAGACAGGCTTATAAAAGTTATTTGGATGAAAGAGATCCAGAAATAAAGGCTCAAAAATTAAAGCTCTACTTAGAATCCAAAAAGCTTGTTTCTGATCTAGAAGGGTAGGGGTATTAAATGGTTGTTAAACCAGTAGCGCAGATCTATGTTTATATTCACAGTAATGAGCTTAAAGATGCAATTTTCGCATATGCAGAAGCAACAAATCAAAACGTTTATGATGTTATTGCTGATGTATGGAGGAAGATGCTTGATAGTAAGGATTATTCAATAAAATCTACTATCGGCAGTTCCCAGGGAGAGAACCCAAGGATTTCTTTAACAATGGATATTCATATTGCTAATGAGGCTCAAAAGATATTTGATCATCTAGCAGCTGAGGGAGTTAAAGGTGTGAGTTGGACCTCTTGGACACAGGAAGGAATCTGGCGGTACCTTGAACCGGTTCTTTTAAAAGAGGGCTACCTGAAGGATAAAGTTTTTAGGGATAAAGCTCAAGCAGCTAGAAATATAAAATATCTTCGTAGTGCGAAAGGACTTTCACAAAATGAATTTATAGATATTTACTTGACGGTTGAAGATGAAAAGTTAATAAGTTTGCCACAATATAGTTTGATCGAAAGATCAGGGAAGGGGAATGTAGAACGGCTAGTAAGCCAGCTGGCCGAGGTTCTTAAAATTGATGAGGAAATTCTTTACAGTCCTTCGACAGAGTTTTTAAATGCTTTAAATTTCGGAAAAATTTAATATAGCCATGAAAATGTATGATTAATATAATTGCGTTGTTGACGATGTTTATAGACCATATCGGAGCTCTTTTCTTTCCTGATATGCAGATCTTTTCTCTTATTGGCCGGATCTCTTTTCCGTTATTTTCCTGGGGAATAGCCAGGGGCTATCGATTAACAAGGGATTTTAAAAAATATGCTGCCCGGTTATTTCTTTTAGCTCTAGTTTCACAGGTTCCTTACTATTTGTTGTTTGAGAATGGTTTGCTTAATATCTGTTTTACTCTTTTGGCAGGGCTTTTTCTGCTAAGGATTTATGATTCTAAATCAAATGGATTTATTAAGTTACTTCAGGTTGTTGTTATCCTTGGGATCTCTTTTGTTTTTCGTTTTGACTATGGTGTATATGGTGTTCTTACAATATGGGTATTTCATAAGTTTTGGAATCAGGATATCGTTGTTTTTTACCAGGGCGGATTAACGCTATTTAGCATACTGTTATTCGGGTATGATCCAATTCAGCTTTTTTCAATTTTTGCTTCATTCATTATACTAATTTTTAAAACAAGCGATTTAAGATTAAACAGAGTAATTCAGTATAGCTTTTATCCGGCCCATCTATTTCTACTTTTTGTGTTGAGTTAGGGGGCAATTAATATGCTTAAAATTATATTTAGGGTTTGGGCTATTCTTACGCTGATCTCGTTTTTTCTTGGTATCGCATTTTTTGCTAATTTGACTTATTCGTTACTCGTCCCGTCATTGGAGGGAACCGGCATTACGTTTACTGATTTTTTCAAGAAAGATCTTGATCCGGAGAAGGCAAAAAAGCTTGAAGGAAATTTAAGTATTCAAAGTGAAAATTTAGCCCATGAAACTTCCGAGAGCTTTAGACAGTTACTAAGAGGTTTATTTCAATATACAGATTATAGCTCAATGCCGGAAATAGAATACCCATATCCAGAGACGGATGAGGTTTTCAAAATGATTGAAGAAACATCTCAACAAGGATTACAGCAGGGGTTGAAAGAGGCTAAAGATGCTGAAGCTATTTACGATCAAGTCAGGAAAGAAACTTTATCAAAATAGTATAATATTCAATAAAAACCTGACTCTTAATAGTAGATAGCTAGGTTTATATATATATATATATGTACGTTTGTTCAAATGTATAATTATCTTTGTGATTGGTTTGCCCGGCGGTTTAACGCCGGGTTTTTTTCTGCAAAGAATCACCCCAGGGGAAGGACGGGAAAGAGCTGGCTCGAATCTCCAAAGCATCGGCCGGGGGATCAGCTGCAAAGAATCACCCCAGGGGAAGGACGGGAAAGAGCTGGCTCGAATCTCCAAAGCATCGGCCGGGGGATCAGCTGCAAAGAATCACCCCAGGGGAAGGACGGGAAAGAGCTGGCTCGAATCTCCAAAGCATCGGCCAAAAAGACCGTAACGGAGTTAGAACGGAGGGAAGGCAGGATAAGGAGGTACCACATATTATAGGCAGAGCCTATAAATCCTCTAAATATAGTAGTTTGGCAGTTGTACCACATACATATTGATATATACCATAAGTGGTAGTATAATAATAATAGGGGATATAGTAAATAATGGAGGAATATATGGGGGATGGAGATGCAGATTTCTTCGATTGGATAGATGAAATCGAAGTAGGTGAATACAAAAGGGATGGTGGGGTCTAGGTGAAGTTTCAGCAAGTTCATTTAAGAGTTGAAGAAGAGATTTATAACAAGATAACGAAAATTGCAGAGCAGAATAAGGAAAGTATTGCTGAGGTTATAAGGCAATTAGTAAGGGATGGACTAGCATTAAAGGTAACAGAGGAAAACACTGATTTGATTGCTAAAATAGTCCGTCAGCAGATGGAGATCGTAATTAAGCCACATATTGAGAGACTGGCAGCTCTTTCAAGTAAGTCAGGACATATGAGTGCAACCGCAGCTTTTTTAAACGTTCAGGCTCTAATGGATCTGGTCCCCAAAGAGAACAGAAAAGATATTAGACCTATGTATGAAAGTGCAAGAAAAAAGTCAGCGGCATATATGAAGACGAGGGCTGAGGATTGGGATAATGTCTAAAGGAAATAAAGATTTTAAATAATAATCTGTCTATAACGCATGAACAGGTTTCCTGATTGTACCATTCTCAAAATAAAGTCGTTAAATACATTCAAAACCGTTGGTAAATGTTAAGGGGAGGAGTCAATAATGCTTGAAAAGATATGTAAGAATTGTTGGCAGTGGGAACAGCCCGACTATAGCGAAAGACCTGGTAAGTGCGTTTTGAAGATATTCGCAAAACCTTATGAAAACACTCCTTCATGTGATGAATTTGACCCAAGATGCAAAGAGGATGATGAGAAAGTTTAACAACTTTTTTTCCTATTGAAGAACTTTATTTCCGATGAACAGATAATGATATAAGTTAAACCAGCAATATACTTATGTTCAATAATATGTTTATATGTAATTATGTTTATATGTTTAAAGGAGGAATAATATATGTGTGATGTAAAAGTGAAAAAAGCCATTGCAAATGCAAAAGCTTCTTTAGCGATTGAAGGCTTAGATGTTCCGGAGGATGTAGTCTTGAAGATTGAGATGAACTTGAGTGGTAAACTTTCTGATAAGGAAATGGCGAATTATATAATGAAACGAGGAAGTGGGGAAAATGACTGATAAATATTCTTACAATGATACGGGTGTTTTGGTTAATAAGTTTGATATTAAAGATCCAGTTGAGCTTAGTGAAAAAGAGCGAGACTTTTCAGCGTGGAGGTTGTCCCAGTTAGAATTAAATCCAATAGAAGGATCATTCAACTTAGATCATCTTAAAAAAATTCATGAATACATTTTCCAAGATATTTATCCTTGGGCTGGGGAGGTGCGTATAGTTGAAATTTCAAAAGGTAACAGTGCTTTTGCTTTTTCAGCACATCTTAACTCCTTAGTAAAGGATTTGTCTAATAAGTTAATGAAGGAGAATTTTCTTAAGGATTTAAGTATCGATAAGTTTTCAGAAAGATTGGCTTTCTATGCATCAGAGATTAACGCTTATCATCCTTTTAGAGAGGGGAACGGAAGGGCTACGAGGGAATTTATTAGATCTTTAGCTAAGGAAGCCGGATATACCATAGATTATTCAGAAATAGATAAGCAAAAACTTTATCAAGCTTTTGTAAGATCCTTTACTGGAAATAGTGACGAATTAAAGAATGTTTTTAAGAACCATATAATAGCCTCAATAAAAAAAGACTATGGGGATAAGATTCCCGGAATAGAGAAAGCTTCTGAGTCGTTATTAGAGAATCTTTTTGATTTAAAAAGTAAGGTGTTTAAAGGTGATCTTCCGACAGTGAAGGATATAAATGAAAAATATCTTCAATGCGGAGAACAAATAGATTCAGGTGAGCTGGAGTTATCTGATCCTAAATTCAAATTGCTTTCCAATACAACAATGGAGCTAAGAAAGTTAGAGTCTTATACCAAAGAGCAGAATCTTGATAGTGCCACTAATCAGATTCAAGCAAAGGATCATTCAATGGACTATGAACGATAAAGCTTAATGATTAAAATTAAGGATAAATCTATATTAAAGGTGGAAAAACCATGAGTAGAGTAATTTTCAAAATGAGCTTTAAACATCCGAATTATTCAGATACTAAATCCAAAAATATAGCTCATGTTAATTATATTGCTACTCGTAGTGGAGTCGATAAAACCGTTACAAAAGCAGACTTAACAGAAGAATTGTCCATGGGAGTAGAAGCGATAGGAAGTGATGACCAGACTTATTTAAAGTACATAGACGAAAGGCCAAAATCTCATGGGCTTTTTGGGGGGGATGGAATCGAAAATCCTGAAGATATTCAAAAAGAGTTAGCCAACATTGAAAGCTATGTTTGGAGAGGTATTGTTTCTTTAAGGGAAGAGGATGCTAAAAGTTTAGGCTATATTGATAAGGATCATTGGCAGGATATGTTGCGTAAAAAGATGCCGGATATGGCTGCTGAAATGGGGATTCCCTTTACTAACCTTAGATGGGTTGGAGCTGTCCATATGGAAAAAGGTCATCCTCATGCTCATATTATGCTGTGGGAGAAAGAGCCCCAGCGTACCGTAGGTATCATCAATAGCAAGGCGATACAAAATATCCGAAAAATGTTTACTGATGAAATCTTTGAAGAAGAACGTCTTCAGCTGCTTAGTGAAAAAGATATGATGAGGGATCTTGTTCGGGATATAGCTCAGGGGGATATGAGTCAAGTTACTAATTTGCTCCGGGAAATAAGAGTAGTCGGACAAGAGCTGAAATCGCTTGTCGGTAAGATTGGCGAAGTAGGAGTGCCTCCGAAACTTTATAGTATGGAAGAATTAAAGTTGTTTGAAATGGTAAGTAATTTATCCCAGCATTTACCCGGTAAAGGGCGAATTGCTCTTAAATTTATGCCAGATCCCGTCAAAGAAGAAGTAAGAGCAATAGCAGATTTTATGTTGCAACAGCCAGAGTTCGGGGCTTCTCTTGAACGAAATCTGAAAGCGGTTGAAGGACTTACGCGAATGTATACTGGGAAAGAAGAAGAGGTTCAGGTCGCACGGGAAAATGCTTATAAGGATATCCGGGACAGAGTATGTCAGATTATATTAAAAGGTGCGGTGGAAAGTCTGCGCGAGAATTTGTTTTATATTGACCAGGATCTTTCACAAAAAGCTGTTGCTTTTATTCAAGATATAAATCAGCGTATTGATCTTGACCCTGAACAAGAAGATGTGATGAATCATGTAGCTGCTGCTCTCATAAAAACCGGACATGCCGATGAAGAGGTTATGAGGGTTTTGGATGAATTGGCCGGTGAAATTAGAATGGTTTTACCAGAGTCATTTGCGCAGGAAATCATTAGCCGGGTTAAGACAACTGGACTGGAAGATGATATCAATTCTCTTTCTACAAATAAAATTATTAGCGAATATCTCAATGTCCTTAAATTGGCCGGTGAAGATGAACAAAAGGCATTTTCTCTTGTCAGAGAATTAATCAAGGATGAACGGGTGGAGCTAGAAAAGAGGCTGGAGGATCTTTGCGATACAGGGTTGCTTGAAAAAGAGGGTGAGTCATATAAGCTTACAGGCAAAGGAATTGAGGAAACTCTTAAAGTTAAAGAATTAGACAGAGCTGAAAAAGAAATTTTTAAAGCTCTTGAGCTTAATGATGGTGCTAAATTTGCTGAGCTTATTGATAATCCCAATATTTTCAGTAATCTCTATACTAAAGATCCGGATGAAGTAAAAATAAGCCGGATAGATATTCAGATCAGGACTCTCTTTGGAGAAGAAAACAGTCTCAATCTGAAATACTTGGAAAAAGATATCTATGAAAAATATACAGAAGACGATGGAAAGGCTGAGCAGGAATTTAATATTTTAAAGAAGCGAATTGAAAATTTGGCCTTGAATGGTTATCTCGAATTCAATAAGGAAACTGGCTATTATTCGTTTTATAAGGAGACTGAAGGCTATTTTGCCTATGATCAGGAAAAGAATAGTTATGCTTTAACGGATGAAGCGATTACTAAATTCAATATACCAAAGGGAAT
This sequence comes from Clostridia bacterium, assembly GCA_050251575.1. GTDB lineage: Bacteria > Bacillota > Clostridia > SK-Y3 > SK-Y3 > X23. The sequence goes on from JBFWMP010000004.1 coordinate 18,530, forward strand.
GCAGTTTAGTTTTTATGACGCAAAGATCACGTTGGGCTACATAGATTCAGCTGAAAATGGTGTATTAACTAAGGCCAAGCTAAATGATGTAATAAAAAGTGAAACGGTCAATAAAGCAGCCCATAATTTCTACAATACATGTGTGGAAATGTTAGATAACAAGAACCTGGTTAGTGACATGAAAAAATATATTTCGATGGATGACCAGGGGAGTTTGATGAGTACAGAGGAAGGGAAATGGCTGGGTATTAATTTAAGCAAGCTTGGTAAATATTTTGATAAGTCGGTCGATGGAGTGCTGGACAGTCAGAAATTACATTCTCTTTGTAAGTCTGATCATGAATACGAAGATATTGTTAAACGATTGGATGACCAAGTTAAGAAGGGTTATGTTGAAAAAGAAGTTATGGGTCAGACTGGGCAAATTAGTTTGTACAGAATAATTCCAGAGATCAATAATATTAGAAAATTGCTTTATCAGATTAATAAAGCTGGTGGTACGCTTAACCGATCTGATATGTTGGATTCTTTTGAAAGAAATGTTTTTAATCCCGATGCGGATAAAAAATTTAGATCTTTATCCTGGCGGCTTGATAATCTTAAAAAGCAAAACTACTTAAGCGGAATGAAGGATGAATATAGTATCACAGAAATGGGGGAAGAGAAGAGAAAAGACTTCCTTACACCAGAAAGAATAACCTTAAGGAATACTCTGGATTATTTACAAAGGCTAGGGCTGACCGATTACTCAGGAGGGGCCTACCAGGTAACGGAGAAATATAAAGAAATTTTGGCGAAACAAGGGCAAGTTAAAGAAATAAAAATAGAACCTGAAGAACGACTAATTTCTAAAGAAATTTATAATCTAATTGATCGTACTCAGAATAATATTGATCCTGGTAAATTAGAAAGGGTTAATCAAAGAATTGCCATAGGGAAATATTTGAAAGATGAATACAAGGATATAGAAGTTGATTATGATCATATCCGTAGCTCCTGCGGCGTTTCGGATACCACGAATAAAGTCTTGGGAAGAATGGCAACAACCTTGCTAGTTTCCGGAGTCGATCTCGAAGGTACACGGTTTGTTATCAATGAGTGGAATGAACGTTCTCAATCTTTAGTTGCTCCTGATAAGATCAATGAAACAATCGATAAAGTCTATAAGAATGTCTCTGAAAATTCCTTATGGGGGAAAACTACGATTATTTCATCAAAAGACTGGAAGGATATGTTTGAATCATTTGGTATACGCGAGAGCGATATTCCGAAGTGGATTTATAAGGGGGTAAATTGGCAGTCATTTAATCAAAACATGGGTCTTTCAGTTATTAATGACCTGTGGAAAAATACTTGGAGGGAACTTGAAAGACGAAGAATGCAGAGTGAAGCTCAGGCAGATATGATGAGAGAACAGATGGTTAAACAAACGGATCTCAGTAAGGAAGCAATGGTAGAGCTATCAAGGAAAAACCAAGAACGAGGCAGTTTATATAAAGATGAGGATGAGTTGGAAAGATAAATAGACTGATTTTAATGATTTGAAAGGAGGGCTTTTATTTAATGAGGTTTACAAACAAAAAGATGGAAAAAACAACAATCGTGAGAATTTCAGTTGTTGTACTGATTTTGTTATTCGATATGGCTGTCTTACCATGGGTTCTAAGGTTTCCCTTTTTCCTAACTAAGGATTTTGTACATGCACCCAGCTTATGGATGGAATATGGATTAATACATTCTGTTAAAGATGTTTTCTCAGATGAAAGGTTTCGCAATTTATATTTGGTTATGCAGCTGCCGGTTATAGCTTTAATTATTGGTGTAGCTTGGAATGTTAATCGATTAAAAAAGAAAAACAGAATTATGGATGGGGTGGGAGGTCCTGAACCGGCTGGAGCTGGTCAGCATGGAACAAGCCGGTGGCAGAACACTCAAGAAATGGATAAAACTTCTACCGTATGGTATACAGGAACGCCTTTAAAAAAGGGGGGGATAATTTACGGGATGGAGAAGTCCAGGAATGGGCAGGAAAAAGTTTGGCTCAATGATGATGACGTACATACATTATTGCTTGGTGCCACGCGATCGGGTAAAGATAGAAAGATACTGATGCCTTCAATTTGGGAAATTGCTAAATCCGGAGAAAGTATGATTGTCGGAGATCCCAAAGGCGAAAATTATATTGTAGCCAAGACGTATTTAGAAAGCCAAGGTTACGAGGTAATAGCTTTAAATTTAAGAGATCCGCTTTTAGGTAATCAATGGAACTTACTCGATCTTGTTAATAAGGCAGTAGATGAAGGGGATATTCCTAAAGCTTCAGAAGCCGCCTGGGATATTGCCCATACGATAGTAAGTCAGAATGGCGAAGCACGAAAAGGTGAAGCGGTTTGGACAAATGGAGAAGAAAGTACCCTTGCTGCTTTAATGTTGCTTACTTCAATCAATAGCGAATTTAAATTTCAAAGGCATATGACTACTGTATATTATTTACTAGCTGAATATGGACAACCTGTAATATTACCTAACGGAATGGAATTTGTACCTCTTCTTGATTACATAAGTCGTTTACCAATTAAGCATCCAGCTAAGGCGGCTTTTTCTGTAGCTTCAATTGCACCCTATAAAATGAGAGCTAGTTTTTTTACAACTGCATTATCTAGTTTGAAGCTGTTCAGTGATCAAAATATATCCGATATGACGAGTACACAAGATCATACCTTTGAGAATATAGGAATTGATAAGACGGCAGTATTTCTAATTATTCCGGATGAGAAATCTACAAGAGATGTTCTTGCAACATTGTATATAGATCAAGCTTATCAATCACTGGTTAATCTTGCTAATCATAAAGGGGGGAGGCTACCTAGACGAGTAAATATTATTCTTAATGAATTTGGAAATCTACCGGCAATACCTAGTTTTGATAAAAAAATTACGGTCGCAGGAGGTCGGGGAATTCGATTCACTTTAGCGATTCAAGATGTTGCTCAACTCAAAAAACTTTATGGTCCTAATGCTCAAACTATCACGGGGAATTGCCATATATGGGTATATCTTAAGACTGCTGATGTGGAAACGGCTAAGTTAATCAGTGAAAAAACAGGTAAATATACAGTTGAAACAGAGAATTCGAGTAGTTCTGTTCAGTCAAGGGGCCATAGTATGACGCATGGTGCAGGTTTAACAGGAAGACCCTTGCTTCTACCTGATGAAGTATTGCGCTGGAATATTAACGAATGTTTAGTATTGCCGATTGGTCAATTTCCGGCAAGATATCCTCTGCCTGATCTTTCTTTTTGGAATGCTAACGATGAATTAGAATTTGTTAAGCCTTCCGGGGATCTCGATTTAGATAAAGAGCTTAATCGTCAAATTATTGAAGAACGATGGAATAGTATTCCGGTGCGACCAATAGAAGAATCTCAAATTTGGTTGCCTAGAATCTTTGAAACTGGATCTAAGAGTAAGGAATCGGGTTCTACTAATTTTGTTAAGGGAGAACCTAGAACAATAGAGGATGAAAATATTAATAATGAGATTGCAACTAGCCACGACATAGAGGAAGCTAATACAAAGGCTAAGGATGTTGAGGATTTTCTATAATTCTTATTGATGTGTGCTTTTATCAATATCGATATTAAGTTATCATGATATTACATTATGCATATTTACATATAGAGGTTTTCGTTGTAAAATAATAATATAATATAGTATTTTTTTGGGAGGATGAATTTATGTTTAACTTGTTAAAAAACGCATTTTCTAAACTACTTCAGAAAGGAGAGAAGGCATATAATACGTTTGTTTTATCCATGATGGTCACTTTATCCACGGTTGCCCCTGTTTATGCGAGTCAACCAAGACTTGTTTCGGGAACGGTCAGTTTATTTCAAACGATGACAACTTGGTTGCTTCTCATTATTCCAGTAGGTGCAGGATTCATGTTGGGATATCAAGCCCTTCAAAAATCCATGACGGATGATCAGGCTATGATTGCAGAAAAAAACAGGTTTATGAAGAATGTCTTAATTGGGGCTATTATTGCTGAGACAGCTAGTGGTTTGGTTACAGTAATTTTGAGCTTTTATTCCTAATCGTTATAAAACCTCTGCCTGGTTACAGCTGAGGTTCTTAAATACAAATAGGACGCTGTAAAGCGTCTTATTGTGTATAGAGGGGGGCAAATATGTTTAACCTCGGGGAAATAGTGAGTAATAGTATCAAGGATTTTTTCGCAAATATCATCGAGGATATAATAAGTTTCTTCGCTACAGAATTAGCAAACCTTATGAGTACTTCAATTGATGTGCTTCAGTTACCATTAGTTCAAAATGGTATTCAGTATAGCCAAGCCCTTGCATTTACAATACTTATTCTTAAAACAATGAATGAAGCATTTCAGACATATATTATCTATCAAAACGGAGATCCGGATTCAGATCCAAGCGGCTTATTGATCCGTACTGCCCAAGCCGTAGCAGTAATAGCAACATTGCCCTGGATTGTTACACAAATATTTACCTTTGGATCAAAATTGGCTTTAGATGTTGCTGGGCTTAGTACTGGCCAAACAGGTATTGCCGATTGGAAATTTATGATTGATATGATTATTCTCTCCAAGGGTACAGTGGTTATTTTAATGTGTATAGTGATCATTATAATGTTCTTGATTGTTGGTATACAGGCTACTATCAGAGGGGCAGAATTAGCCCTTACAGCCGTTCTAGGGCCAATAATGGCCTTGAATATAACCGCAAATAATAGATCCGTTTGGAGTGCCTGGTTTAGGCAAGTGGTTATAGTTTGTTGTACTCAAGCTATTCAAATCTTTCTGCTTCAAGGAGCATTTGCTTTATTAACAAGTCAATCCATCACATCGGGAGGTTTAATAAAAGTTTTTGGTTGGTTATGGATCACAATTAAATCTCCAAAGTTTATTCAGCAGTTTTTTCATAGTACGGGATTTTCAGGAGCAGTTGGAGGAACGGCGAAGCAAACAGGCTCTATGTATCTTATGAGAAGGATGTTAGCCAAATAGGAGTGATGACATGCAGGCGATTAGTTTTTTATCATCTTATATATTTTGGTTGTTTGCAATTATACCTGTTGGGGCAGCAACCATGGTCACATATCATGCAGCAATGAAAGCATTTTCAACCGATGAGGGTGAAATTGGACATCATAACGTAAAGATTAAACAAACTATAAAAGGTGCGGTTATTGGTTTAACTATAAGCGGTTTTATTACAGTCGTTTCATCATTCTATAGATAAGGAGAATGAGTATGGATGTGGATGAAAAAAAGGTAACACAATATTTGGTTCCAGCAAATGTTTCGGCACGTTTTGAATTTTTTGTAGGCTTTGGGTGGAGAGAATTATTTATAGTTTTGATTGCCCTGGCTGCTGGCATGGTTTTATTTTTTGGGTTAGGTATTTTTAAAGAAATTATTTATGTGGATGTTTGGGGAAAGGCTGTTGAGGTAACGGAGGGTATGTCATTAGAAAACCTCACTGAAAAAAAAGTTTCTATTATCCCTACGGTCATTAGATTCTTTTTTATTATCATACCGGGACTTGCTGCCTTTTTCTTAGTTAAAAGAGAACCTTCAAGTGGGATGAGCTTATTAGATACTGTAAAGAGCTTGCGAGATTTTAATAAAAAACAAAAACGTTATTTATATAAATATGGTTCCGGTCAGGAGGGTTAATCGTGATTAAATTACCTAATAAAAAGAAAAGTAAAAAATCCTCATCCTCTGAAGAAGTAACATCTCAAAATCGCCAAAAAACGGCACAACAATGGATTCCTATTTCAGATATTGACGGATTTATCGTTTATCGTAAGGATAACTTATTAGTCTCTATGTTGCGTATTCAACCACAGAATTTAGAGCTTCTTTCGGATAAAGAGAAAAAGAGAAAAGTAGATTCTTTTGCGGAACAACTTAACGGAGAAACAGAAGATTTACAAATCTTCTGTATTGGTCGGCCAGTAGATCTTAATAATTATCTGGATTGGTTACAAGAAAAAGCTAAGATGGAACAAGATTATACACGTAAAGCAGTATTAAAAGGCTATATTCAGCAAGCCTCCTATATGGCTAGTAGTGGTGAAACCATGGAAAGAAGATTCTATATGATCATAATTAAGAAGATGGCCGAAAAAGCCGAAATAGATCTTCGAAATCGGGTAACGGAATTGCAAAACAAGTTATCCCAAGCAGAAATCATCTCTCATATTTGCAACGATGATGAAATAATGGATGTGTATTCTTTGTTTGCACATCCGATCCAGGCAAGCTTTGAAAAAGTGCGCTTGGAAATGCTTATTCCCCCAATTTTAGAGGTATAGGAGGTTGAATTAAATTATGGCTGTTAAAAAAACTAAGAATAGAGCCGTTAATAATCATATAGTCGATGTAATAACCCCTATGGCTATTGAATTTCATCCGTCAGACTTTTGGTTTGGGGAAAACATGGCTAGGGTTCTCTTAATTACAAATTACCCCCCACGGGTCCGGATCGGTTGGTTATCCCGTATTGCCAATATGGAAGGGGTGACATGTTCAATACATCTCTCCCCTGCAAATGCTGGAAAGCTAATTGAAAAGATCAATACATCCAGTGGTGAGTTAGCAGGAAAACTTAATGCTGGTGGATCTCAATTGATGATGTTAAGAGCTGAACAGCAGTTAAAAGATGCAAATATTCTTTTGCAAAAAATTGACCAGGAACAAGAAAATGTATTCTATGTGACCGTAGTTATAATGATAACGGCCCGAGATAAAGATGACCTTGACCGGAAGACTAAAAAAGTGGAAAGTGCTTTGGCTGCATCGAAGATGAAAGGCCGAACTGCCATGTTCAGACAAGAAGATGCTTTGTTGGCAGTATCACCTTATGGAAATTGCCCTCAATCTGTAAAGGATATTGCTAGTCGGAATATGCCTATAAGTACAATAGCAGGATCTTTTCCGTTTATTGCAGCCGGTTTGAATGATGGACTAGGTTATATCTTTGGAAAAGATAGTCAAGGTGGAATTATCATCCTTGATACATGGCTGCGTGGTGGAGATAGAACAAATTCAAACTGGACTATTCTTGGGGCCCCAGGCGTTGGTAAAACTATTACTGTAAGACATATCTTTTTAAACGAATATAGCCATGGTACAAAAATTATTATCATTGATCCGGAACGAGAGTATAAGGATATGTGTTTAAATCTTGGTGGTCAATGGATTAACTGTGGTGGTGGATCTGGCGGCAGAATTAACCCTCTTCAAGTAAAGGATGTACCCATAGATGATGAAGAGGATGAAGAGAACACTCTCTTCAAGGATAAAGGACAAGGAATGGGGCCATTAGCACTCCACTTCCAAACTCTCCGGACGTTTTTTAAGCTTTATATAAAAAGCCTGGATGATGATTCAATATCTACCTTAGAAGAATTACTTGAAGAATTATATCGTTCAAGAGATATTACTTGGGATACAGATACATCTACCATACCGAGTGAACAATATCCGGTTTTAAAGGATTTATGGGAGCTGGCAAATAAATGGGCAGATGATGAGTCTTTGTCTCAAAAGAAAAGAGAACGTTGCGAAAGTTTAGCTTTAAAATTACGCAGCTCTGCCGTTGGTGCCGATAGTGCTTTGTGGAATGGGCATACAACAATTAAAGCGGAAGCAGACTTTATTGTTTTAGATACTCATGATTTACAAGAAGCTGATGATACGATTAAAAGGACTCAATATTTTAATATTCTTACTTGGGCTTGGCAACAAATGTCTAAGGATAGAGAGGAAAAGGTTTTATTAGGTGTTGATGAAGCTTACCTTATCGTCGATCCAGAAGTTCCACAAGCTTTACAATTTCTTCGGAATGTCAGTAAGAGAATTCGTAAATACATGGGAGGATTAGCAGTAATTACTCACTCGGTCGTGGATTTTTTAGATCCGGCGGTAAGAAGACATGGACAAGCCCTTTTGGATAATCCTTGCTTTAAGTTTTTTATGGGTGCAGATGGTAAAGCTTTAGAGGAATTGACAAAGCTAATGAATTTAACGGAAGCTGAACAAGAAATGTTGGCCAAGAAGAAACGTGGTCACGGGTTGCTTATTGCAGGATCTAAGAGGGTTCACGCAACAGTAGAGCTTGCGGATCATGAAATGCAGATATTTGGTAAAGGTGGAGGTAATTAGTATCTCTATCTTACAAGGGTGGTGATTTGATGGCTCATCCCATAGCAGCTGTCGGCATGATTATAAGAAACATTGCAGCAGACATTTTAAGTGATCCAGAGAAGCTAATGAAAAACATTTTTTTGTTTTTTATTGTCCCTATTTTAATTTTGTTACTTATTTTTGCTGTTCCTATCATGCTAATACATAATGTCCCGGCTATTATGCTTAAAGGAAGTAATCTGCCTCCTGAACTAGAAGCTAAACAAATAGAAGTTATAACGTTCTATCAGGAGGCACCAGCCTATATCAATGAAGATAATTTGAAATGGATTGATCAAATGGAGAGTAGCTACAGTTATTGTGATGATATCGTAGTGTCTTACAGTTTTGATTTATCTTGGCAACATCTAATGTCTGTGGATTCAGTTTTACTTGAGCAAGATTTTGAAAAGGCAAACATAAACGATGTAATTTCTTTAGGTTTTGAATTTGTGGATAGATATGTCGATGTAGAAACTTATTATGAGGAAGAAACTCACTATAGTACATGGACAGACGAAGAAGGGAATGAATACGAAGATTCTTATACTGTGATAGTTGAGAAACAGAGAGCTATAATTAATGTGCATACGAAGCCTTTTGAATATGTTTTAAATGGACAAGGCTTTAACCAATACGAGAAAGATATTGCGTTTAATATTTATAACACGATTGCTAATTCAGACATAGAAGGAAATCTCAATTTATATGATAGCGACATTGATTTAAGTAATCTTAAGGAATATCCACCAGGTAATGCGAGATTACCGTATTTCAATCAAACAGATAAACGGTGGGGACTTTATAGTTATGGCAAAACGGGAACCATTGCTTCCGGAGGTTGTGGTCCTACGGCCCTTGCTATGGTCGTATCCGGGCTAAAAGGCCGTTCGGATATCAATCCTAAAGGTATAGCTGATTGGTCTGTTGCAAATGGTCACAGGGCTGAGGGGGCAGGATCTTACTGGAGCCTAATGACTGAAGGCGCATATTTTTACGGATTGAAAGTGGAAGCCGTAAGTCGTGCTAACCCACAAAGGATAGTGCAGGCTTTAAGTGAAGGATATCCAGTCATTGTCTCTATGGGGAGAGGTCACTTTACCAAGAGTGGTCACTTTATTGTGTTAAGTGGAATTACAGCTGAAGGAAAAATATTAGTCCAAGATCCAATCAGTCTACAACGTTCAAATCAAGCTTGGGATCTGTCTATTATCATGAATGAGAGTTCTACCAATGCCGGTGTCTATGGAAGTCCTTTCTGGATATATAAACCGTAGGTGTAGCGTGAATAAAAAAGATTGAACAGATTATCGGATTTATCCTGATAGAAAAGGTGTCCAATCTTTTTTATAACTTAACAGGAAGACAAAGAGTGGAGATATTTATATATGAATTATATAATCAGTTTTCGGGGGAAATTGACGGAGTATCTAAACCTAGAGAAAGAATTGGGAATCTTAAATAACAGGTACGCTATCATCGGCCCACTACTAGGTGAAGCACGAGATATTGAATCAAACATTGTTTATATACGCCAATATATGTCCGAGATCAAGGATGCCATAGGCCCAATAGGGCAATTCAGGCACGTTGTTTGGAGTCTCGTTCAAGAAATGGGGATCACACTAGAGCAATTAGCTGAACAATTGGGATGCTCGGAGAATACTTTTGTCAATTTATGTAACGCTAGTGAGAGCTTAGATAAAGAAAGTTATCTTAAATTATGTGACTATTTTCAATTGGATAAAACACATCGTAATTTTATTAGGTACTGTCCAGTCTTAAAAGCAGAGTTTGAAGGCGTGAACGGATAAATGGTTTTTTTAAACTTTTTATTCGTGTTTCAAACATTTATAATACTATTCAAACCTTTTTACAACGCTGTAGTAGGAGGGGTTATGAAAAAACAACTAATCGGGCTGGGGCTTATTTTTGCCCTGGGCATAATTGCAATGATATTGCCATACTTCATATCATTGCGAGAAGAATACAGTAATGAAAAACAAATATCTGTTCAAAATCATGAATTGTCTAATATTAGCTCCAAAGAAAATATGATCGAACCCATAATAGACTTAGATGAAGTTCAATCAGAATTATATGATCCGGAACAAATGTATTTTAAGAACGCTGATAAATTATATGGCGTTTTTGATCTAGTTCGGGTTGAACAGGTCAAACTTAAGGTTCAAAGCTATATTCATGACTATATCGATCCGAAAATCCTTGATGTGGAAATTAATGCAGAGAGCATCAAAAATGAAGGTGAGACTATATCCTTCGGAGTTATCGTTCCTGGTGTTAAAATGCTTAATGTACATGTTTTTTTAAATGATGAAAGAGGCATTAATAAAATTGAAATTAGGCACAATCTTTAAACCGTTTACAGGAGTGTTAAACACTCCTGTTTATTTCGCAGAAGAATCAAAATTAGGTATTGAGTCAATATCAATTATGTATTATAATTATAATATAATATCGACATTGGTTTTAACTACCATATTTAATTCAAAGCGGAGGTTGATTTCATGACTGGAAAAACTTTTTTAATACTTCGTGATTTGAAAGATTCTGTACCAGTTAAAACGATAGCTAGTTTATACGGGGTAACAACAAGTGCTGTCTATAAATTAGCCGAACGTTATAATGTTCCACTTCCAAATATAGAAAAAACAACTGAAGAAGAACGTAAGCGTAAAAAGAGTATTGCTGATGCAAAGCGATATGAAAAAGAAAAAGCTTTTAAATTGGAAAGACCGGATGTTTTGCTACCCATTGAACCTATGACCGTATCAAAAAGAATTGGACTGGGGGCTCTTAATGAAGCTTGGATAATGAAGGAAGGTCAAAGGTTTTCTTCTTCCAAAGAACATAAAGAGACACAGAAAAAATATGGGTTGAGAACTTAATTTAATTTCAAGATTTATATTAGGTTGTCCTTGCGGACAACCATATCGCTATGCTTTTTCGATTCCGCGTTTTTATACAACTATTTCGGCGTATTTCGACATATATTATAATTTATGCGAATTATATATTTATTTTATTGACTAATGCTCTTTTATTGTGGACAATATAAAGAGTAAACCCAATTATTAGAAAAAGATGGGGGATTAATATGGTGAAGCCCCGTACATTACAGCAGTCTCAACAGATATCTGATATTTCTAGGGATACGGGGCATCCAATACGCACCGTCAGAGAAATTCTAGAATCTTATGAAAGAAATACAAAAGATGAATGTTTGAATGGTAAAAAAGTTCCTCTTCCTGGTGGTATGGGTTATCTTTATTTAACATTAACAACCTCTAAATCCAGAGAGGTGGAATTAGAATTAACAGACTCAATTGCTAATATTACTCCGAAATTAAAAACTGTTGCTACTTTCTCAAGCCCTTGGAAAGAATTTATTAACAGTGATCAAAGAGCAGCAAGTTTAATTGATAGATTACTAAAGAGCAACGAAGAATCCAAGAAAGATAAATTGAATAAGAAATAGAAAATACCTCGCCACTTTTAAGGGCGAGGCTTTGTTTTAGTATTTATATGGAAGGGACGAATGTATATTGAAACAAGTATTAGCTGGCTATTATAAAGAACTGCTCTTAATCCTGGATAATAGTATCAAAACAAAAATTGCTTTACAGCCAATTTTTAATCTTTCTACTGGTGCTTTATACGGATATGAGGCTTTGGCCCGTTGGAATTCATTGAATCCAGAAAATATCTTTCAAACAGCCTCAAAGACTAATTTGATCATTGATTTAGAAAAAGAAATATTAAAGGCCATTATACAAATAATTCCGTTTATAAGTGATAAACTTTTTATCAATGTTTATCCTACTTTGCCTGACGCTAATATGTGGCACTGTCTCAAAAATGAAAATGTAGTTTTGGAAATCACTGAAGCTGCCAATATAAACTTCCAGGGGATTAGCCAGCTTAGAAATCTTGGTTTCGTATTAGGTCTTTATGATATAGGTAAAGGATCAGCTACGTTGGACAATCTTGCTAAATTACAACCGGACTTCCTCAAAATCGATAAGAGCCTGACACAATCTAAAAATGTTTTTGCGCGAAATAGTTTAATTAAAGCGTTCGTTGATCATTCCATAAGGCTTAATTCGAAGATAGTACTAGAGGGTATTGAAACAAAAGAACAATATTTAGCTGCTAAGAAATGCGGAGCTCACTATGGCCAAGGATATTACCTCGCGGAACCTCAAATCTTTGATCCGGAGAAAGATCTATTGAAAAGAGAGAATTTCAACCACCTTAAGTAACCTTTTTATTTTGTTTAGTAGGAGTGTATTTATAATGTATGGTATCATTTGCGATCCAAACTATTGGGATTCAATTGAAAAAGCAATTACCATGAAAGATGAGCAGATACTTTTTAAGGTTGTAGAAAAGGATGTGGATATAGAGTCTGAATTAGAAAAACTTGGTCGGATCTCAATAAAGTATCTGATAATAGATCTTACGGTAGTTAAAAATGAAGATATATTCATAGACGAAATAAGACGATACCGTATTTTAAATGATAGCACTCAGATTATTATTATTGCACCAAATTTCCAGCCCCCTAGTATGGTATTACACAGTATGGTTGCTATGGGTATCTATAATATAGTTGCCCCCTCAATAGATGATAACGAGAATGAGGATGTAGATCCAGTAAGTATACTTATTCCGCTTTTATTGGAGGTAATAGAACATCCTTGCCCTTACAAAAAAGCGGTCAGATGGTTTATTGAGGACAAGCAAGGTGGTTCAAGTCAGGCTTCGAAAACGAGAGAGATCGTTCATGTGCCGGTTATAAAAGATGGTCTTAAAGAAACGATTATTACTTATGGATGGAATTCTTCAGGCAAAAGTTTTTTTATTACAAATTTAGCTTCAGCACTCGCTAGGGCTGGTGCAAAAGTTGCCTTGATTGAAGGTAATTTTATGAACAGAGAGCTTGGAACATTCTTTAGAATTGATAAAAACACAGACGGTTTGGAAAAGTTATTACAGGCCACAAATGAAGAAAAAATATTAAGCTTTTCACATAACCCTTTAAAGAATCTTTTTGTTTTTCCTTTATTAAATCACTCTAAGTTGTCTTCTAAGGATTTTAATTTAGCAGATATTCAGGATAAGCTTAGGGGCAAAGTTGATTTCATTTTGGTAGATGGTATTTATCCGGTGGATTCTAGTTTTTTACCTAATTTGAAATTCGCATCGAAGGTTTATGTTGTGGTGAATCCGAACATAGCTAAACTAATTTATCTAAGCAAGGAGCTCGGGAGCTTAGCAAGCCAAGGTATAAATCTAGGAAAATTTGAGGGAATCCTTAACCATTATGAACCATCAAAAGAGTTTACAATTAAAGCGATTGAAGATCTAATAAACATCGATATCCGAGTTAAAATTCCTCCGCTTTATCCAATGTCATTTGATTCGCATATCCTTGGTAAACCTCTTTGTATGAACTCAAAAGGAGAAGACCTAGAAGAAGCAATAGAACCGATATTGAATAACCTTTGGACTATTCCTGAAGCAAAAAAGAGTATTTTCTCGAAGCTAAAGAACCCCTTTAAATAAAATTGTATTGGAGTAGGAGATATTATGAATTTTAAAAAGATATTATTTGTGCTTGGATTGTTACTGGCTATAGTTGGTGGAGCAGCAACGTTTTATATTTATAAAATGGAAACAAAACCTGTAACGATCTATAGAATAAATCCGGCGTTAGATTATGCCATTACACCGGGTACCATGATTACATCTAATATAGTTCAAAGCTATGAAATCCTTGGAAAGGACAAGCCTCCTGACTCATTTGTATACAATGGAATGGATCAGGTGTTTGCAACGAAATATATCTATCCTGGTGATATCTTGGTTGTAAGTAAACTGACAGACATTCCCCCGAGCACATTAGGAGATGATGAGCGAATCATTTCGATTAAGCCAGCTGATCCGGGGCTATTAGGAATGCTTCAGCCTGGAGATTTCGTTTCAGTCGTTGTGGCTGACGAATCTATTCCGCAATGCAGGGTTATTGCTGTTGTAGACAGCAACGGTATGATTATGAGAATCTTACCTAATTTTGCAATGCAACAATCCGTTAATTCAAGCATCTTGGATGTAGGAAGTAATGCAAACCAATCGAATAAAGGGCCTGATAGAGTGATTATTTTAACAAGTAATGATAAAGCTGATTTTATTGCTAAAAATCAGGCACAGCAAATAGGTGTTATATTTGAAGGCCGAGACTCCTTGAAAACGAGTGCTAGTGATCTAATAAATATTCCAGTAGTTACAGAGCCGGTTATGCCCAATGAAGCGGAAATAAAATCAGAAGTGGACGGAGGTAATTAGATGGCTATCCATACGTTTTTAAATAGAAAATCATCCGGAAAATCAACATTATTGGCCAATTTAGCAATTTCCATAGCTCGAAGAGATTCATCTCAGAAGGTTATATTAGTTGACTTAAACTTAATCACACCTGATTTAGCTTATATTTTTAATGAAATAGATGAGCAAAAGAAACAATATCCTGTTTTTCTTGATGAACTTTACCGTTATATCCGAATAGGGGAAACTTTTGAAGTGAAGGAGTTTCTAACTCCTACTAAAGATGTACCCAATTTATTTTTAATGGCTGGTACCCGTAACTTAGCTGAAGATTTCAATTCCCTACAAGAATCAAATTGGAGGTTTTTATTTAATCTCCTAAAGCAGCAAGATGTTTTAATTCTCGTAGATACAGGACGATATCAAAACAACTCTTTGTTTCAGTATCTAACAAAGGCCAGCGATAAATTAATTATTGTTCAGGATCAAGATTTATTTGGAGCTGCCCATAGTGCTTTTATGGTATCCAATCTTTTGCAATTCGTAGCCAAAGAAAAAATAGAGCTATGGATTTCTCGTTATGAAGTTGATTCTCCAATCACTGTATCTTATATAGAAGAGCTTTTGGGGCTTAAAGCAGCTCAGCAAATTCCCGGAATGCCTCGTAAAGATTATAATCAATCCATTCTTTTAGATAAACCATTGGGGCTTCATAATATTAAAGGTTATACGTCGGTTCTAGATAATGTGGCTGCATCAATTTTAGGTCAAGCCCCGATCGAAGAAAGGAGTAATTTTAAATGGAAATTACCCAACTTGAGAAAAAAATCAACCGCTATCTAAATGAAAAGATACCGGAAGAAGTTAATAAAGCATTGAAATTCCAGGACCCAAAAGCGAAAGAAACATGTAAGGCGGTTATCCAACAGTTTTTTAGCGAAAATCAGATTTCAATTCCAGGATCGTCTTTGGATCAATCGGTGAAGTTGATTTATGAAAACACTATCGGTTATGGCCCAATCGATGTGTTCATTGAACATGCAGTAGAACGTGCAATAACCGAAATTAAAGTACGAGGACAAAGAGAAATTTATACAAAAGAATGGGGCTGCTGGAAGGCCCATCCGGAAATTCAATTTCGTTCAATAGAACATCTTAATAATATCGTTAATCGGATTTTAGCCTCTAGTGATAAACCCTTGACGGAATCGCAGCCCTTTGTAGACAACGCAGAGCTTCCGAATGGATCAAGAGTAACCATGGTTCGTAGTCCTCTCACTCGATCCGGAATAATTATGAATATACGGATCTATACTGCCGGACTTTTTGAAGCAGAAGCATTGTTAAAAAGAGGGGCTTTAACACCTGAACAGCACGAGATTATAAAATTCTTGATGAGAGCTCGTATGAACACAATATTTGTTGGTGGAACGGATACGGGTAAAACAACCTTGATGGGAGCCCATCTTGTTTATCACAATAAGGATACTCATATAGTAACGATCGAGGATGCCAATGAATTGCAATTACATACAAGGCACAAGGATCTTAACGTTTCAGATCTGTTTATCAAAAAGAATGAGTTTATGTCTATAAATCATACAGATTTATTTTACCTGTCTTTAAGAATGAGCCCTGACTTATATGTATTTAATGAGATCAGAAATCCTCCAGAAACAGCGGTTTGGTGTTCGGCTGCAATATCAGGGCATTATGGATGTTCAACAAGTTTACACGCAGAAGATGAAAAAGCTGGAATGTCTCGATTGGAAGGGAATTTAAGAGAAAACGACACAACATTAACAGTTGAATTGGCAAGGGAAAAAATATGTCAAGCCGTAGA
This sequence comes from Clostridia bacterium, assembly GCA_050251575.1. Lineage (GTDB taxonomy): Bacteria > Bacillota > Clostridia > SK-Y3 > SK-Y3 > X23. The sequence goes on from JBFWMP010000004.1 coordinate 34,951, forward strand.
TGCTTTTATTGTAGTTAAAAGAGATGAAGATGGAACTCGTTATTGCTCGAGTATAGTTGAACCTATCTATGATCCGGAACATCAACGAGTCTACTATCACACAATAATAAGCCGCCCTCATTACAGTCTTCCGGGAACTTTCAAAGGCTTTTCAAGTAGCTTACTTGATTTAGCAGAGCGTAGAAATTCAATTTCAAAAGATCAGATTACCGATTGGAAAAGTAAAGGTGGTATTGCATGAATTCGACCATAGCTGTACTAGGTCTAAGTATTTTGATTATAATTGGGCTATTAATGATCCTATTTAGTGTCTTTTGGCTTACAATTACTTCTAATATGAAAAGTTCATCCTCCTACTTTACTCATCGGTTTCAGCAACTTATTTCCGACAATGTTTCAAAGAATAGATTTTTTTTCAAGGATCGTATTACAGTAGAAAGACAATTAGCGTTTAGTGGGTTAAAGTTTCGTGGTATAGATGTAGATTTTAATACCTTAACTTATATGAGTCTTGTGTCAGCCGTTCTAGGGTTTATTATTGCCTTTATTACAACAACCAGAGATCATAATTTCAATATTATTGCTCTCTTAACGCTTACTATAGTGGGTTTTATTATTCCTCGATGGTATTTAATTATAGTGGATGGGCGAATGCAGAGACATCTATCTATGGAAGCTCCAGTAGCAATTGCCAAGATTACTTCTTTTGCCCGTAGTTACAGTAATATTGAAAGAGCTGTCTTTGAAGCAACGGATGAATTACCTAAAACAACACGTAAATTTTTCATGCAAGCATGGAAGAGAAAAGATTATGGTGAATATACAAATTTTACTGCCATGATGTATGCATTATCTCACCAGTGCAAGATTTCTACTTGGTCAGATTTTGCTCATCTTTGCTTGGTGGAGCAAACTTTAGGAAGTTCCGATAAACTATCAAAACTTCGTTCTATACAATCTAGGGCCAGGAGGCTTTTATTGGCCAGTAAAGTTGAACGTAAAAATTTAAATGCCAAAGCCTTAAAAATTGGGATTGCTTATTTTTTCTTGTTGTTAATTTGGATTTGGGATGTGTTCATTAGCCCAGCGACTGGCGATTATCTATATTCAACAGCAATAGGCAGGATGCTTTTAACTGCCGTATATGTGACATTTACTTTGAACGTTGCTCTGTTTACCTGGCTTTATTACGATGCTTGATCTTAAGAAAGGAGGGAGGGTATGAAGTCATTAATTAGTCAATTCATCTTTTTATACTCAGATATAATAGTGGGTATTCTTTTATCTTTATCTGTAACGGGAATAGTTATAATGCTTATTTCAAGTCGGAATTTAGTTAGCCCGAAGCAACAAAAAAGGATAATGAAATTAAAGCTTGTATATTTTAATTTATCCGATAATCCTAAAAAGAATAATTCAATCAAGAAATTCATACAGAATCTTTTGATATCGTCCGGCTTCGAAAATAAGTATGAAGCGTTTTTAAATATTACCCAATCAATTTTTCTTACAACATTTATTGCCTCAACATTATTTAGTATGATCCTGGGGTTTTCAATGATCGGAAGCTTAATTTTCGGATCTTGCATGGCTATTATAAGCCCCGTGCTTCCTATTGGTGTTCTTTACTATGTACGCAGCTCTAGAAACGCTGTCCTTGCCGATGAGCTGTATATAGTAATGAGCCATATCGTTGATGCGGTTGAGTCCGCTGGACGGACATTGCAGGGGGCTATCGAAAATTCAATGAACGCAGCCCCCACACTTGCTCCCTATCTTCAACAGTTTCTTAATACATTTTTAACTACGGGGATTGATGAAGCAGCAGAGGAATTTCGAAGGTCCGTTAATATTCCGGAAGTAGAGTTATTCTTAGATCTTCTTATCCATGGATTTGAACATACTAGCCAAGAATTAACTCGTTACTTTGCTTCAGAAGCAGATAGTTTTCATGAGCTTGAAATTTCTGCTCGGCAAAGGAGAATGGATCGAAGAGAAGTATTTTTTGATGTTCTAATGGCTTTCCCAGCTATACTGGGATTTGCCCTTTTAATTTATCCTGTTTTTGCGAAGGGAGTTGAAGCTATCAATAATGCATTGTAAATATTTTCTAAAGAGTTGCAGTGGGGAGGGGGTGATAACAGTACTAATATGGTTAATTGCTGTGTTAATTGTTGGTAGTTCGATAGGTCTTTCTTTAGCTGTTGAAGTATCTAATATAGAACAAAATACACGTATCAATGTCCAAGTTATAGATTGAAAGTGGTGAATTTAATTGTTAAAGACGTTTATAAAAAAGAAATGTGGTGAAGGGATACTTACCGGGTTGCTTTGGTTTGCGGCCGTGGCAGTAGGTACAAGCGTTTTGGCTGTAGGTATTTGGACTCACATAGGAGGGGCAAGTACAAGCGCATCAACCAATATAGAAAGCTCCACATTAAATGAAATAAATGCCCTTAAAGCATTGGCTCCCTAATCAGTATGGGGATTTTTTTAAAAAAACGTGGAGAGGGAATCCTTACCGGCCTCTTGTGGTTTGGAGCTGTCGCGGTTGCTGGTAGTGTTATTGCTTTAGCCCTCATGACACAGATTGCATCAACAGGTAATTCAGCAGAAAACACTATAGATGGATATTCTCAACAGTCAATAATTGAGGCAAATAAAATACCTTAAAGGAGGAATGAAAATGATTATGAAATTCGTTAAAGGGAAAGCAGGAGAGGGAATCCTTACCGGCCTCTTGTGGTTTGGAGTAATAGCAGTTGTAGCATCAGGTTTATCAGTATCTATTTGGTCAACGATTACAGATGCAACAACAACCACAAATACAAACTTAGATACTTCAACAACTGGGGCCTTTGATAAAGCTAAGTTGCTCACCCCATAATTACCTATACATAAGTCAATGGTGGTTGCATTAAGTGACCACCTTTGACTTATAATTATTGATCAGATAGGAGTGTATAACAATGAATCTACTATTAAAAAAAGTAATCAGAAAATCTTCCGGAGAAGGAGTTTTAACAACTCTGATTTATCTTGGAGTATCTGCCATTACCGGGGCAGCTATATCTTACTCGATATGGGCTTCTTTGGCCGGACAAACTGAGCCTGTAAGACAATTGATTGAAACAACCATTCGTTAAAAAGGAGATAGTATGATCAAGAAGCTTTTAAAAAAGGAATCTGGAGAAGGTCTTATATCGTTTCTGGTGACAATGGTATTACTTGTTGGTACGATTGCTTTTTTAATTACTTTCTTTATTCTTAATGTCAATCAATTTAGATTAGAAAATACGTTGAATACGACATTAAAGAGTGTGCAAGTTCAAGGTTATCTAAGCCCTGCATTAAAATCATCAACTGAATCAAAATTATTAGGTATGGGATTTGCTTCTGCATCGGTTACAAGTCCGCAAGGGTCGGAGGTTGATTATGGGGGGGAAATTGAAATAACTATAGCGGTTTCCACCTTGGATCTTCCTTCACTAGATCAAGATGGTCATTCAGGTAATTCCTCAACAATACTAAGGGCCAGGGGCTATATTATAAGCCAATACATGCCGTGATTTGAAAGGATCTAATGATGTATAATTTTAAAGATAGTGAACGTGGAGGCGTTGTATTTTGGATGTTACTTATGCCCTTCGTTGTAGCATGTTTAGCTCTAATTATCTATGGTGGAAATGCCTATGTTGTTAAAAGTATCAGCAGATCGAAACTAGAAAATAGTCTACTTTCAGCTGTAACATCCACATATCCTAGAAATTCAGATATAGATGCGGCTTCTGCAAGAGATACATTTGATTTATATTTACGAAAGAATTTTAATCTTAATACTGATTTTGAACCATTACCAGGATCTATAGCAACTGGTAAAGTAGAGGTTATAGTATACCAAAGCGTTTCTGCCGGGAGCATAGATCCTATTGTTAATGATACCGTTACGCTTCCATCATTGGAAGCGTTAATATCTGTTCCAACGTTAAGCGGATACAATGTACGTGTGTTTAGTCGAGTTTCAGTTCACCCTTAATCTTAGGAGGTTATATGATAATCAAATTAATAATTCTTTGCTTGCTTGTCTATGCTGCCTGGACTGATTTTAGGGAGAGAATAATTGAAAACTGGCTTACCTTTGGTCTTATTCTAGCTGGTATTTTTTATAGGGCTTTCTTTGAGCCAATTTCATGGAAATACATTATTACAGTAATAATTATCTCCTTTATCCTATATGGAATTAAATTTTGGGCTGAAGGAGATGTTAAATTAGTTATCGGTTTGTCTTTTTGGGTAGATTCAATTTTTCTAATGATAATGGGATTTTGGTATTGTTGTTTGATAATGATTTATGGAATTGTTTGTATGATAAAAAATAAAAGCATAAATATAAGATTATCATATCCTGCTGGAGTAGTTATTCTTTTTTCGTATGTGATAGCACTCGTTTTAGGCTTCCTGCCAGGGCTACCTTGACTCACCGTGCTCTTGTTAGGGTCAACGGTAAGGGGGGCTCTAGGAGGCGTAATCGGCCACTGGCCCCCCTTGCCGTTGGTTATGATAGCACGGCGGTCAAGTCTTATTCGATGTGAACATAAGAAGTATTCCTTTGGGGAAGGTTCAGTTTATCCTTCCCATCGAAACGGCCCTGGCTGCTGGGGTCGTTTCTTTCTTCCCGGATCGGGGAGATATGAAGCGTATAATTAAAAGTGAAAATAAATAATATCCCTTAATACATTGAATTATACCACGTGTTATTATATAATATACTTAAGAAGTAAGCTTTTCATGGAGGTTTGGATTTTATGAAGTTTCAAAATACTTGTCCTGAATGCGGAAACACTTTAAGACATGAAGGGGGATGCGTTATCTGCAAAATATGCGGATATAGTCCTTGTCGAGATTAAGGAGAGAGTATTTATGTTTAGAAATAAAATCTTATTAATGAGTTGTTTGTTGCCTATTTTGTTAGTGGGATGTAATAGTGATATAACACAAGTCAATAATATTCCACTTTCAAAAAAGCAAATAAATACTCAATTAGAAGCACAATTAAGCCTTACTGGACTTTCATGCGAAAAGGATAGTGCTGTGATCGAGAGTGTAAAACAGAATATAATTGATGATTTAATCGATCAAGAATTTTTAATCAGAGAAGCCCAAAAACAAGATATTAAGGTTTCTGAAGAAGAAATATCCTCAAAGTTTTACGAACTAATGAATATTTGGGATGATAACGAGGAAAATCAAAAGGCATTAAGGGCCCAAGGGTACACTACTGAAAATATGAAAGAGATGGTGGAACAACAACTTATTATTGATAAACTAATGGATAGTTTGGTCACAATCTCAGACCGACAATTAGAAGATTACTATAAAAGTCACTTATTCCTATTTTCAAAGTACACTATTAAATCCAACCAGGGATCTAGTGAAGTTCTTTTTCCACAACTTCCTTTTCAGGTCCAGCAAACAATTAGGGAAGGTAAAGATGTCGTAGGTAAACCCCATATTCTCGATGGTTCTCAATCAAAGATTATAATAACAGAAATTGCTACTCTAAATTTTGATCAGGTTCAGTCAGATGTTAAAAATCAATTGACCGAAGAATTAAAATTGCAAAAGGCTCAAGAGCTTATATTACGTTTACGTGGAGAAGCGCAGATATCAACAAACTAAAGAGGGGGAATTTATTATGAAAAAAGTATTAACCATTATTGTTACTTTAGCTATATTAATGAATATATTTTCGGTTCCTGTTATGGCTTCCACTACGGATCAGGTACAAGTAAAAAGGCTTTCTGGTAATGATCGTTATGAAACAGCGATAAAAATAGCAAATGAATTGGCTGGGGTTTCCGGTATCAATTTATCTCAGGGAGATAAATTGCAAGCGGTAATTTTGGCATCCGGGAATAATTGGCCGGATGCAATCACAGGAGCACCCTTGGCAAGGGAATATAATGCACCAATACTTCTTCTTAATACAACCGTAAAGAGTAGTAATCAAACCTTTGATTATATGCAAAAGCACGTTTCTAAAGATGCTAAAGTAATTATATTAGGTGGCACCGGGGTAGTTCCAATAGAATTTACTGAGCATCTTGAAAAATTGGGGTATAACGCTATTGAGCAAATAGGGGGGTCTGACAGATATGAAACTTCCCTCATGATTGCTAAAAAACTAACTAATACAACGAAATATGCTTATCTAGTTAGTGGTGATAATTTTTACGATGCTTTAAATGCTAGTTCAGACGCATCTAATGAAAAATCACCTATATTGTTAGTATCATCTAAGCAGGGGTTGAACCAACAACAAGAGGAATATTTAAAGACATTCAAAATGACTGAAATCATGGTGCCAGTTATTACAGTTGGTGAAATTAAGGATGCTACAAAATCTTTCTATGAAAAAGCGGGAGTAAAGCAAAATTTATACGCAGGAGATAATAGATATGCAACAAATATGACCTTTGAAAGATATCACGGAAGGGATTCGCGTTTATTTGTAACAACCGGTGAAAATTATCCGGATGCTTTGACCGGTGCAGTATTAGTCGGCACATTGGGTGGATTTTTAATATTGACAGAGCCAAATGGATTGCCACAAGAAACAGAATTAGGATTGAGTGAATTGGCTTATTTTCATCATAATCCTGAAAGATGGCCGGATGAATCTCAAAGATTTTATGCTTATCTTTATGTACTTGGTGGTGAAGGTGCGGTTACATCAGGAGTGGAATCCCAAATTGTAAATATACTGAACTCAGATGGTCAAATAAATCCTAATAAATAAGGTGGTACAGTATGAATATGGGCAAGAGAAAAGTAATTGCTTTATTCTTGGGTCTAGTTCTGGCTTTGTCAGCATTCTTAATATTGCAAAGCCTATACTCTTCTCAGGTGAAGAAAATTACCAAGATATATATGTTAAATTGGGAAGTAAGTGATCTTGATCTTTTCGAGAAAACCTTACAGGGCATCACGACTGAAAGTTTTCAAGAAGATCAACTTCTAGGTAATCTTGAAACGTTTACAAAACGGAACGAAGAAGGAATGGTTTTAAAAAGCAAGATTGACCAGATCTACTTGATTGATAAAAGAAAAGCTGCATTGCAAGCAGTAGTGTACTTTACATTGACAAACGTGACAGAGGGTTATGATAACCCTATGCAAGCAAATATTATCTTTTTTAAAGAGTATGATAAGTGGAAAATACAGAATGCATATATCATGGAACGTTCGGATGCAGCTATTCCTAAGTCTGCAAAAGAAGAAGAAAGATTTCAAGCTGAAAGAGCCGTCTATTTTCAAGAGTTAATTAAGACTTGGACAAATACTAGAAATTTTGCAGCAAAGGAAGCCTTTATCGGCTATTTTTCTAAAGATGCTGATAGAGAAAGTTATTTAGAAGCCTTTGAGAAGGAGTCAGAAACCCTTAAAAAAGATAAGGTGAACTTTTATGTAGAAACAACTGCTATCGCAGTAGATAGTTCCACGGACACTCAGGCAAGGCTTCTAGTTATTAATCAACAGGTTGTAAATGGCCAGAAACAAATGATACCTCTTGTAGTAAATTTGATTCTGGAAGAAGAGGTATGGAAGATCAAGGAAATATTTCAGGTTTAATTCGTTTTAATGGTGTTTATGTCTTAAGCATAAACACCTCATTTTGTATCTTCAGAGAGGTTGATTAGTATGTCTAAGCCAAGGTCATTCCTGTTTCTTTTAATAGTGTTAGTGGTAACGTTATCCAGTACTGATATATTGAAGGCAGCAAGTAGTTCTTCTATTTATGGAGCTAATTGGGATATACCTAAAGGTTATCAAGGTGATTACACAGATACTTCAATATCAAATCCTGGGGATGTAGTTCAATCTATGATTAATACTATAAATTCAGGTGGTAATGTAGTAATTGCCGGCGGTACAGGTGGATCGGTTAGTTCTGCGATGCTTCATCAAGTGATATCGGGAGTGTCTCAAAACACGGGCGGTTCAATTACGATTGTTGCTGGCATAGGTCGTGCGGAAACACAATCTATGATGAATACATACTTAAACGGTGGGACACCAGCAGCTACAAACGGTACGACACAAACCGGAACCTCTAATTTTTATTATCCCGAAGGTTTTACAGGTCAGACAATCTATAATTATGGTGAAATAACTTCTACAGGACAACCAACAGTGGGGAATTATCAAGGTGGGTTTTTGAACTATCAATTTCCCCCGGCTCCTGTTTATACACCACCGCCACCACCACCGCCTCCTTTACCGTCTATTGTAGGATCAGTAAGTCCTACAACTGGGCATCCTGGGCAAGTCTTAACCTTAACTGCGGAATTGGGGTATGCTACAACTTCAGGTTTAGCAAAAGATAGTTTAGGAAGTAGTATGCTTATCCCATCTTCAGGCTCATTCACATATCCCATACCTTCAAATGCAAAGATTGGTCAATATATAACGTTAACGTTTTATTCGTCAAATCAATGGTATACAAATATTTCTGGTAATGTTGTATTTATTTCTGTAGAAAATCCTATGACTATGGACACAGAAGCAAACCCTTCAACATTAGCGCCAACAGAATGGAGTACACTTTCAGCAAGCACTACAGGTTATGCTAATAAAGTATCAGCAATTGCAACCCCGATTCAAATTGACGGAACAAAAAATACCATAGCGGCCGGTGCTGGCTATACTTTAGCTATACGATCAGATAATACAGTTTGGGCTTCAGGTAAAAATGATTTTGGTCAACTTGGTAATGGAACAGCAACACAAAGCAAACAACCTGTAAAGGTACAGGGTCTATCAAGCATTGTTTCAATAAGTGCTGGAGAATCCCATAGTATAGCGTTAAAATCTGATGGTACAGTTTGGGCCTGGGGTAGAAATTTGGAGGGTGAACTAGGTAATGGAACAGCTAATAATAGCGTAGTTCCTGTTCAAGTATCAGGTTTAACTAATATTGTTTCAATAAGCGCTGGAGGATATCATAATTTAGCTTTAAAGAAAGATGGCACAGTATGGACTTGGGGGTATGGTGGTGAAGGACAGATTGGAAATGGAACTTCTTCAAGCAGCCTTATTCCGGTTAAAGTTAACAATTTACCTAGCATTACATCTATAGGTGCGGGATTACGTCACAGTTTAGCCATTGCTTATGATGGAACATCATGGGCATGGGGCTGGAATAGCAACGGTCAATTAGGGGATAACTCAGTTAATAATAGCACAAGACCCGTACAGATTATTGGGATTACAAATGCCAAATCAATTGCCGGTGGAGTATATCATTCTGTTTTGTTAAAAGATGACAATAGCATTTGGGCATGGGGAGGCAACATGTACGGCCAGCTTGCTGTTGGAGATTATACGGACAGACATATTCCAGTAGCTAATGGTGGCTCTGGATATGCAATTGCTTCAAGTGGTTGGAATATTATAACAATAGGTACGGATAATCAAGTTTGGACAGCTGGCTATGGTGGGGACGGACAGATAGGCAATGGATATTCAAATAATGCAACAACATGGACCGCTACTGGTCTAATGAACGTTGTAAGAATTGGATCTGGAGTAGAAGCTAGAAATGTATTAGCTATAACAGCAGATAATTACGCTCATATATGGGGCGGTAATACAAATGGTGAATTTGCAGATATGACATCTACAAGCAGTAACAAACCTGTAGATTATGCGAATACTAATAATATTGCGGATTTTTCTAATGGCATTGCTTTAAAATCTGATGGTACTTTATGGCAATCTAATGTTGATCAATGGGGAGGCTCATCAGGAGCAAGTAAAATAACAGAATTAGATAGTGTTTTAAGCGTATCTTCTTCAGGTGGTGGTGAATGGTATGCTGTAAAATCAGATGGAACTTTGTGGCATCATACACCAGCATATTATGCTGGTGAAGATGATGATTATTATCCACCTAAAACATTTGTAATCCCAGGAATAAACAATGCTGTAGAAGTATATGCCGAATGGAGTACACCAATAGTTAGAAAATCTGATGGTACAGTATGGCAAATACAAAGTAATTATTATGGACCTCCTGTTAATCCACCAACTCAAATAGCAATAAACAATGTTGTTGATATTGAAGGAGGATATGGAATTTTCTATGCAATAAAATCTGATGGTACAGTATGGCATTGGGGAAATGGGGTATATAGATGGACTGGAAGTTCAAATAAATATTATTTACCTGCTTCAACAGCTCCAGCTCAAGTGCCAGGAGTTAGCAATATTGTTCAAGTAGACGGTTCTTATTATGACGTAGCATTCTTAGACAAAGACGGAGCAGTATACAGCCTTGGCGCAAAAACTTTTGGCAATGGTGCGGCGTATTATGAATTTATGACTCCTACTAAAAAGACAGGGTTACCCAAAATAGTATCTATGCTAAATGGTGGCGGTAGCGTTATTGTTATAGCTGAGAATGGTAGACAATATACTTGGGGAGTTGTTGGAGAAGGAACTGGGTCTGGTCAAGTCATAAAGACAGATAATCCAATGACTTATCTTTATTCTCCTGGTGATGCATCATATGGTGGTCAGCCAGGAGGACCACCATTAACAGATATAAACAAAGTAAAATCAGGCGGATATATGATGCGAGATGGAACTTTCTTATATTCCACTGCATATTATCCCAATTTTGGTAGCGAATACATCGATGGCATCAAAAAATATGGATACTGGCCTGTGCATCGTACATTATACAATCTTAATTTTTATGGTAGTTCAATAACTTATTCTATAGGTAGTTTATCAAATTATTCACCAATTAAGGTCAACTTCACTCCAGAAGATGGTTCTTTCCCAGAATCAAATAGTTGGAATGGCAGCATTCAAATTCCAGTAAATGCTCCAATCTATTCACAATATATCGTAACAATTACATCTCAATCTCCTTGGTTATATAACAGTAATTCAAAACCTCAAACAGTTTCAAGTAATATTATTCTTAACGTTCAAAATAAGATTCTATTAACTAATCCAAGTGTATCAAAAACCAATGTTAATCCTGGAGAGACTATATCAATAACAGTTTCCTCTTCGGGATATGCTTTGGGGGTTTCGGCTTCTGGACCAAATCCTTCTAATCCTGCATCTCCTATAAGGTATAACATGAACCCAACATCATCAATAACCAGTATTCCTAAGTTTAATACTTGGGTAGGTTCGTATACGATTCCATCGAACGCACCTGAAGGAGCTTATCCTATTACTCTTGTCGGCTCTAATACAACGTTTGTCAATCAAAAGAATAGTCCACCTGTATATTTAAACCTCGTTGTAGGATCTCCACCAATCAGGATCTCGGATTCTTCTGCCAACATAAATAACACCGAGAATACGGCTTATTCCCATCGTGCTACAGCCAATTTAATTAACTTAAATGATATAAGCGATCTTTATGGATACAATAATGTCGATGGTAAATTTTCAAAGGCTACACAGCAAGCTGATGGGTTTTGGCGTGTTCCACGAGAATCTAATGGATATAACAATGTGGAAATCTTAATGAATAAGACATATGCGGTATTAGCAGGACAACAAGTTACAGAAAGTTTCTTTTTCAGATCAGATGGAATCTCAACAAACTTCCAAATATCTTTTTTAACATACCAAAGTGGTTATACAAATCCAACTCACCACCCGGTAATGCCTATAATTACTGATCTAGGCAATGGCCTTAAGAAAGCAACTGCATCGTACACTGTGGGACAAAATGAATCCTATATTCGGGCTATTGACTTAGTAAGTTTAAGTGGTGATTGGACATACCTAGATATAGCTAATCCTCAGTTAAATATTCCGGATCAAAATATAGTTACGGTTAAAGCTAAAACTTCCGGATCTGTGGATCGCGTTTTAATTTCTGTAGCTGGTCAGGTTAAGACTAACGGGGTATCAAGTGATTATACTATTGCTTTACCCAACATGTTAAGCTCCGATAATTCAAACTGGTCTCTAAATTATTTGGTTCCGGATAATGTTCCGGACGAAACAACATTAACATTTACATTAACGGCAGTAGCTACTAATGGAGTAACCTTTGGTCCTGTTTATGTAGCAGCACAAGTGAACAGACATCTTCAGGTTTCCGGTCACTTAAGCACACAGACAGCTTCACCAGGACAAGAGATTGTTGTAGATGCTACAACAAATGGTTATGCGACAGCTGTCACTCTATCTGATAACTTTGGAACTTCACCAACTGATCTTACCTTCTTCCCAGCTGGCTCGACAGTAGAATCTTCAGGAAATTTGCTTAGGGGACAATATAAAATTCCATCGAACGCCAAGCTTGGGCAAACTATTATATTAACATACACACCAAAGGATACGATTAATGGTACAACATTTATAGGACAAACGGACCAAGAGATTATTACAGTAACCAATATACCAACCATTAAAAGTGTGGTTTGGAATCAGCAAACACCTTATCCTGGGGCGAATACAGGTGCTCCGACAGGAAATGTTGATGCGATAATTATCACAACAGGCTACGTTACAAGTCTCAATGTAAGTTGGGACAACTCATATAATATAGCAGCTACAAACTATGTAGATCTTGATTCTAATGGAACGCGCCAATGGACAATTAAAAACATTACGGTGCCGATCACCGCAGATGTATCTAATTCGTCCCCTACAATATTAAAGTTAAAGGCCCAAACTTCTTTCATAGACCAAGGAACCGGCAGTAATCAAGTTATCTATGGTACATCTACTTTGCCAATATCAAATAAGATTAAGATAACGGCTCAACAACTTGCTGATCCGGTCGTAACTCCAGGAACACCATTTACTATTACAGTTAATTCTAAAGGCTTTGCTAAACAGGTTTTTGCTAAAAATATAAATGGGGCTTTGGTTTCATTGACTCCATCCAGTCCAGTTAGCTCAACGATACCTTTTAATAATACATGGACGGGAACAATAACAATACCTGTTGGAACAGCAAGTCAAATCTATATGCTACCGGTTTACGGTACAAATACCACATTTATAAACCAACCGCCTTCTGACTATGATTATATAAGCCTTAATGTAGGTGGTTTGGCCAACATGTTTAGTGCTTACTTAAATCCTTACATTATAGAATTACCGACTCCTGTTGAATCAGAACGAACCGTAACAATGTACGCAAAAACAAGTGGGCCAGCTTCAGGAGTACAAGTCTCTCTATCTGTTAATGGTGGGACGAAAACGATTCTTCCTACGGGAACTATGCAAAAAACTAGCGGTACTGCTCCAGGTGTTGTCGATTGGCAAGGAAAGTATATTGTTGATCCAAAGTCTGAAGATGGCACATTACTAACTTTTAGTTTTCAGGCACTAGATTTATCAGGAAACCCCTCGGGACAAATTATTACACCCCCGGATGTCACTGTTAATAAAACAAAACAACCATTAGTTATAATCACACATTAACCCTGTTCAACATAATACACGGCGGTCTACCGCCGTGTATTCTTTACATTGAAATAAACGGGAGGTATTCCTTATGAATGATTTATATCTAAAGAGGGGCTTTAACATAGTGGCCCAAGAATTTTTAAGCGACTCTTGCAGCTTGCGTACTGTTTCTCATTTAATACGCGAAATTAGAACTCACCGGGATATCCTGACAATCGACCAGTATAATAACCTTCTGGAGATCCCTCTAAATGTTCTAAGACATGACGTTGTTATTAAGGATAATAGCAAACTCCAGGAGTACGGAGGAGATTACTTTCTTGGTAATATAATGGGCCTTGAACGAGAGTATGAGTTTCTTCGGCTTTTTACTGATAGGATTAAATCAAAAGTATTAGCTATAAATGATATGTGCAGTTATATTGAGTTTATACAGGCACAACCAGATCTAAAGAGAAGTGATTTTTTATTAAGAAATCCGGAAGTTTTTATAAAAGATTATGTTAGATTGGACGATTTAACTAATTTCGGTTGGAGTGGCCGGGTCTTTGCGAATATGGTTGATCGAATCATGGGTATCTGAAATTGTATTTACCTAGGAGGTTAAATCAAAAACACGGCTCTCAAATAGATGCCGTGTTTTTTTGTATAATTTCCCTTCAATAATGTGTTATTCTCTACAATTTGCCTTGATTTTCCTATATTCCTATGTTATTATGTTTATATAAACATACATACAAATATATATAGGTGTATTTAAACTTAGGAGGAAATCAATATGGGTGAATACTCTGAAGAACTTTTATCTTTCGTAAAAGGATCATGGAACAACTTTTCGGATGAACACAAAAGGACATTTTTAGCACTAGCAAAGCCGGATACACGTATGCCGGTTAATTCGTTAACATTTGATGCAAGAGTAGACAGAAACAAAATTAACTCGAGTTTGGCCGCTTTAGAAGCTCTGCAACTTGTAACATTTACTCAATCAGGGCCGGCCAAGATTTATGAACTTACTGACTTTGGATGGGAGTTTGGGTACAAAAAGTTAAGAGATATCAATGAATTTAAGGAGGTATAGAGATGGCTCAAGAAAGAAAACGTGAGATAAACGTTCCGTTAAAAGGGATTGGCTGCGGCCAAGGAGGTTCTAATTTAATCGTTTCTGGAAATAAGCTAGGTTTGTTTGAACAAATTGCTGCTATTAACACTACGACCGCAGATGATATGTTACTGCCTGAATCTAATCAGATCCTGTGTTTGAATGAGGATAATCCTAAACGTGGGGCTGGTAAAGATGCCTTTAAAGGAGCCCAATTATTCGCTGATAACATACATATAGTGAAAGAAAGACTTGGCCTTATATTTGGATCAGGCTCTGCGGATGCCTTTTATATGCTTACTGCATCCCTGGGCGGTGGTTCCGGGAATGGGATAGTGAATTTTTTAGCTCAGATGTTAAAGAAAGCAATGGGAGAAGATCCTTTGCCGGTACTAGGTCTAATGACTCTTCCGGAAGATTCTTTTGTTGAGCCGAGGGCTGCAAGAAATTCACTCATGGCATTAGAAGAAATGAGCACGAAGCGTATATTTGACAGTTTATTTATCATCGATAATAACAAAGTTTATGAGAAAGTTCGTTCCGGTGAGCCCTTATCAAAGATCAATGAACGAATCTGGAAACCTATAGCTCGTACTCTCAGTTACGTTGGCCGGAAATCTAATGCGACAATGGATGTAGAAGATTTTGAAGCTCTCATTCGTACCGGCCGTTGTGCAGCCATATTTGAAGCTGTCATTCCAGGTGAAGTTAATGATCCGGCTGAGTTACGGGAACATATCTTTAAGTCTTGGTCTAATGATAAACATTTCTACTCTAATGAGCATTCTAATCCGCATCGAATCTTGGATGGTTCTTATCCCTTTGGATTTGGGCTTTTAATCGGTGCTCATTCTACCCTCCTGGACAAGAAACGTTCTTTGTTTGAAGGTCTTTATGGGGAAATGTCAGAGCTCTTAAGTAATCCTATGACATATCGTGGTTTTGTTCCGGATGATAGTCTCGGAACCAATCAGATCAGGGTTATTACGATTTTAACCGGCCTCCCCTACCCTGTTGAACGCATTCAAGAGATTGCTGAAGTAGCGAAGCAAGCAGCTAAGGCAATTATTGATGATACCCCTAGTTTTTTAGATGGGCTAGATAAAAATGTCCTTGTTGGAAAACAAAAAGTAAAGCAATCTTCTATCTCTTCTTTCAGTATGATGGGCTTAATGGAAGAAGCTGCAACTGAAAACGTAAAACAGGATGAGGATTTGTTTGATAGCTCAATCTTCGCGAAATCCAAAAGTAAGCCCCATAAGAAAAAGGGATTAAATTTCGGTTAAAGAAAACAGCAACAAGGCATATCGTAGGATTAAAACTAAGATGTGCCTTGGTTTGTATAGGGGGGGAGAGTATAACAATGGAGAAGCTTAATAAAAAGATGAACCAGCTGAATTTAGATTTGGAAAAGTTATTAGATAAAGATAAAAAGCAGGAAGCCCAATTGAATAAATTAATAGCCTCTTCAGAGAAATCATCTAATGAGCTCAAATTACTTAAAATAATACAAGAAAAAAATGATTACATCAGAGAGCTTCATGCGTTGATAGAGCAAATGAAAAAATGAATTCCAATCATCGTGTGACGAACTTTACCGAATTTAATTGTCCTTATTGCGGAAGTGGACTTGAAGAAAATGAACTAAAAGCAACGGATATTAATTGCATAGCTCGGTATCGCTGTATTGCTTGTTCAGGGGATTTTATAAGGCCATCGGGTAAAGATACATATGAGAAATTCATGGGTCTTCCCTATTTGATTGATGGATAAACCTATGCTGAATAAAGTAAAGGAGATTTTAATAATGAAAAGAGATGAAATAGGTAAGATATCTGTTCTATGTAATGATCTAAAAATAGAAATTTCGGGCAACCAAGATAGTAGCTGTTTCATGTCACAGGATTTATTACTAAGATCCGTACTAGCTCTTTTAAATTTTGATTTTAAGTGGATGAAAGAGAAAGACTTCCAGGTTGCTGATAAGTATTTTATTACTATACTTGATAAGCTGGGACAAATCATAAAAGCTGAAGCTGGGGAAGATTACAGACTGGATAACCTTCTTTTTATTAAGCACTACCTGGAGTGGGCTACCGATCAAAACGTTTGTAATGATCCTGCATTGGTTGAATTTATTAAGGTGTATCAGGAATCGGAGGATGAGGATTAGAGTGAAGCGAGAGTAGATTGGCTCGGCTTGGTACTATTGCTAGGTACTCAATTCCTATCCTAAAAGGAAAGGGTTAATCTAATTCATATCGTAATTTTTCTATTAAGAAGGGAGATTTTATAATGCGAGTAAATCAAGTAATACCAGTAAAGCCTTTTAATGTTAGAGTGAAATCATGTCATGGTGGAGAAATTGTGTGTCCGGTTCTTTTTATAAGTGTACAAAAAAATGATTACAATTCAGATGTTGTTTATTTTGCTTATAGTAATGAGGAACGGCTTGAATATATAGATGCTTCCATTGCGAGAATTGTAGTCCCCTATTAATAATGCCGGATGATTTGTGGGAATTGGTTGTCAATTAATGCACTAAATAAACCATTCCAATTCCCACCGGCTATACCCTTTATAATTTTAATAGATGGGGGTTTGTGTTGCCATGAATAGATTAAGGATATCTATTTTTTCTCTTCTCCGTACGGTGCTATATGTTGCTCTTTCTTTCATAATTTTATATTTCTTTGCTTCTTTGGTTTTTAGTAAAGAGACTATTATTAGCTTTGTTTCTAGTGAAAATATTTTTAACAGATGTATTACCTTAACCTTAGTTGGATTGTTAGCAGGTTATATTATGCAGATATATCATTTTATTAAAACAAAAAGTACTATTGTTCAGAAGAAAAAAGTTATTAGAAAGTGATTCTCTAATATTAGAAATTTCTTGAGGTGGTTTAAAGATGGAGATGTCAAAGGTGATCCTGAATTTAATTGAAAAAAGAAGGAAATATGGACAGCTTGCTAATAAGTATGATGGAATGGTTCAACAGTGGTGCAAGAAGCATAATATTAATGATGCGGAACTTACAAATAGTTATGGATGTATGCTAACCACTGAACCTGATGTCTATGCTATTATGACTACTCAGTTGATTAAAGAATCATAAGGAGTGTATAAACCATAGTCCTTAAATATAAATCTGGTATTTCAAGTAATGCTATAAATCTCACCATGGATTTCTCAATATTTATGCGAAAAGTTCCCAAACTATTTGCATATATTCTCAAACTATTTGCGAAACCACAGATAGTATGAAAAAAAAGACGATTAAAGCTGAAACTGAATGTAACACAGTGTACTTTTGTTACATTCGCAGAAACTCGTAAAGGTGCATGAATTAAGGGGTTCCCCTCCCCTTCCGGAATTGAATCTTTTTTTCTTCACTTTCAATGTAACATAATAGATGATAATATATACTTGAAGTATGTTATCTGAAGGTGGAATTTTAGTGGAAACTGTGCAGCCAATCCGGGATAAAAAGCAGATCGAGGCCATGAAAAGAATTCTTAAGTCTAATAATTTAAGGGATTATGCCCTATTTGTATTAGGGATTAATTCAGGACTCCGGATAAGTGATGTTCTTCGGATTAGAGATTCGGACGTTCTCGATGAAAAAGGTCGGATAAAGGATAGAATTTCAATCCGGGAGAAAAAAACTGAAAAGCTTAAAGATTTCCCCCTTGGCGATACCACTGTAAAAGCTTTGACAGAATATCTAGGTAAAAGACTCCCGACCGGAGCCCCCCTCTTCCCTAGCCGGAAAGAAGGTGGTTCTAAAGGTAGTGGCTCTATTAGCAGGGAGCAAGCTTATAGGATATTAAATAACGCAGCGCGCCTGGTAGGTATTAAAGATAATATAGGTACCCACACATTAAGAAAGACTTTCGGTTATTTTGCTTACTTAGAAGGTATTGATATAACACGAATACAGAAGTTATTTAATCATTCAGCTCCTAGTGTAACTTTAGATTATATCGGGATCACCCAAGATGACTTAGATAAAGTCTATCTTAATCTTAATTTATAAGAATTGGGAGGAAAGAGTAAATGTTTATTAGAAAAGCACCTGTTGATAAATGTCCTTTTTGCGAATCAGATAGTGGGTTTTACACAAAAGAGCAAGTCCATGGCTCAATCAATGTGCGCCATAACTATGACGGAAGTGAAGCAGAAAACGGCAGCATGTATGAGTGCCTTTCTTACAAGGGCGGGAAATTTGCTTATTGCTTAGACTGTAAACGACGGTTATTTAAAATGTCTGAGATAAGCGAACAACATCCCCGATGAGCTCCTGGAGGTTGAAAGGTGGTTTTATATTGGAAAGATTTCAGATTGAAAAGTTATATAAAGTAAATGGCCTAGGAGACTACAAATTAAAATCCCCTGTAGACTTAGTAAAAACTCATGGAATTGATTATATCGAGATTAACGGGTTTAACCGTCTGAATGACCTGCAAAAACTACTGTTCAGTAAATTCATAGTTAACTACTTCAATGGTTATGGTCTGAAAACTAGATGCTCTATCGTTCCCAAGGGGATCTACTTTGTAGAGGAAGTGGAGTATTTAGTCAAAGAAGATTCGGAAGATGATATTTACACTATCGTAGGTGAAAAGGTTTTAGCCATTGATCGTAATGGTTTAAAAACTGTACATCATTATTGGAAAAACGAAACGTTTGATCACATTAAGGAGCAATACCCTGGAATGATTATTGAGAGTCAACTAAAGCAATATCTACGATTCGAATACGTGATTAACGGCCATCCTGGGTGGCAACACGTTATTAGCGATAAGGAATGGTATTAATATCTTTTGCCATCTTGTAAGGAGTTAGATAATTTAATGAAAATACTTATGCAGCCAGTACAAATGATCTCCCATTTTTATCCCGAAGAAGTCCCTCGGCCAGTAAAGTTTAGAGTGAAAGATACGACAGGAGAATTTGTTGAGGTTAAAATTGAACGAATACTTTATCATTCTGAGCAAAAAGTAGGCCAAGAAAGATGGATTCTATATAAATGTGAAACTATTCTAAATGGTCAGAAGCGTTTATTGGAGCTTAAATTTGAAAAATCAAGCTGTCGGTGGATTCTATTTAAAATGTAGGACCCTAAATGCACCGGGCGATTAACTTTGAGGATTCCTCCCTGCCAGGATGTTTAAGTTTAACCGGCAAGATAACGATGATCCTGTTCTTTTAGAAAACTGGATTTAGGGGGTAGATTGATTGGTTATAACAGATGAATTATGTATCCGGATGGATCAATTTGCTGGTGATTTAGATTATCAAGTATCTTATGAACTCACTGATAAATTAAAAATAGATCATCTCGTATACATGCTTTCCGGTGGTAAACGGCGAGCTCCATCAATGGGATACCATTTAATAAGCCACAAATCAAACAAGGTTCTCTTTATAATGCCTAAGTGTGATTGCTCAACTATTTATGCTGTAAACAAAAAAAATAATGTCCTTTTCCTAGAAAAGATATAAAGTTTAAAAGTTATCCACTTGTGTATAACTTTATTTTTTTAAAATGTTTTCCACAATCAGAAGGATTTCACCATTTTATGTTGAATTTCTCTTTTTAGAGTCAATTTTCTCTTATAAATGAAAGAGGCCCAGGTACTTTTTCCCCAAAGTGATCCTGGACCCGCAGCACCGCAAATGCAGCGTTTTATCTTCCGGAACTAAAGTTCCTATTCTTAGTATAGCATAGGACATTAGATTTCGAATAGAGTTACACACGCTTGGTTTGACCAAGCTTTTAATTTGACTTTTTTTAGATCTTTAACAACTGAAAATATAAAAGTCCCATTAATGGCGAAAAAACCGTGTGCAAAACGGTTTCTTCAAAGTTTGGGATTTTAACTCCGCTATGCGATTTGGACCCGTCTAGCGGAAAAATTCTGCTGAAGCAAATTCAGTCACTAAAGAAATTATACCATCATAGGTGTGAATAATTCAATAGGACTGATGGCCTTTTTTAGGTGAAAATTTTGGTAATTGTTATATTTTTACCACTTTTTTTCTGAAAAAAGATAGATTCATGCTTTATTTTTCCGATGATTGAACCCAGGCGTTATAGCCTGGGTTTTTTATTTTGTCTCGGAAAGGAGTGATATAATTTGGATTTTCTTTTGTCTACGATCTATAAAGATACTATGCCACTGAAACCGAAAAGATCTCGGAAGCATACAGTTTTGGTTAAAGATAAATATTCGTATGGCTGGGTATACTTGGCCACTAAAGAAACATTAACATATCCGGATCGTTGTCGAACGTTATCTGCGTTATCCTATTTTGCAAATGAAAATACCTATATCACTCCAAATAGTTTTTATCATGGTAACAGCCGCACTAAAGAAAGATTGCGTTGGCTTAATGCTTACGTTTTGGATTTCGATGATCTCATAGATCCAAATGCTAATATCGAAACTATTAATCCGGATATAGTTCTTTCATTAATAACGAAATCCGGACTCCCCTCCCCTACTTTCTTGAATAGAACGTCTACAGGTGTTCATGCTTGGTGGCTTTTCGATAAGCCGGTTAGAGCTGCATCCCAAAAAGTTATTACCCTTTATGATTCTATTCACCGGGATATGATACGCCTTACGAATGCTGATCCATTTTTCACTTCTGCTTCGCAGAGTTTTGTTCGCATACCCAATCAAGTTTTTTGGTCATCGATGAATCGTTATACCTTTGAATCATTCAAAGAGTGGCGTGAACTTCAAAGTGATTCTGAGATTGCTGAAGCTAAAACTAATGTAGTTATGCTTAATCACGGAAAATGGGTTTCCTCCCCTGCTATTACCGCATTGTTTTCTAAGGACATTGGGATAGGCCAGCGTAATTCTGCTTGCTATACCCTGTCTCTGGCCTTTAAAGCAGATAATAAAGTCCAAGACGAGGCTTTAAACGCCATTATAGACTGGAATAGCTCTTTGTCCGATCCACTTCCTTATCGAGAAGTTATGGGCGCGGTATCTTCTGCTTACCGGGGCCGGGGATCTCGTCCGTCCAGGCGTTATTTAAGCTACTTGGTTGGGCCTGAGCTTGCTTATGCTAAGATGCGTTACATAACCCCTCCTAAACCCCGTTCTGAGCGTTCTAGGTGGCATTTGCCGGAGATTACTGAGATTGTCATTCAGGATATCTTTGAGAAAAAGTTAATTGAGGAATCACAAGCTGCTTGGGCTAAACGATTGGGTGTCCCCTTGCGGTCTTTTAAACTTGTTCTAGCTGAATTACGGGAGGCTGGTATTATTTTTGGTATTACTGGCCGTGGTCGCTATGCGGTATCTTACTATAAATTATCTGAAGCCTTCCTTAAGCATGGTAAAGAAGCAATATTAGCCGATTGTGAAATTTGTGGTTATGTTAGTGCTGAAACTGAGCTTTCTTCTAAAGCTTCAGTTTCTTATGCGTGTGTTGTTGAGCCGGTATGCCCTGTGGATAATAATTTTAATGGTGCATACTCGTTAATACAAGTGGGACGTGTTGGGGTGGGTGGGTCCTCTCGTTCCCTGCCTCGGTTTATTCTCCAGTGGTTAACTGCTTATTCGCTCCCTGGTGAATGGCAAGGTCGTGGTTCTCCGGATCTTTCTTACTTGGACACAGGGTAAACTTGTGTTTGTGCAAGACAGAAAGCCCGGTAAAGGGTGTTCCCGTCCTTAACCTGGCTGATCCATGGGGCTTTCTGTTTTATGTAGTTCTCACCTAGAAACTAACATCGTTGCGATCGCTTCTTTGTTTTCCCTTTGGGTGGGGTATACTCTCCAACATCCGACAATCCAGGCTTGGATTGGTGTACACTTCGTTGCTGGTACCCTAGCCTTATCCCAAAAGTATCTTAGCTTTAGTATTCCCTGTTTTTAGATAGGTATACATATTGTTTAACTTTCTTTTTGGCCGGATGAATTCAAAGTCTCCCCGGAAAAGGCGGAGCCTTTGGAGGGGAGCTTGCCGAAGGATAATATGACCTCTCCCCTGCTTGGGTCTGCGTTTGGGGAAAAAGTGATATCATGATATCGAGGGTGTTTTTGTTTTTAGATCTCTTTTTCGGTGGGGGGGAAGAGGCTCACCAGAACCAGCCGAATAGCCTGAAGAAAATGTTCTTGTTCTGGTAGTTTAGAGTGCCATATTTTTCTCTGTTTTGATTTGCTCTTTTCGTTAGGTATCTTCTTTGTTCAGGTGTCATTTGTAGAATATCTCCTTTTTTGCTTTTACTTATTAGTTTGGCTTATTATTAGGGGTTTTATTCGTTCTATTTTGGTTTTTTGGGACATATCTATAAGACATGCCATCATGATATCGAGGATGTTTGTTTGGGAGGGGTTTTTATGGCTGAGGTTAAGAGGTTTCGTCCGTTAGGATCGTCGAGGGTTGGCCGTTCTTTAGGGGATGACTCTGAGCCGGATTCTGGTAAGGATTCTTTTTTGCTGCCTAAGTCTAAGGTTGTGAAGAGATTTCGGTTAGAGGCTAAAAAGCGCAAGACTCGCTGTGATAAAAAACATAATTTTCCTTTGCGCTGTTCTAAGTCTTTGTGGGGTGAGGTTGAGCAGTTGTCTATTAATTGTGGTGGTCTTCATGTTGGTGCTTCTCTTAATGTTATTTGTAATAAGCTTTTACAGCATGGGCTTGCGGATCAGGATATTGTTCAACGTATTTTGCATGAGTTCCCTGGTGATGATCGGATGATTGTGGTTCGTACTTGGGGGGATTAGTCGATGGAGTATAGGCAGAATCGTTTATTTAGGCCGAATCAGTTTAGGATTGTTGCTGAGGTTCCTAGTGATGTGTTTTTTGCTTTTATGACGATTTGCAATGATTTGAACTCTGAGCTGAGGGATATTGAGTTGGTCGATATTAAGGGTTATAAAATTTCTGGGGATGATTTGCTTACTATTTGCCTGGAGGATTTTAATAGGACGTTTGGTGGCCGTATGGATAAGCTTTTAAAACGTTTAGGGGTAGATGTTTAGAGGATGGTATTGTTTTATTTGGGTGAGCATGTGGAAACCCTTCCGGACTCAGGTAGTCACCTTCGGTCCTAACGGACTAACCAGCTGCGGCCGGTCATCCTCTAGGCTTTACTTCTGGGTCGGTGTAAGGAACTCTGGGTAGGATTTGGGGTCTTCAGAAAGGATAGGGAATATTGGCTGAAAAAAAGAGAAACGATTGAGGGTATATCTCTTGGGAAAAGCCAAGGCAAACCTGACACGCCGTGCTGAGTTGGGGTTACGGTAAGGGGGGCTCTAGGAGGCGTAA
>JBFWMP010000005.1:0-6332 GCA_050251575.1 Clostridia bacterium
CCCATATACCGCCATCACCAAAAATCAACGCTTGGATAATAAGTGCCAGTGAAACACCTATACAAGCTGCCCAGGGTCCTAGTAATATCGCAAGTAATACAGCACCTACCGCATGTCCGGAGCTCCCTCCCGGCAGCGGAACGTTAAACATCATAATAGTGAATGAGAATGCTGCACCAATAGAGAGCACAGGTATATGCTTTCTCTTTAAAGTATTTTTTATCTTTTGTAAAGCCTTTCTCCAAATAGGAACCATGACCCCAATCAAAGGAATCGCTGTTTCCAATCCTATATAACCGTCAGGAATATGCATTATTTCAATCTCCTTTCATCAAAATAAAAACCACGCAAGATATAAGCCGACTTCAGCCAGCTCCAACCTTCGTGGTTTTATTTGATAAATAATTATTTTATAGCTCAATTATGTGCAACCTTCGTGGTTACGTTTTCTTTATATTATATTAACATCTGTCTTTTTTCATGTCAAGATTTAATAAGTACATCTCCTATATTGTACCCCTTGACTCACGAAATTTTCCAGGCGTAACACCAGCTATTTTTTTAAATACCTTCGAAAAATAGCTTAAATCTTCAAAACCTACAAGATTGGAAACATCCAGCAAGCTTAATGAATTGTCCGCCAAAAGTTTCTTGCTCATCTCGATGCGAACTTGATTAAGATATGTATTAAAGTTGCATCTCATTTCTTCTTTAAATGTTTTACTAAAATAGGATGCACTAAGATGTACATGACCGGCAACATCTTCCAAACTTATCTTTTTCATATAATTATGTTTTACAAAATCTATCGCCTTAAATATCACGTCTACGTGTTTCACATCCGCTAGGTTAAATACACTATCGGTAAATCGGGTCATAATATTAGACAGCCATTGCATGAGCTCTTCTATCGTACGGAATCTGTGTATTTGATTCATATACCGATAATTCAAACCAAAAATCTGCTCTACATCGGCACCACCTTGCAGTGCAGCTCTGGATAACAATACTATTAATTCTAATACTCGCGCCTTTACTATCTCTAATTTGCCTTCACATGATATAAAGATATGATTTGTCAACTCATTTAATATTTTCTGAGAACCTATTTTATCACCTAAAGATATTAATGACAACAGCTCTTCTTCTTTCTTGAGCGGATAGTTTTGGAGGGCACTGTCGCTCCCCCCCATCGTATTAATATAATTTATATATTCACTGATATCGGCTTCTTGATCTTCATGTTCCTTTTTTTCAAGATATTGCATAGTTTGCCCGCTGGAAATATGTGAAGTAATGAGGGACAACAGCTCAGAAAAACTGTTCAACTGTTCCACAGGCACTACAGGAATCTCATTGGCATATTTTTTCAATTCTTCAATATATTCTTCATCAATATGATTTTTTCTTATAATGTCATCCAGCAGCAGCTCCTCAGTTCGGACAGCAATAACCGGTCCTCCTAATAATCCTCCTTTTAAAGTACCATCTATAATGATAGGTGATGCCCAGTGTATCAATCCCATCGGACAGAAAAAAATGAATTTACCGTTGAATCGCTCTGCCTGATAGCTCCCATACAGATGTACATTTTGGCAGCTTCGATACTGGCTCAATATCTCCTGCACCTTCTTACAGAACTTGCAAATCTGCTTGTTTGAGTTGCAGTGGTACAAAGACTCACCTTGGAGGTCTACGAGGCGACACTCCATATTTATGGAACTACTATATGCATCTATGCTTTTTTTTACTGTCTCCAGCTCAAAACCATAATCCTTTTGTTCTTTATTTATCACTGCCGCCTCACTCTTTCACTATGGATATAATTATTACTAAACACTTCACATTTAATGTCTTAGTGCATAGTTCACGATTATCAGTATTTCTTTGACAGTTTCTATGAACTATGAACGAAATAACAATGATGCAGTATTCTTAATGTTATTTGTACAGCTTATTTTTAATTATACCATAAATATTGTAGAATAATAGATCTCAGTATTCCTATCCCTTATAAAGTCAACCCTGTTTCGCACAAGATCCTTCACTTCATTCAGGATGACTAGTAAGGTATTTGTGATTCTGTGCGGAACGAAGAATCTTATCTTTTCATATTCCCTTCATAGTTAATGATATCCTTTTTCTTGCAACATCTACTTCCAGCACCTTTACTTTTACAATGTCTCCAACAGCAACTACATCCATAGGGTGCTTTACATATTGATTGCTAAGTTGTGAAATATGCACCAATCCATCCTGATGTACGCCAATATCCACAAATGCACCAAAATCTATGACATTTCTCACTGTTCCGGTAAGAATCATGTCCGTCTTCAAGTCTTGGATATCAAGAACATCACTCATTAACATCGGCTTTGGGAGCTCATCTCTAGGATCACGACCCGGCTTTAATAATTCATCCACAATATCTCTCATTGTAGGAATACCAATCCCCAACTCTTCTGCCAGCTTTTTCGCATCTAGCTGTGCAACCTTATCTTTTAAATCTTTAATACTGTTACTTTGTACATCTTCAAGCGTATATCCAACCTTTTGCAGCAGCTTTGCTGCCGCTTCATAGGATTCCGGATGTACAGAAGTATTATCCAGTATATTTACTCCTTCTGTTATTCTTAAGAAACCGGCACATTGTTCAAAGGCTTTCGGTCCTAATTTACTAACTTTCTGGAGCTGCTTCCGATTTGTAAATATACCGTTTTCTTCTCTGTAAGACACAATATTCTTGGCAACGGTACCACTTACTCCGGAAATATACTGTAATAAAGATGGGGATGCCGTATTCAAATCCACGCCAACACTATTAACACAATCTTCTACTACTACTCCCAATGCTTCACCTAGTCTTCTTTGATTCATATCATGTTGATACTGCCCCACTCCTATCGCCTTAGGGTCAATCTTTACCAGCTCTGCTAGAGGATCCTGCAATCTACGAGCGATAGAGGCTGCACTTCTAAGAGCAACATCAAAATCAGGAAACTCCTCTGCACCCAACTTAGAGGCTGAATATACAGATGCACCTGACTCACTCACTACCATATAGAATATTTCTTTATCTAATTCTTTAATTAAATCAACTGTAAATATTTCCGACTCTTTAGAAGCCGTACCATTCCCGATAGAGATGATGTCCACTCTATATTTATCTATCAAACCTTTAAGGACTCTTTTTGCTTCGTCAATCTTATTTTGAGGTGGCGTTGGGTAGACTACTGTAGTATCCAGTACTTTGCCCGTCTCGTCTACTACTGCGATTTTACATCCAGTTCTGTATGCCGGGTCCAGCCCCAGCACTACTTTGCCTTTTACCGGTGGCTGCAATAATAGATTTCTTATGTTTGCAGCAAACACTTTCATGGCCTGTTCCTGCGCTGCTTCAGTCAGTTCGTTTCTAATTTCTCTTTCAATAGAAGGCTGTATAAGTCTTTTATAAGCATCTTCTGCCGCCTTTTCAACATATTCAGTCGTAATAGCTCTCTTTTGAGCAACTATTTCCTTGTGTAAATACTTTACAATGTCTTCATCAGACATATCAATAGATACTTTCAAGAATTCTTCTTTCTCCCCTCTATCAATAGCAAGAACACGATGTTTTGCTATTTTTGATACAGGTTCCTTAAAATCATAATACATGTCATAAACGGACTCCTCTTCTTTTACCGCCTTAGACACCAGCATACCACGATTAAACGTCATACTTCTTATTGCTTTTCGGTATTCCGCATTGTCGGACACCATTTCAGCAATAATATCCATAGCCCCATTTAAAGCATCTTCTACTGTATTAACCTCTTTCTCCTCATCAATATATGGCTGTGCTATATCCTCAATACTGCCCTCATATGTATCTTGCAAATATATGATATTTGCAAGGGCCTCTAGGCCCTTTTCCTTCGCCATCATTGCTCTTGTCCTTCTTTTAGGTCTAAAGGGTCGGTAAATATCATCAATCTCCTGCAGCGTCTCAGATCTGGTAATACTTTCATCGATTTCTTCGGTAAGCTTACCTTGCTCTTCAATAAGACGTTTTACTTCTTCTTTCCTTGCTTCAAGATTTCTTAAATATATAAGCCTCTCATAAAATTCTCTTAAGACCTGATCATTCAATTCCCCAGTCATTTCTTTTCTGTATCTTGCAATAAACGGAATAGTATTACCATCATCAATCAACTTCACTGTATTTTCTATTTGGAAGGTTTTAAGATTAAATTCTTTCTGCAACCTTTGCAATAATGCATTCATATTCTTCCCCCATTCACTATAATAAGTTATTTAATATCGAATATCAGTTTTCCATCATTAACTTGTGCCATTGTATTCATCTGTTCCTCAGAAAGTTTCTTTATATATCCCATGATACGCGCAGCAGCATCACCCTTGGCAAATACGGTCTCCTTTTTGGCAACTACTTGTAATGGAGATACTTCCAAGCGGGATAGCTTTCCATCAGTAAAGTCCATATCCACAACCATACCCTCATTATTAGGTCTTTCATTCTGATCAAATATAAAGTTACCCATACTATAGATAATAGGCTTCCCCTTATAAATTTCTATTCCTTGAAGTACATGGGGATGGTGCCCAAGAATCATATCCGCTCCTGCATCTATGATATCCTGCCCTAACTCCCTCTGCAACGAAGGAACATTATGAGAATTTTCTACCCCCCAGTGAAAAGACACTGCAATGAGGTCTACCTGATTCCTCAGCTTTTTAATGTCTTCTATAATTGGACCGGTTTCATACTTTACCGGATTACCATTTTTATCGTCTTGATGTGTTAACGGTGCCACGCCGGAAGAATTCTCTTTTGCCCAGAAATAACATATGTTTTTTTTCTCAGGCGAGTCCCAAAATCCATAATGAGCAAAATCCGAATAGGCAAGAAAACCGACTTTAACTCCCTTCACTTCAATAATTGCCGGATTTCTTGCATCAGTAAGATTCTTTCCTGCCCCAATATATTTGATATTGTTTTGATTTAAAATCTCCATCGTATCAATCAAAGCAACCTCATTATAATCCATAATGTGATTGTTTGCGATATTTACAACATCAATCCCTGCATAATTAACTCCTTCAACTGCTTTAGGTTCAGCCCTTAGATTTATCTTCCCTTCCAGCTTCTGTCCCCTATCAGAAAGGGTAAACTCCATATTAGCAAAAGTAATATCCCCGCTCCTCAAAAATTCAGCGGTTTGCTTAAAGGGCATGGTATAGTCTGCCTTAGTATGATATGCTACACCTCTGCCCAGCATGATATCCCCAATTGCTTTTATATTTATCTTTTTGCTTTTTCTCCCTTTTTCAGATTCAGATACTGCTTCTTCACCGAAAACATAACTGCTATCTTCTTCCGAAAGTACTTCTTCAACTTTTTCAGCTTTTTGCTCTGCTTGGCTACTAATCGGTTCCGTGCCGATTACTTTTTTTGGAGTACACCCTGATAAAACAACCATGCATATAATCAGTAATATTG
Source organism: Clostridia bacterium (assembly GCA_050251575.1). GTDB lineage: Bacteria > Bacillota > Clostridia > SK-Y3 > SK-Y3 > X23. The sequence goes on from JBFWMP010000005.1 coordinate 5,501, forward strand.
TTTTATTTCTCATATCAAGAATCCTCAGCTTTCTTTATGTATAAATTAATTTTACCTTAATGTACAAAGAAGCACAAGAAACAAAAAGAAGGCAGCTATGATACTGCCTTCAAATTCTCCAGCTCGACATTGCTTAGTTCTCTGCATTCCCCAAGCTTCAAATCTTTATCCAACTCCAGCGTGCCCATTTTTATTCTCTTGAGAAATATAACCTTTTTCCCAACAGCTTCAAACATTCTCTTTACCTGATGAAACTTCCCTTCTACAATAGTAAGTTCTATTTCTGACTGTTCATCTGATTTTAGAATGTTTAGCTGCGCCGGAAGAGTCTTATATTCATCTTCAAGAATAACGCCCCGTTCAAAAATTGTAATATCTTTCTCTGTTACTTGCCCATCTATTTTTGCATAGTATGTCTTTGGAACATGTTTTTTAGGAGATAATAAATCATGCGCCAGCTGCCCCTCATTAGTCAATAACAACAAACCCTCCGTATCCCTATCCAGCCGTCCTACGGGAAACAATTCAAAATGCTTATATTCTTCCGGCACCAGATCTACTACCGTCTTAAACCTATTATCCCATGTCGCTGAAACTACTCCTGCCGGCTTGTTCATCATTAAATAGATATATTTCCTATATTCCACATTTTGCCCATTGACTATAATCCGATTGTCATCGGGATCTATATGGATACTGCTGTCTTTTATGACCTTACCGTCTATAGAAACCTGACCTGCACGTACCATCTGCTTGATTTCTTTTCTTGTTCCAAAGCCGCTGTTAGATAGTATCTTGTCTAGTCGTTGCGAATTTGACATATGTTCCTCCA
>JBFWMP010000005.1:6432-47359 GCA_050251575.1 Clostridia bacterium
CCCATTTTTCTCCATGCCTTCGGATATCCGTTTTTCAGAATCCCATCACCCTGCTTACCCCATCCGAGGGGGTGCCCATCAACACATACAACGGTCCAACCTTTTTGTCCTTCTGTCATCAAGGTCTCTCCCTTGAGATACCTTATAACCTCGTGAGACTCTGCACTCAAATCAAGAATATTATTAAAATCATCTCTTTTCAATGCCATCACCAATGCCTGAGAAGGTTCAAAACGCCCCTTTTCTACACTCCCTAATTGCAGGCCTGTTCTCACTACATTCAACCCTCTTATATCAGGAAGCTCGTTAGGGATGATATGTATATTATGACCATATATTTGAAAAGTTCCCACAAGTGGTGTCTTTAATACCTCCTGTGCAAACTCTTGCCATAATCTTTCAACTTCTTTATCCATTAAAGATGTCAAGTTTTTGCTTGGTACAGGCTTTAACGCGGCTTTTTTCTGCAGCAATGCTACAAAATGGCCTTCTCCCTTTACCTTATGCGGCCAAAAGCGTATGCATCTATCTAACACTTCTCTTCCTTCTACCCAATCGTGTCTTCCCTTATCCATTCCTTCTGCCTTTTCAATACTTAATACTTTATAATCCGGATTCCTGTTTAGGAACCATTCAATACTTCCTTCATTTTCTTCGGGCGAGAATGTGCAAGTAGAGTAACAGATAATACCCCTGTCCTTGAGCATTCTATCGGCATATTCCAATATATCACGCTGCATAGTACAGCAGGTATGCACATCGTATTTTTCCCAACTCTTCGCCGCCTGCTCGTCCTTTCTCATCATGCCTTCCCCTGAGCAAGGCGCATCTACCAAGATTTTATCAAAGTATCCCGCGAACTTGTCAGCAAGATGTTGCGGAGTTTCATTGGTTATAACGGCATTTGTTACACCATATAGTTCAATATTCTTCACAAGTGCCTTCACTCTACCGGCATTGATATCATTAGCCACCAATACCCCTTGTCCATTTAATTTTGCCGCTATCTGAATAGTTTTGCCCCCTGGCGCAGCACATAAGTCAAGAATTTTATCTCCCGGTTTCGCATCAATGATCGCTCCCGGTGCCATAGCACTTGGCTCCTGAATATAGTATAACCCTGCGTGATAATAAGGATGTTTGCCTGGAGCATCTCCTTCATGGTAATAGAATCCATCTTCTGCCCACGAAATTGCATCCAATTCAAAAGGAGAAGCTTTCAAAAACTGTTCTACACTAACTTTAAGCGTATTTACCCTGAGACCATAAAACCTTTGTTCATCATAAGACTTCAAAAAAGCTTCATATTCTTCCTTTAGAAGGTCCTTCATTTTATCCAAAAATTTTTCAGGTAATTTCATGCTGATTTTTCAATTCTCCATTCTTCACTATAGTTCATTGTTTTCATTTAACCTAAGTATCTTCTTTAATATCCGAATCTTTACCAATTTATTATACCACAAAAAAAGCAAAAAACACCAGTTGATACAGCAACTATGTTTCTTGCTTTTTAAACTTTGATCTTGTCTACTTTATAAGGAAAGTCAAGGGGAGTTTTTATCCCTTGGATACAGCAGAGAATGCATAAATCCATCAATGTCTGTAGTCATAATATCTCCTGCGACTACATCTTCTTTATATATGAACAAATTTGCCCTAACCTCATCATCTTTACACGTGGGGTGATTTATTACCTTATACGTGTATCTTTTTACTCGCTTTCCTCTATATTTCTCCAAATCAAGTCCTATCTCTTTTTGTATATTATTATAATTAATATATACTTGATCAAGCTCTTCAGGAATCTGAACCTCCATAATCTCTATAGGTTTTTCAACAACTTCCCACCCAAACTGCTTTAAAAAAGCAACTCGTTCTTCATTGCTTCGAACTTTTAAAGACTGCACTGATAATTGACCCTGCAGCGAGTTAAATATATTTATATCCTTAGCTTTTATTAATACTGAGGCTGCTACAACTATAATAAATAGAAAAACCAAAACAACTATAGTGATTTTCTTTACATTTAGTCTAAAGGAAACTATAAACATCATCTACACTTCCTTAAAAAGTTCTTATTACATCATATTTTAAATATTGAAAAAATATTCATCATTATAATATATTATTATTAAAACATAAAAACACTGTCAACTTTGAAAATTGACAGTGTTTTTATGTTTTACTTAGTTTTCTTATTCCGTGTCTTCTTTCTTTGCTTCTTCAATAATCTGTTGTACTACATTCGCAGGAGCTTCTTCATATCTCTCAAATTTTAAAACAAAACTTCCTCTGCCCTGCGTCATTGAACGTAAATCAGTAGCATACTTAAACATTTCTGCCATAGGTACCTCTGCAACTACCTGTTGTTCCCCTCCTGCTTGAGGATTCATGCCAAGTATCCTTCCTCTTCTTTTATTAATGTCTCCAATAACATCTCCCATATAGTTATCAGGAACTACTACTTCCGCATGTCCGATAGGCTCCAAAAGAATAGAACCTGCCTGTTCCAGACCCTTCTTATAAGCTAGAGAAGCAGCCACCTTGAAGGCCATTTCTGAAGAGTCTACCGGATGATAGGAGCCATCTAATAACGTTGCTTTTAAATTTACTACAGGATATCCTGCAAGTACTCCATGAACCATACTTTCTCTTAGTCCTTTTTCTACAGCAGGGAAAAAGTTTTTAGGTACAGCACCACCAAATACCTTTTCTTCAAATGTAAGATCTTCTGTTTGTCCCGATTCAAATTCAATCCACACATGTCCATATTGTCCATGCCCGCCGGATTGTTTCTTATGCTTTCCTTCTACCTTTACCTTCTTGCGAATTGTTTCTCTATACGGAATTTTGGGATCGCTCAAGTCTACTGCTACACCGAATTTGGCTTTTAGCTTACTTACTACTATATCCAAATGTTGTTCCCCTACACCCGATATAAGCATCTGATGTGTCTCAGTGTTGAGTTCTATGCTTAACGTAGGATCTTCTTCTACCAATCTATGCAATCCTGACCCAATCTTTTCTTCATCACCTTTTGCCCTAGGAGTAATTGCTAGGGAAATAGCAGGTTCCGGGAAATCAATACCCTCTAGGATGATTGGGTTGCTAAGAGCACATAACGTATCTCCTGTATTAGTATTTGCGAGTTTCGTAACAGCACCAATATCTCCTGCTGTAATTTTATCAACTTCAATCTGTTTTTTACCTCTTAATATATATAAACGTCCGATTCTTTCATTGGTATCTGTTCTGGAATTATACACCGTTGAATCGGCAGTTAAAGTACCCGAAAAAACTTTAAATATAGACAATTTTCCTACATAAGGATCTGCAATTGTCTTGAATACCAAAGCTGCCAAAGGTTCCTTTTCATCCGGCTTTCTTTCAACAATATCCTCAGAGTTGGGTTTTTTGCCTACTATTCTTCCTGCCTCATCAGGAGATGGAAAATATTCAATTATTGCATTCATCAATACCTGAACCCCTGTGTTAGTTAGCGCAGAACCACAAAGCACCGGAACGATACTGCCTTCCTCTACGCCTATTCTTAAAGCATGTTGAATCTCTTCAACCGTAAACTCCTCACCTGCAAAATATTTCTCCATTAACTCTTCACTGGATTCTGCAACAGATTCCAGAATCATCTCTCTTACCGGCGCAATACTGCTTTCCATTCCATCAGGGATAGGAATGTCTACTACCTTTTGACCATCAAACTTTCGTGCCTGCATCTTGACTACATTAACAAAACCAATAAAATGTTCTCCTTCACGTATAGGAACTTGGAAAGGAGCAACACTCTTACCGAACTTTTCTCTCAACTGGTCCAGCACAGCATAAAAGTTTGCATTTTCTTCTTCCATCTTATTTATAAATATAATTCTAGGTATTTTCCTATCAGTAGCATACTTCCATGCCTTTTCCGTTCCTACCGCAACACCAGACTTTCCACTTACTAAAATAACAGCCGCATCTGCAACACGAAGACCTTGCATCACTTCACCGACAAAGTCAAAATATCCTGGAGTATCAATGATATTCAACTTTTCATTCTTCCATTCACAAGGTGCCATTGCAGTGCCAATAGAAATCTTTCTCTTAATTTCCTCCGGGTCGAAATCAGTAGTCGTCGTACCATCAGCAACCTTGCCAAATCTATCCAGCACTCCCGTATTATATAATATGGCTTCCGCCAATGATGTTTTACCTGCTCCACCGTGTGACATCAGGCATACGTTTCTGATTTTTGATATTGGATATTGCTTCATACGTTTTCCCCCTTAGACTGTAAATTTTTAGTTAAGAGTATATTATTCCTTACTATATTATTCGATATTTTTTCCATTTTTCCTTTTTTTATATAATATTTTTTAAGAATATTTACAGACATATTTCTTTTTTAATCATAATCCTATATAATATTATGAAAAACAGTGGATACACAGGTATTAGTGTTTATATTTAGGTATATTTGACTTGCGCTCCACTGTCACTGGAGTTGATAGAATGTCTATAGTATTCAGAAAAGTTTTAGATAACATTGCCCCTTATGTCCCCGGTAAGCCTATTGAAGAAGTGCAGCAAGAGCTGGGATTGGAAAAAGTAATTAAATTGGCTTCAAATGAGAATCCCCTAGGATGCTCTGCAAAGGCAAAAGAAGCAATGATTGAAATAATGGAACGGCCCGGTCTTTATCCTGATGCCAATTGCACGGAATTAAGAAACCTATTGGCAGAAAAATTGAAATTAAAACCGGAACAGTTCTTCTTTGGTGCAGGTTCCGATGGAATTATTGAGATGATTCCATCAGCCTTTATTAATCCGGGAGATGAATGTATCATGGCATTCCCCTCGTTCCAATTATATGAAACCAACACCATACTGGCAGGCGGTATATGTGTAAAAGTGCCATTAGATAAAAATTACTGTTTTGACTTGGATGCAATGGCAGAAAAAATAACTGATAAAACCAAACTGATTTGGTTATGCAATCCTAATAATCCTACCGGAACTATGTATACCCAGTCACAACAAAATGCTTTTCTTGAAAAAGTGCCTGCAAATGTTATCGTAGTGCTTGATGAAGCCTACTATGAATATGTTACACAGCCTGATTATCCTGAATCATTAAACTTGTTGAATAAGTATTCTAATGTTATTATATTAAGAACCTTCTCGAAAATATATGGTCTTGCCTCCGCAAGAGTTGGTTATGCAATTTCTAACACAGAAATTATAGGATATCTTGAGAGAGTCCGCAGTCCTTTTAACGTAAGCTCTTATGCACAAGCTGCAGCATCTGCAAGCTTGAGAGATGACCGGTTTAAGGAATTAAGCTTTTCAACCAACAAGGAGAATAAAGAATACTTATATGACGCATTGACTCAACTTGGCCTAAGCTATCTTTCATCTGAAACCAATTTCATCATGGTAGATGTAAGACAAAATAGCGAAAAAATATTCCAAGCCTTATTGCATAAAGGAATTATCATACGACCCGGACATTTATACGGTATGGATACATGGCTGAGGGTTACTATTGGATTGAGAGAAGAATGTGAGGAGTTTATTGAAGCACTCAAAGTTGTCTTAGGTATTAGGTAAGACATAAAGTGATATTAAGATTCAAACAAAGAATCATGATCATGTCTAATATACCCGAACTGGCTCCGAGCCCCGTGCTCCTAGCCATAAGCTTTATAAAAAATTATATTTTATAAACGTTATTTATTCTTGGTCTGGATCTTTATATGAATCTCAGTATAAGTAGTATGGAAGCATGGTAAAAGCAAACACTAAAAACAAGTAGTATTGTAGAAAGGAAGGGTTGGTATTATGATTATTGTCATGAAACCGGAAGCAAAAGAAGAACAAGTAAAAGAGGTATGCGGCGTATTGGAGTCGCTTGGCCTGGGTATTCACATTTCAAAGGGGGCACAAGTCACTATCATTGGCGTCATTGGCGACAAAGGAGTACTGAATGATGTCCCTCTCGAATTGATGCCTGGAGTTAATAAATTGGTTCCTATTATGGAATCTTTTAAACTTGCGAGCAAAACCTTTAAGCCTGAAGCATCGGTAGTCAATGTTGACGGCATTGAAATTGGTGGAAAAGGCATCGTAATGATGGCTGGTCCCTGCGCTGTTGAAAGTAAAGAACAACTTTTCGAGGCTGCTGAAGCAGTAAAAAAATCAGGAGGACAATTCCTTAGAGGCGGAGCATATAAACCCAGGACCTCTCCGTATTCCTTCCAGGGCTTGGAGGAAGATGGCTTAAAGTACATGGCTGAGGCAAGGGAACGTACCGGTTTAAAGATTATAACAGAAGTAATCAGCCAGCAATCTATACACATTGCTGAAAAATATGTAGATATGTTTCAAATTGGTGCAAGAAACATGCAAAACTTTTACTTACTAAGAGAAGTAGGAAAAACACGGAAGCCTGTTCTGCTCAAGCGAGGTCTTTCTGCTACGATAGAAGAATGGCTCAATGCAGCAGAATATATCATGAGTGAAGGGAACTATAATGTAGTCTTATGTGAGAGAGGTATCCGCACATTTGAAACGGCTACCAGGAACACACTTGACATTAGTGCTATTCCTGTCATCAAAAGCAAGACTCACCTGCCTGTTATTGTAGACCCAAGTCATGCCACGGGCAAATGGGAATATGTTGCACCTTTAAGCCGAGCAGCAATTGCAGCCGGTGCAGATGGGCTCATGGTAGAAGTTCATCCTAACCCAAGATGCGCCTTATCGGACGGACCACAATCTCTAACACCACAGAATTTTCATGAACTTTGTGATAGCATAAGTAAAATCGCCTCCCTATTAGAAAGAGAATATATAATAGATTAAAAATTGAATGGGAGGTATTTATGAATATTAAATGTGTAACAGTAATTGGTCTTGGATTAATAGGTGGTTCTATTACAAAGGCATTAAGGGAAAAGTGTGGAATTCACAAAATTATAGGAATCGATACTGATGACAGCACATTGCAATATGCAGTAAATGAAGGGACAATATCCTTGGGTTTCAAGGATGTTGTCCCTGAAATACATGAATCAGATATCATTTTCATATGTGTGCCTGTCAACAATACCTTAGAATGGATTCAAAAAGTTATTCCTTTAATTCACAGTGAATGTATCATTACAGATGTAGGAAGCACAAAATCTAATCTGATCAGCCAATTGAATAAGTGGCCCGATGTTTTCCATTTTGTCGGAGGGCATCCAATGGCAGGTTCTGAAAAATCCGGATATTCAGCCAGCAAAAGTCATTTATTCGAAAATGCTTACTACATTCTTACTCCATGCGATAAATCGACAACTCAAAATATTGAAGTCTTAACGGCGTTAATAGAATCTTTTGGCAGCATACCAATCCAAATACCAGCACGGCTGCATGATGAAATCACCGGAGCCATCAGCCATGTGCCTCATATTATTTCAGCAGCTTTAGTTAATATGGTTAAAACATTGGATGCTCCGGAACAATATATGTATAAGCTGGCTGCCGGAGGATTCAAGGATATTACTCGTATTTCTTCCTCTACTCCCGAAATGTGGCACAGCATATGCTTTAATAATCAGAGTGCAATACTGGAAATCTTGGATATTTATTTGCACATATTAAGTACTTATAGAAGTTATATTGATTCACAAAACAGCTCAGAAATTTTGAATTTTTTTGCATCCGCGAAAGAGTTCCGCGATTCCTTTACATCTAAAGCTACCGGGCTTATTCCCGGTACGTTTGAGCTGGCATTAGATGTGGTAGACAAACCCGGTATCGTAGGAGAGGTTGCAACGGTACTGGGTAAAAGCAACATCAATATTAAAAACATCAACATCAGCAATAGCAGAGAATATGAAGGTGGCGTACTTATTATCAGCCTGCCGGATAGAGAAAGCATGGATAAGTCATACAGAATCCTTATTGAACATGCTTATAATGTAATTAAAAGACAAGAAGGGTAAGAAAGCTCGGAGCTCAGAGCTAAGAAAAGGAGGGATTGACATGATTATCAATCCGGTGCAATCTTTAAAGGGCGAAATTACTGTCCCCGGTGATAAATCCATCTCGCATCGTGCAGTAATATTTGGTGCCATCGCAAAAGGAACCACTGAAATTGATGGATTTCTTATAGGTGAAGATTGCCTGAGCACCATTGACTGCTTCAGAAAACTAGGGATACAGATTGATATTCTTCATAATAACACAGTGAAAGTTTATGGAAAAGGATTGCATGGACTTCAACTGCCATCAGAACTTTTGTATACGGGAAATTCCGGTACAACTACTCGATTGCTGCTTGGCTTGTTGGCCGGACAAAACTTTACCAGTAGGATTGATGGTGATGAATCCATACGAAAACGCCCTATGGGAAGAGTCATTGAACCACTAACACAGATGGGGGCAAATATCAAAGGTATTCAAGATAATCTATGTCCTCTTACAATCACAGGACAACCTCTGCAAGGAATAGAATATACGCTTCCTGTCGCCAGTGCACAATTAAAATCTGCTTTACTGTTAGCAAGCCTTTATGCAGAAGGAAATACCATTATCACTGAACCGGAGAAATCACGGAATCATTCTGAGCTTATGTTGAACTACTTCGGTGCCAACATCTCAAATAAGGGGCATGATATCTGTAGCTCTCCTGTATCTCAACTACATGCACAGCATATTTCTGTACCGGGTGATATTTCATCTGCAGCCTACTTTATGGTTGCAGGGCTTATCATCCCTAATTCTGAAATTGTCATTAGAAATGTAGGTATTAACCCGAGTAGAACCGGAATCATTGATGTACTTATCCGGATGGGGGCTCATATTCATATGATAAATATGAATACAATTAACAATGAACCTATTGCAGATATTTTGGTGAAATCTTCTTCATTAGTAGGAACTACTATTGAAGGTGCGATGATTCCAAGACTTATCGACGAAATCCCTATCCTTGCAGTCGCTGCTGCTGTTGCAAGCGGAACTACTGTAGTAAAAAATGCACAAGAATTAAAAGTAAAAGAATCCAACCGCATAAAAACAATTGCCACTGAGCTATCGAAAGCTGGGGTCGATATTCAAGAAACGAAAGACGGCATCATTATTGAAGGAGGCCGCTCCATAAAAAGCGCTGAATTTGAATCTTACAATGACCACAGGATAGCAATGTCTATGGCTGTAGCCGGCTTAATGGGAGAATCGGATTCTTTTATTAAAGATGCCGAAGCTGTGAACATCTCTTTTCCTAATTATTTTGAAATATTAAAAAGCTTACAAATTTAAGTAAGACTACTGAAAAATTTAGATTTATGTCATTCTGAATCAAATCAAGAATCTTTAAAGCCGCTTAAATATCAAGATTCTTGCTCCGATCAGAATGACATTCTTATTATCTTCCATATCACTCGACTTCTTCAGTGACTTCATCTAAGTCTGTAAGCATTCTAATACCATGAGAAATATGCATATTAACCTTTTCTTTCATATACTACTTTCCCATTAATAATTACAAGTTCTGCTCTACTCCTAAAATCCAGAGGATTGCCGCTGAATACAACAATATCTGCCTCCTTGCCTTCTTTAATAGAGCCTACCTTGTCCCCGATGCCACAGTTACTTGCAGCATTAATGGTAATCGCCTTTAAAGCTTCTCTTTCATCCATTCCTTCTCTTACAGCTAAAGCAGCACACAATGGCAGATACTGTATAGGGGTTACGGGATGATCGGTAATAATAGCTACACTTAATCCCTCTTTTGCTAATACCCCTGAAGTTTTAAACGTAAGGTTTTTTAATTCCACTTTTGACCGGTCGCAAAAAGATGGACCCACCATAACAGGAACATTGACTTCCTTGAGATAGTCTGCTATAAGATGTCCCTCCGTACAATGTTCAAGTGTAATATTTATATCAAATTCTTTTGCAATTCTTAATGCCGTAAACATATCGTCTGATCTATGTGCATGAACTTTTACCAATATTTCTTTATTTAAAACTCTTACCAGGCTTTCCAATTTAAAATCAAAGTCCGGCTTATCATTTTCTTCCGGATCTGCGTCATACTCATCCATTAACGTTTTATATTCTTTTGCCTTCAAAAAGTTTTCTCGTAGAATAGCTGCTGTAGCCATACGTGTTGAAGGCGCCTGATTTTTTTGATGATATACAGTCTTTGGATTTTCACCAAGAGCGACTTTCATTGCTACCGGTTCTTTTAAAATCATATCCTCAATTCGTCTTCCATAGGTCTTAATAGCTGCAAACTGACCTCCTATTACATTGGCACTTCCGGGGCCTGTTACTACTGTAGTAATACCCGCTTCTCTCGCTTCCTCAAACGCCCTGTCATTTGGATTGATTGCATCAATCGCCCTTAACTGAGGCGTTACCGGATCAGTATCTTCATTCCCGTCATCACCTTCAAAGCCAATAGAATCTTCCCACATACCCACATGACAGTGGGCATCAATCAGTCCCGGAAGAATATATCCTCCTTGCGCATCTATAACTTGTGAAATATCTAAACTATCTTTATCAAATTCATTTACATTTCCAGTACTCACAATTTTTCCTGCATCAATCAATACATATCCATTGTCATAATCTGCACCTTCCATAGTAAGTACTTTACCATTCTCGATTAATAGCAACCTAATTCCCCCTCCTCACAGCTTCCAGCTTTTATCTCTAAGCTCTTAAGCTCCTAGCTCCCAGCTATCCTACCATCTATTTTCATTAATATATCTTTCGACTGCATAAGTAGCAATTGCTCCATCTGCTGCTGCGGTAACGATTTGACGCAAGAGTTTTTCTCTTATATCACCGGCTGCAAATACACCGAACTTATTAGTTTGCATCGTTTCATCAGTAATAATATAACCTGCTCCATTCGTCTCCACTTTCTCTTTTATAAGCTCACTGTTCGGTACCACACCAATAGCAACAAACAAACCTTCAATATTTAAATTCTCTATCTTATTTGTCTTTAAGTTTTTTACGACAATGCCTTCAACCTGTTCTTCACCCAATATCTTTTCTATTGTTGAATCCCAAACGAACTCAATTTTATCATTTTCAGCCGCTGCATCTTGCAGCACCTTTGCCGCCCTTAAAGAATCTCTCCTATGTATTAAATAGACTTTTGGGCAAAACCGTGCGAGAAATAAGGCATCCTCAACTGCAGTATCTCCGCCCCCTACTACTGCAACAGTCTTATCCCGATAGAAAGCACCATCACAGGTAGCGCAATAGGATACACCCGCACCTCTGAGCCGTCTCTCTTTCTCAATCCCCAACTCTTTGGGATTTGCGCCCATTGCTAAAACCAAAGCTTTTGCCTGATAAACGTTCTTATTAGTTTTAACCAATTTTTTAATGCTCTCTACATCAATATCAATAACATCTTCATATACGATTTCAATGCCAAACTTCTTCGCGTGTGCTTCCATCTTCATAGCTAAGTCTGGTCCGCTAATCCCCTCATTGAAACCAGGATAATTATCTACCTCATACGTCGTTGCTGCCTGCCCACCGACAAACATCTTTTCAATAAGCAATGCTTTTAATCCGCCCCGTCCGGCATATAGCCCTGCGGTTAGCCCAGCAGCACCGCCTCCAATAATAATGATATCATACATAAGTGCATACATCTCCTTTCATAATTTACTATATATTCTTACACGTACATAATACGTATCCAAGCATCCATAAATAGACTCTTGGGCACAGCCTTTACACTTTCCTTCCAATCAATTGATTTAATATAGCTGCCATAATTTCCTTACTTGCACCATCCGGTACCATCTTCAAGTGTTGTCGTGCCTTATCAATATATCTTTTTGCAAGCTTTTGTGCGTAGTCTACTCCTCCTGAGTCAGCTGCAATACTGATGATTTTCCTGACATCATCGTCAGAAAATTCTTTCTTTGCAAGACATTTTTTCATCTTATCACTGTATGCATTACTTCTAAGTGCATATATAATAGGTAAGGTATAGATTCCTTGTGTAAAGTCGTTACTTACAGGTTTACCCATCAAAATATTTTCTCCTGTAAAGTCCAGCACATCATCAGTAATTTGGAACGCCATTCCCATTGACATTCCAAATTTCCCCATAGCACTAACCACTTTTCTTCTGCATCCTCCCTCATAACTCCCTATGTAACTGCTTATGCTAAATAGGACTGCTGTTTTTGCGGCGATTCTTTTTAGATATCCTGTAACATTCAATTCCGTTTTATACCTAGAATGGTATTGCTGTATTTCCCCTTCACATACTACTTTCACAGCACGTGCCATTTTGCTTGTATTCTCCATATCATTAAACTTTGAAAGAAGTAAAAAAGCCTTACACAAGAGGAAATCCCCCGTAAATACTGCAATATCTTTACCCCATTTGGATTGTACAGTCTGTCTGCCTCTCCTTAAATGTGCTTCATCAATAATGTCATCATGTACCAATGTAGCCATATGTAGAATCTCCACTGCTGCTGCTAAAGGGATAATCTTATCCCTGTTATAACATCCTGACATGGCACAAAGTACCATTAGCAACGGTCTTAGCCTTTTTCCGCCTGCATTCAATAGTTCCTCAGTCGTCTTAGCAACTAACGGCTGCTTAGAATGCACATTGGAAAGCAAAGCTTCTTCTATCAAATTCATTTCACATTCTATCTCGGGATAACCAACTAATAGATTCATTATTCACCTACAAAATATAACCGATTTACTTATTACCTGTATATACAATATTACTTCTCTTATACAAGAATATTATTTCAGCTTATACTCCTCATTTGTAATTTTCACTCTGTCCTTAAGTCCCTTGGTCAGGCTTACTTGTTTATATTGGTTAATGACCATCGCCTCTATTCCAGGCTGTGCCTCAATGAATTGCAATCCTTTTTCTTCTCCCAGCAGGAATAAGCTGGTCGATAATGCATCTGCATCCATAGAATCCTCAGCAATGATAACCGCACTAATTAATCCACTAGATGCAGGATATCCTGTAAATGGATTTAAAATATGATGGTACAACTTGTTATCTTGTTCAAAGTTCCTCTCATAGGGACCGGATGTTACTATGGCCTTATCGGATAAGTCTATAGTTGCCATATATATACCTCTGCCCTGTACGGGATCTTGGAGACCTATTCTCCAGTCCTTCTCCCTGGATGCCCTTTGTCCTTTAATCATTAACGTAATATATTGTAACCATCCCACTTCTTTCTTACCAAGAACAATGACATTTCCACCAAGATCAGCATAGGCACTGTTAATCCCTTGTTCCTTTAGAATTTTTATGACCTCATTTGCTGCATATCCTTTAGCAATACCTCCAAGGTCAATTCCTGCACCATCCTGAGCAAGTGTGATAGTATGCTCTTTTTCATCTAGTATTACCTTTTGATAATCTATTTTACTAATGGCCTGCTTTAATTCCAAATCGTCAGGTACCTTTGGATGTTCACCACTAATCCCCCATAAGTCCACCAAAGGTTTAATAGTAATATCAAAATTTCCTTCTGTCAATCGCGAATAGAATAATCCTCTTTTGACAACTTGATAAGTATCTTCCGCTACCTTTACGGCCTTACCCGGTTCACTGTGATTTACATTCCATATATCGCTGCCTTCGACGTAAGCACTCATTGAAGCCTCAATTTCTTTTACCCTGTCCATAGCAGCTTCTACTGCCCTATCTGAATTTTCACCATATGCCTTGATGGTTATTAGTGTAGAAAGCATAAAATTTGTCTTAGAAGTTGATTTCTCACCTATTGGATTAAGAAAGGTGATTCCGGAAAAGATAATGACCACCAGAATTAGTGTCAGCACCAGCTTCAAATGCCGCATTATAAATTTCATTTGAGTTCCTCCAGTATTATATATATACCATTATAAGCAAATAGTAATCAATACTTATTATTAACAAGATTCTTCTAAAATAATAGCATATATAAAGACCGATTTAAAGTGCTTATTAACAAACGTCCGGATTTGGTCAATTTGGTCTTTCAGAATTCTATATGCACTGCAGTTTATAACACAGAATATTTAAAATATAGATTCTTTAATAAGATTTTACAGAATGGAAATAACTAATTATGCATGAATAAGGAGGTTTTATGGTGATTAAAAAAAATATTGTTATTCTAGGTGGCGGATACGGTGGTATCAAAGCTGCCAAAGAACTTCATAAATACTTTAAAAAAGACCACAATATCGATATCGTACTAGTTGATAAAAATTTGTTTCATGGACTAATTACTGAACTTCATGAAGTAGCGGGCTACAGAGTGGAAGATAGCAGTGTAAAAATCCCTTTAGAGCATATACTCCAATATACAAAAACTCGTTTTATTAATGCAAAGGCCAAGAAAATAGACTTGCAAAATAACACCATACTATTAGATAATTCCGAATTAAAATATGATTACCTTATCGTCGCTACAGGAAGTGAAGCATCTTCATTTGGAATTCCAGGAATTGAAGAGTATGCTTTCTCGCTTTGGTCTTTGGAAGATGCTCTAAAAGTTAAGAAACAGATAATAAACATGTTTGAAGAGGCGAAACAAGAAAAAGATATTGAAAAAAGGAAAGAGCTGCTTACCTTCGTAATTGGCGGTGGTGGATTTACGGGTGTAGAATTAGCGGGCGAACTAATCCAATGGACAAAATATCTGGCAAAAGAGCATAAAATTAATCCTGATGAAGTGCGGCTGATAATGATTGAAGCACTTCCGCAGATTCTGCCTACATTAAAACATAGTCTCGTTCGTAAAAGTGAAACCTTTCTCAAAAAAAACAGACTTGAATTAATGACCGATTCACCTATTGTTCAGGTAACTCCTGAATCAGTAACCGTTAAAAACGGAGAAATCATCCGAACTCAAACCGTAATTTGGACTTCCGGGGTTCAAGCAAACAGCTTTGTAAAAGAAACCGGCCTGGCATTATCAAAAAGAAACCGAATAGAAGTCAATAAATATTTGCAGGCTATAAATTACCCTAACGTGTACGCAGTAGGAGATAATGCTTATTCAACGGATGAAAAAGGAAACGGTGTTCCCCCATTTGTAGAAGCTGCTTTGCAAACAGCACATACAGCAGCCTATAATCTTGCAAGTGATATTAAAGGCAGTACAGAAAAAAAAGAATTCAAACCTGACTTTCATGGCGTATTAGTGTCTATTGGAAGTGTTTATGCAGTCGCAGATATTATGGGCTTTAGCTTGTCATCCATATTTGCTACTGCTATGAAACATATTGTAAATCTTCACTATATTTTTGAAGTAGGCGGTATTGAAAGCTGTATAAAATATCTGCAGCATCATTTTTTAACAAATGCAAGACACAAACCTGCATTAGCAGAAACTGCAATTGACCATTTCAATGCCCGTTCAAGGTCATACTGGCTGGCTATAGTAAGAATTGTCCTGGGCTTCGTATGGCTGGCATCTGCCATGGATAAGATATCAAGCGGTTGGCTTTCAGCAGGCGATAAGTTGGTATCCGGTGCATCACCACAGCTTATCGGACCAAGCAGTCCTGTGTTCTATGCTTGGTTTGTAGAGAACTTCATATATCAATATCCCTTGTTTTTTCAAGTTACCATTACGCTTATTGAGCTATTTATAGCCGTATCATTCTTAACAGGTACTCTTACCTTTGTAGGTGCTATTCTGGTAATATTTATGAATATTAACTTTTATCTCTCCGGAACAGGACAACTCTATCTCCTCCTCGCCCATATCCCTATGCTGGGCGGTGCCGGAAGAGCCTTCGGACTAGACCATTATATTATCCCTTATGTAATGAGACAGGTAAGATTCTGGCAAAGAAACAGTGTTTAGAATTATCATAAATGGGACAGTGTTGTTGGTAACAACACTGTCCCATTTATATCTTGACACTTATTCAACTGGTACCAGCTTGGCTTTCCTTAAAATCGGTACAACTTGTGCAGCCACTACAGCTACAATAATAAACATGATTAAATCTTTTAGAATAAATGGAAATAGTCCTGCAGATAACGCACCCATGAGATTCATTTTGGTATTATTCATATAAAATCTTACAATAAAATATAAATAAGGTACACCTACCAGATAGATTGCGAAAAGCCCTGCGAGAACAGAAAGCAACGTGCCCTTGAAGGTTACTGTCTTTAATCTTTCAGATATTATTCCGATAACATATGCACCTGCTGCAAAGCCCAATAGATATCCGAAAGAAGGCTTAAGCACGTACAGCAACCCTCCCCCTTCAGTAAATACAGGTATTCCCAATAATCCAATGCCTATGTATACTAGCTGAGACATCAGCCCTAACCGGGCACCCAGAAGTATTCCTGCAAAAGCACAGAAAAATGGCTGAAAAGTTAAGGGTAAAATCGGAAAAAGTATTTTGATCATTGCACCGATTGCCATTAATGCTGCAAATAAGGCTACTAGAATCATATCACGTGTCTTTGTCTTCATTAGTTTGTTCCTCACTTTATATCACATATTATCTTACAACTAATAAAATAACAAAACCAAAAACAATTGTCAACTGTTTTTGGTTAAATTGGTTTACAATTGTTTTTAAGAGTATTATCAATCTTTCTGTTCTCCGGATAGTTCTCTTTCTGATTTATGGGCATCAAAAATGGTTTGATACATGATGATTCTAATGCTATCCATGATTTGCTCTTTTTTGTTCTCTATGGTTTCACTGGAGAAGCATATACGCTTGATTTTCTCTTGGCAATGGTCTATCTTCGGCATATAGAACGTATTAAATGCCGTAATATAATTTCGCGGAATGTTACTCTTTTCCCATTGTTCCTCAACCTCGTCTAATTCAAGCTGTATCAAAGATACGGTACGATAATACAGAAGTTGGCTGTTCTTAGTATCCACTTCTTGAAATGTTTTATGCAGCTGTTGAATCATCTGCTTACAGCCTATAAACTTAATTTCAAGCAGCCTCCTCATATTCTTATCTTCAAATGTAGGTACATGATATTTTAAAATTTCTTCGACTTCTTTGATCTCTTTTTCATTATTACTACCCATTCTCAGTGCTTCTTTTAACCAGGGTATTCTTAAATGTCCTAACAAAATATTGATAAACCTAGCTGATATTGGAACACCCAACAATGCAAGATTTTCCAGTACACTTACTGCCTCTATAACCTCTAAGAATGAAATTATCACAAAAGAAAGTATGTTGGTTTCAACCATTACTAAAGTACCTATCTCTAACAATCTAACTGTTGCAATAGAAAGACTATACGTAATCACTTTTTTTATAAACTTTGCAAGTCCAAGACTGCTGAAACGGTTAAGCTTTATCGCTGCTGCTAATCCTGTAAGGGTATCGACTACGATAAGTGTCAATAAGACAATATAAGAGCTTTGTATGTCTCCTAAAAACCTGGATATAATTCCAATAATTCCTGAGATACAGCATAATTCAATTAAATAATGCGTTCTATTCATCATCCAATCTCCATTACATCTATTATAGTTAACATAACTGATATATAATATAATATGCTGCTCTTTCTTTTTGGTGACATTCCTAAGCAATAAACCCATTGATGCAAGAAAGGTATTTACTCCATGCAAAATATTTGATAAAATGTTTCTACTCTATATTTATAAAAACTGGAGGCATTTTAATGAAAGTAGCAAAATTCGGCGGCTCCTCGGTCGCTAATGCAGAACAGATAAAAAAAGTGTGTGATATTATCACAAGTGATCCTGAACGTAAATTAGTTGTCGTTTCAGCTCCCGGTAAGCGTGATAAAGGTGATATCAAAGTAACCGATTTATTAATTGATTGTGCACAGCAATATCTTGAAAATAAATCAGCTGAAAAAGAATTAAAAGCTGTGATTACACGATATGCAGACATAGCGAGAGAACTGGAATTATCTGATGATATTATTGAAATTATCAGTGATGACCTAAAAAGTCGTCTCTATACAGAGGTCAACGGCCCTGAAAAGTTTATGGATACCATGAAAGCTGCCGGAGAAGATAACTGTGCAAAACTAGTGGCTCAATATCTTGTTAAGTTAGGCTTCGAGGCACAATATGTAAATCCTAAGGATGCTGGATTGCTGCTCAGCAGTGAATACGGAAATGCCCAGGTCCTTCCCGAGTCGTATGAAAACCTGCGTTCTCTTCGTGACAAACAAGGTATCGTGGTTTTTCCGGGATTTTTTGGATACACAAAAGACGGAGAGGTCGTGACTTTCCCTAGGGGTGGTTCAGACATCACCGGTTCTATTTTGGCCGCTGCTGCAGAAGTAGAATTGTATGAAAATTTTACTGACGTTGACTCCGTATTTGTTGCTAACCCCAATATTATTCCTAATCCACAATCTATATCTCAACTCACCTTTCGTGAAATGCGTGAGTTAACCTATGCCGGGTTCACCGTATTACAGTCTGAGTCTCTTAGTCCCGTATTTCGTGCAGGCATCCCGGTATGTATAAAAAATACTAATAATCCATCTGCACCAGGAACAATGATTGTGCCTGAACACGAAAATAAAGATACCACAACCGCTGCCATCGGAAATGTCACCGGTATCGCTAGTGACGATGGCTTCTGCAGTGTTTATGTCAGTAAATACTTAATGAATAGAGAAGTTGGCTTTGGACGCAAGTTGCTGCACATTCTAGAAGATGAAGGACTTTCCTATGAACATATCCCTTCAGGAATTGACAATATGTCTGTTATACTGGCTGAAAGACAATTAACTCCCAAGATAGAGCAAAGAGTGCTTAATAGGATTACTAACGAACTGCATGTTGATGATATTGCCATTGAACGTAATCTTGCCATGATTATTATCGTAGGAGAGAATATGCGCAATGCAATAGGTATTGCTGCAAGAGCAACCAATGCAATCGCTAAGGCTAAGGTGAATTTAGAAATGATTAATCAAGGTTCTTCAGAAATCAGCATGATGTTTAGCGTAAAATCAGACGATGCTGATAATGCTGTAAAAGCATTATATTATGAGTTCTTTGGCGCATAATAATTAATAAAAGAAGCAACATGGGGACAGTAAGGCTGTCCCCATGTTGCTTCTTTTAAATATTCTTTTCTATAAATTCAATAATATCTTTTGCCTTAGGAGGGCATCCGGGCACACTTTTGGCAAATCCTTTTGTACAGATACCAATACCGATTCCATCGCCTTGCTGGTCTTTAAAGCCTTGACCAATGCATATTTTTGTCCTTACTCTATTTAACTGTCCCCTCTCATCCATTCTCTCTAAAGCATGTATCAAGCTTCCATAGCAAGCTGAGCAAGCATCCTTTTCCTCAACATATTTTGCAAGACGTTCAACTTTTCTGGAGCGGGTAATCTTCTTCACATCTGAATCCTTATTTAACTCCAAAATCTTAGCACCTTTTGTGTCTGTACTGCCTGCCCCTATCCTTTCAGCTATCTGAATATAAGGCACCTCACTTAATTCAAAACCCATGAGTTCTGCAGCATATGCATCTACTAACACCGGATCTTTTCCTACAATTACCCTATTCATTTGAACAGGAGTTCCTCCTTCTTCGAAGGTTAAGTCTCCCATCAGTCCGTCTACAATAATCAGACTGCTCTTGATAATCTTATTTAAATGGGCAATAGGTTTGTGCAGACCCATCGTATGAAACCTTCTCTTTTCACTGTCCGGGATACATCCCTTCATGTTCTTCAAAGCACAGGTCATACTGGTTTGACAGTGACCCTTTAAGACCGGCATGTTAATGAGATAATCGACTTCCATTGCTTTATTGCAAACATTAATTTTTACGCCACCGGCATCATATTCTTTATATTTATCTTTTTGTAAGTCAACTAAAGGTACACCATACATTTTAGAAATTTGCTCGTATCCACATACTGAAAATGCCCTGGATGTTCTATCTCCAACCCATGATCCCTCAAGAATGATAATATTTTTATAGCCTTTTTCCTGCAAATATTCTATTACTCCTGCAACCAACTCAGGCGTTGTTGTAGCTCCGGAAGAAGCAGGCTTGGCAACTACCAGATTTGGTTTTATACCTATCAATGCATCCTTGCTGATTTCTTCTTCAATCTTTGCATTTGCAAGAATATTTTTTATCATGGATTTTGGAGTATTACCATATATAATATGCAACTCATCTTGCTTCATTATATCTCACTCCTCCTTTACCTATATATCCTATCTTATTAATGCCAAAACGACAGGGTATTATAAACATACTCTGCCGTTCTAAGTTATAAAAGATTCTTGTTTTAATTATTTATTTACTACGTTAATTGGCGTTCCTTTTATAAATTCTTCAAGATTCTCTACCGCAATGTTCATCAAGCGTTCTCTTGATTCCTTTGGTGCCCATGAAATATGAGGAGTAATAATACAATTTTTAGCTGTTACTAATGGATTATCCATCTTAATTGGTTCGGTAGAAACAACATCAAGACCTGCTGCATACACTGTACCACTATTTAATTCATCTGCTAAATCCTGATCTACAACCAATGGTCCTCTGGAGTTATTGAGAATAATAACACCATCTTTCATCTTTGCAATGGTATTCTTATTGATAATTCCTTCGGTGCTTGGGAATAACGGACAATGTAAGCTGATAACATCAGAATTTGCCAGCAATTCATCCAAACTTACATATTTCATTGTTTCACTTTCCAAATCTTTGTTCTGATATTCATCAAATGCCAATACTTTCATACCAAATGCTTGAGCGATTTTACCTGTAGTCTGTCCAATTCTTCCGTAACCAATAACACCTATTGTTTTTCCTGCTAGTTCGATCAATGGATAGTTCCAGAAGCACCAGTCAGCATTGTTAGTCCAGTCACCTTTTCTAACTGCTTCACTGTGAGCCCATACATGGTGGCAAACTTCCAATAATAATGCAAAAGCCATTTGTCCAACTGCAGTTGTTCCATAAGTTGGAATGTTTGTTACTAGAACACCTTTTTCTTTTGCTGCATTTACATCTACTACATTATATCCTGTTGCTAATACACCTATCCATTTAATATTAGGTGCTTTGTCAAGAGTCTCTTTTGTTATTGGTGTCTTATTAGTAAATATTGCTTCTGCATCACCAATTCTTTCTAAAATTTTGTCTGTTGGTGTACGATCATACACTTTAACTTCTCCAAGTTTTTCTAATCTTTCCCAAGTTAAGTCTCCTGGGTTCAGCGTGTAACCATCTAAAACAACGATTTTCATAATTAATACCCCTTTCATTTTAGCTCGAAGCCAGGAGCTTGGAGCTGGGAGATATTCTTTAATCTCCCCCCAAACTCTCCAACTGAGAACTTTTCAAGATTTATATTGTTCATTTTCTACTAACAAAAAACAATCTGCATTGTTTGATACCAGTTTTATGAATAAAGATACGTATATCACTTTTAATTAGCTTATCCTAGCTCTTAGCTCCCAGCTAATTATAGCTTCGCCCATGCTTGGTTTAATACTCTCTTCGCATTAGCAACTACGATGTCAGGATCTTCATCTCCCCAAGGCTTCACTTCAAAGCTTAAAATTGGTGGATTCTGAGTATTTAAGAATCCGATATCTTTTAGAACTCTTAAATATTCAACCAACTCATCAACATCATTTTCGCTGTTAGGGAATCCAAATCTAGGATGAGTATCTCCATAGGCTTCAAAGGATGAATCCTTTATAACCGTATTACCCATATGTGCATGCACAAGATAGTCTTTAATCGGAAGAATTGATTCTGCTGAAGTTTCTCTCAACATCGGAATATGACTTAAATCAACCATCAATCCAAAATTATCATATTCTTTTCTGATTTCTTCCGCAAATCTTTTTGCTAAAGCAACCGGACCGATAATACTCTTCTTATCGATATCATAATCAAATACTTCTAAAACAACTTTCATACTGCCTTTAGATTTTGCATAGGCACATAATTCTTTTGTGGATTTAACCAATGCCTGGAATGAATCTTCCTTAGTAGCTTCCTCATACTTTCCGCTTAAGAAAGCAAATCCTGCAGCTCCTATTTCATAAGCTTCATCAATGCCTTCTTTTAAATTATCAATTGCCTTTTGCCTGCCTTCTTCATTAAGATCATTGATATTCATACCCGTAGTAAGCAATCTAGGCTGACCGCCGTACGCAACTGTCATATGACTGGAGTCTAACATCTTCTTAACCTGTTTTCTTGTTTCAGCATCTTTAATCCAGGTTAACTCAATTGCATCGAAATAATCATCTACTGCAATCTTTTTGACTGTTTCTAAAATCGGGCCTTCTCCCTTTATAGTGGCTGGATATGCCATAAAATGGATTAAACCAACCTTCATGTACTTATGCATGGATTCGTTCATTTTTATTCCTCCTTATTTAATAGTCATTCCTATTTTGATGATTCTCATTACTCTTTCTGCAGCATCTTCCATCAGCTCTGTAGACCTACCCATTGCTTCACTTAGAGGCATTGCTTTATTTACAGTACTCATAATACCATCTACACCATAATCATATACTGCAGATGCTCCATCTCCAATATCCCCAACAATCGCAAGAACAGGCAAGTTGTATTTTTTTACTCTTTGCCCTACTCCTACAGGAACTTTTCCAAAGATGGATTGTCCATCTATTCTACCCTCTCCGGTAATAACAAAATCAGTTGTCGGCAAATGTTTATCTATATCTACAACATCCAAAACTGTTTCAATTCCAGACTTCAAATGAGCATCGCAGAACACAATCAACCCTGCACCTAATCCACCTGCTGCTCCTGTTCCCGGAACATCAATAATATCCTTGCCTAACTGCTCTTTAATGATACCTGCGTAGTGTCTTAAGTTATCATCCAGTTGCTTTACTAAATCCGGAGTTGCACCTTTCTGAGGACCATAAATTGCAGAGGCGCCTTTTTCACCACAAAGCGGATTTGACACATCACATGCGACAATAACTTCTGTTTCTTTGATTCGCGAATCAATATTGGAAGTATCGATAGAAGCCAATTTATCTAATTGTCCTCCACCATAACCTAGCTCATTTCCATTCTTGTCTTTAAAAGATACGCCTAACGCTTGAGCCATACCAATACCACCATCATTAGTAGCACTACCGCCTATTCCTATTACAATACTTTTGCATCCATCATCCAATGCTACTTTTATTAATTCACCTGTTCCATATGTATTAGTAATCAAAGGATTCTTTTTATCCTCTGGGACAAGCGGCAAGCCTGAAGCTGCAGCCATTTCAATAACAGCAGTACCATTATCTAATATCCCATACTTTGCACGAACCTTTGTACCCAACGGACCTACTACATCTATTTCTTTA
Source organism: Clostridia bacterium (assembly GCA_050251575.1). Classification (GTDB taxonomy): domain Bacteria; phylum Bacillota; class Clostridia; order SK-Y3; family SK-Y3; genus X23. The sequence continues at coordinate 29,811 of JBFWMP010000005.1, forward strand.
AACTGCCCTCCAGCGCCTAAAACCAACGCATCTACGGTTCCTTCTCCACCGTCTGCAATAGGTATTTTAATAACTTCTACATCAGGAACTACTTTACGGATACCTCTCTCAATCGTATTCGCTACAGCAATAGTAGTATTACTTCCTTTGAAAGAGTCCGGTGCTATAATTATTTTCATACCTTTCATCCCTCCTTTTCTTTGCTAAACTCACATTTAATTGTCGTATGATAAAATTTTACCACACTTAGCAACACTTTTCAACATATAACAAAAATTTAGCTAGTGAAAATAAAATAATATATAAAAGAAGCAAGCTGCTTATAGTATTTACAGCCTGCTTCTTTTTATTAATATATTTAACTTTCATTCCTCTTTACTTCTCTTCTTCGACAATGATAAGGTCAATCCCTGTTTCCTGAAAGTATTTACGATATTTCCCACCAACACTACTATCGGTAATAAATCTATGAATGGAATGAATTGCTGCAAAGGTAACCAAGGCACTTTTCCCAAACTTCGTACTGTCTGCAAGGCAAAATATTTCTTGCGCACTTGACATCGCTTTCTTCTTTATATGCGCTTCCAAGGGATTAGAAACGGTAAGCCCTTGCTCAAGTCTTATACCACTCGCTGATAAAAATAATTTTTGTACATTATATGCATCGAAAAAGCTTTCCGTTTCCGGCCCGACTAGCGAATAAGAGCCTTTTCTTTGGGTGCCTCCGGTAAGAATCAAGTTAATCCTTTCTCTATTTGACAACTCATAGGCAATATTAATATCATTGGTAATCACAGAAACCTCTATATCGGGTAATAATTGTGCCATTATAAGTGTAGTTGTTCCAGAATCCAAAATAAAAGAATCTCCAGGATTGATAAATTTTATTGCTTCTTCTGCTATTGCTCTTTTTGAATCCATATTGATTTCTTTACGCTGCGATACCGGTGGAACATCATTCACCTCACCAACAAGCGTAGCTCCGCCATGAATCTTTTGCAAAAGTCCCTGTTTATCTAGTTTTTCCATATCTCTTCGAATAGTTTCTTCAGACACATCAAAAAGCCTGCTTAATTCAGAAACTTTTACAAAACCCTTATCATTTAACAGCTTTAAAATTTTTTCCTGCCTATTGATTGCTAACATTTATTCACCTTCTTAGGAAGTATCTTGCCCTAATAATACCACAAAAAAACACATAATACAACATACTCCAATCTATTTTTAATACTAATTAACTGTTTTCCAATGCACACTTACTATCGCATGCTAAACCACTCTAACTTTGTATTCAAAAAGCCCACGATTCTTGGTGAAAATATCAGCATTTCAACCATACATCGTGGGCTTTTGACGGCTTGTGAATCTTTATTTAGGTATTATAGTTTAAATTTAGCAACCGTATCATTTAAAGTTTGTGCAAGGTTAGATAAAATCCGCGCATTTTCCTGAATAAATTCCATTGAACTATTCTGCTGCTGAACAGAAGCAGATGTCTCCTCAACTCCTGCAGCAGTTTCTTCAGATATAGAAGCAATATGTTCTATAGAATAATTAATTTTTTCACTGTTTTTTGCGATTTCTTCCATGCTATTGCCAACACTATTTACTCTCTCTACTACTTTTGTAACCTCTTCATTAATACTTCTAAAGGTCTCCCCAGTCACCTTGATTTGCCGTGTGCCCTCCTCTACCTTTCCATATCCGTCTTGGAGTACACCGGCTACCATTCGTGCTTCATCCTGTATTCCTAGAACAATGTTAGTGATTCCTTTGACTGAATTTCCAACCTGTTCTGCTAATTTTCTTATTTCTTCTGCTACAACTGCAAAACCTCTTCCTGCTTCCCCTGCTCTTGCTGCTTCAATAGCTGCATTCAATGCCAAGAGATTTGTTTGCTCTGATATATCCTGAATGATTTCAACCAACTGAGAAATCTTTTGCGCCTTTTCATCAAGCTCTTTTACCTTATTCGATGAATTCTTAACTACCTCATGAATTGTTCCCATCTGTTGTATGGAACTTTCCATATAGGTATAGCCTTTTTGCGCCATCCCTTGAAGATCTACCGCTGCTTTTTCTAAAAACTCACTCTGTTCATTTGCTTTAATAATCTGATTATTCAATCCTTCAATAACACCCACTACTTCCGTAGAAGAATTTGCCTGTTCACCTACACCGGTAGATAATTGTTCCATGGTAACCGCTATTTGTTCACTTCCCTGTCTTACCAAGACAGCTGCTTCTGTAAGTTCACTGCTTTGACGGCCAACATTCGCAGATGCATCCGTAATTTGTCCAATAATATGCTGCAAACTATCTATCATCCTGTTAAAAGACTGGGCCAGCTGCCCAATTTCATCACTACCCTTGTAATTCATTTTTTCAACAGCTAGATTTCCTTCTGCAACTTCCCTGCTGAGAAAAACCACTTTATTTAGATGATAATTAATCTTGCGTGAGATAATATACATAACAATCAGACCTAAAACTGTTGAAATGGCTATAGACATAAATAGTATCACAATGGTAGTATCTAATTGTTTTCGGCTGCTATCCATTGCTAACCCCCTGCTCTCCTTAAGCAGCCCTTGAAGCTCTTCCAATGACAATTTACAAGTTGCAGAAAGACTTGTTACTTTCTTGCGAGCCATCGTATATTGAAGCTGAATCCCTCTGTCAACCGCATAGATAACTTCTTCATTAAAAGCTGAGTCTATCTCTTTAACATTTTTCTTGACATATTCAATAGTTTCTTGTCCTCCGTCTACATCGATATTTGCTTTAAGATGATCTAATAACACAATCAGTGCTTCGGAATTAGCATTATAATCATCTATTAAGGAAGGCGTCTGAAAAATAACATAATCACCCACCCTGACATCTTGAGCATCCAAAGCAGAGATAATCTCAGCAATTTCTACAGTATTATCTGCCGCTTGTTCAATAATATCAAAGTCATTCTTTGAATCCTGAATCAGCATATAAATAATTCCTGTTGATAATAAGAATAGTATAATTGCTATGCTCATCGCGATTGAATACTTTACACCCGTTTTAATATTCCCCCATCTTAACTTCTTAAACATTTTCAACTCTCCCATCTTTAAATCTTAACTAATAATATTATTCGACAATAAATTGTAAAATCCTTCTATCTATTTCTAAAATATTATAAAAGGTTATTATTTTGCTAATATAGGACATTTTTAAGTATTTTTCCTAATCTCTGATCTAGCCAATTCATCACATCTGTTATTATAAAGATTATCAGAATGTCCCTTTACCTTTTCCCAATCAATATTATGTGTTTTACATTGCTCGACGATTTCCTGCCATAAATCTTGGTTTTCTACAGGCTTTTTTGCTGATGTCCTCCACCCATTTTTCTCCCAATTTGAAAGCCAACCTTGATTGAGCGCATTAATCAAATAAGCACTATCTGAATGCAATGCTATATTACACGGTTCTTTTAGTATTTTTAAGGCTTGAATCGCAGCGATCAGTTCCATTCTGTTATTGGTAGTATGCTTTTCGAAGCCGGAAAGTTCTTTTTGATGTTTTCCATACATCAAGATAGCACCCCAGCCTCCGGGCCCCGGATTTCCGGAGCAGGCTCCATCCGTATAAATGATTATTTCCTTCATTAATTATCTCCTTAAATAAGAGTTATTCAAATTCGAACTAAAATAAGTATAACACAGTATAATGGAGAATAGAATTGTTCTTATTATCTATTTCACAATAGGGAGCTTGTCAGATATTTTACTTTCACATATAATATCTGTATAATTACAAATGTCTTCACAAGAGATGAAAATAACTCCTGAGATGTGCGACAAGCCTTATATTTTGAACCTACAATATGTATACGGGAGTCCGGAGTTTAAAATAGGATGTCAGGCCCTAAGATAATTCCCATTGTGGGCGAGGGAAGGCAAATTCTTTTAACAGGACACCCACCTAGCGAAGGCTAGGTGTCAAAATAAAGCTAACGGCATTTTGGGGCTATATAATACATTAAATCAGTATATTACTAAAGCTGTTGATTTCATCAATCAACAGCTTTTTAGTTATTATTCACACATCTTTCTATGATCCTTATTTTGGCTGCAATTCTGGCAATAAACTTTCATCATGCCTCTGCTGTAAACCTTTAAGTTCCTTGAGTAACCATAAGCCGGTTATAACCGCCGAACCCATATCAGCTACAGGTCCGGCATACCAGACCCCTCTCAATCCAAAAAATCTAGGTAAAATCAGCAGCGCAGGAATTAATAGCAATACCTGCCTGGATAAGCTTAGAATCATAGATTGTTTCGGCTTTCCAACAGCTTGAAAATAATTTGCCCCTACAATCTGAAACCCTATAATCGGTAAAAACATCATAAAAGTGAGTAACGTCTGTGTGCCAAGTCTTATTAGTTCCTTATCATCCCTATTAAACATTGTAATAAATTGTTCCGGGTATAGCCTGATTGCTACGAATCCAACAGTTACAATCACCGTTGCCGCTATGATTGCCAATTTCAATGCTTCTTTTACACGATCAAATTTTTGGGCACCATAGTTATATCCAATAATCGGCTGTACTCCCTGATTAATTCCGAATATGGGCATAATCATCAGCATCATAATACTCTGAACGATCCCCATAGCAGCTATAGCAACATCGTCTCCATAGTATCTCAAACTGTTGTTCAGGATAACATTTAACAAGCTTGCAGCCATCTGCATGGAAAAAGGCGCCATGCCGATGGCAATGATTCTTCTTATGATAAATGGATTTAACCGCATATTTTTGACATGCATTCTTAGTAAGCTTTTTCCACTCAAGAAATATCGAACCACCCAAAACGCTGATACTGCCTGAGAAATGATTGTAGCAGCAGCTGCCCCTTGAATACCCCATCCAAAAACAAAGATAAATAAAGGATCAAGAAGCGTATTAATGATTGCACCAATCAGCATGGTATACATAGCAATCTTAGGATTTCCTTCTGCACGAATAAAGTTATTTAATCCAAAACCTATGGACATGAAGATTGATCCAGATAAAATAATGGTTAAATACTCTCTAGCGTAAGGGAGCACCATTTCACTCGCTCCAAAAAGACGCAAAAGCGGATTAATAAAAATAAGTCCAGCTACTGCGATAATACTAGAAATTCCAATCAGTAGAACCACTGCATTACCAAGAACTTGTTCTGCTTCTTCCTTCCTTTGCTGTCCTAAATAAATAGATATAGCAGAGGTCGCTCCTATGCCAATAAGCATAGCAAAGCCCATGTTCACAAGCATTATCGGAAAACCTACCGTTATCCCACTAAGGGCTTCCGTCCCAACACCATGTCCTATGAAAATTCTATCTACTACATTATATAACGCATTTACTAACATTCCTATGATAGCAGGGACTGAAAATTTCAATAAAAGCTTTGAAACCTTTTCCTCTCCTAATTGTTTTGAACGATCCATATTACTTTCTCCTTCTACTATTACAAATTGTCTATAACTCTTATTAGCTTTTTTTCAATTCATTAGCTCTTTAATTAATAAGTCTAGCTACCTTTAGTATTAAATTTGTGAAATGATCACAGGCAATATAAATACCAGTACAAAGAAAATCACAAGAATAAGACTAACAATCCGATAAAACCTATTCATTAGTTGCCCTCCTATCCAATACGTTTACTATTAGGTCTTTACTCTAAATTCATTATGACACACTTTACAAGTAACGATAAGATTACCTTTGCGTCTAGGCAATCTAAGCTTCGCACTACATTTTGGACAGGACAAAACAGCAAATTTTCTATTATTAATAAAATTCTGCTTGCTTTTATTTAGTTTCTGACGAATTCCATTAAAATATGAGTGGATCTTTTTCAGCCACCCTTCAAACATCATATTCTCCTGAATTCTTTTATACTTGTCCTTTGAAAAGCTCCTCCATAGTACATAGGCAATAATAAAAATACCTCCTGCAAAAGTTCTTTGTGCCAGTAGAAATAACATTGCAATAACAATTAGAAATTTGGAATAATTATCCCATCCATATGAACCTTTAAAATACTTATTAAAATTCAAATAACTCACCTCTATATATCTTAGCATTATAACTAATATAACACATCAGCATATATAATAAAAGTAGTTAAAAAAAGACTGTGAGTTTCACCTCACAGCCTTTTTACTTAAATTGCTGCCTCAAATTTATCCTTTTCTTTCGGATAAGCATTTTGTACTCTCAATTTTCTTTCCAATCCTTCCGGTTCAAGCGCAGTTTGCTGACCGTTGAGCAACCCTGCGACCCCTGCAAGCTTTATATTTTCTTCACCTTTGCATACCTGACAGCTGCAGTCAGGGTGATATTCCAATGGTTCTTCATAAGTAGTGATTACTCCTTCAAAGTTTCTTAGTATAACCTTATTATGGCTCTGAGAGATTATATAATTAGGCATTACCGGTATTTTGCCTCCTCCTCCCGGAGCATCTACAACAAAAGTAGGTACTGCGAAGCCTGATGTATGTCCTCTCAATCCTTCTATAATCTCAATCCCTTTTGATACTGTAGTCCTGAAATGCTCAAGCCCAACTGAGAGGTCGCATTGATAAATATAGTAAGGTCTGACACGCATTTCAACCAACTGATGAACCAGTCTTTTCATAACATGTGTACAATCATTGATCCCTCGCAACAAAACAGATTGATTGCCCAACGGTATACCGGCATTAGCAAGCATTTCACAGGCTTTAATGGATTCTGATGTGATTTCATTGGGATGATTGAAATGCGTATTGATCCATATAGGATGATATTTTTTCAACATATCCACCAGCTTTGGCGTTATTCTCTGAGGCATTACTACAGGCGTTCTAGAACCAATCCTAATAATTTTGACATGAGGAATTTTTCTTAGCCTTCTAATAATGTATTCCAACTTTTCGTTGGCAATCAGCAATGCGTCTCCCCCCGATAGAAGCACGTCCCTTATCACTGGAGTTCGCGCAATATAATCAATTGCTTTATCAATCTGTTCAACAGGCAGTACTGCGTCATGTTGTCCAGCAAATCGGCGTCGAGTGCAATGTCTGCAATACATAGCACATTGATCTGTAACTAACAATAGCACTCTGTCAGGATACCTATGCGTAAGTCCCGGCACGGGAGAATCTCCATCTTCATGAAGTGGGTCAGCCAAATCTGCATCTGCCCTATGTAATTCCAACGCAGTAGGTATTGCCTGTTTTCTGATAGGGTCATTCGGATCATTTGGATTTATTAATGCTAAATAGTAAGGTGTTATTGCCATTCTTAAGTTTTTCAAGCATTTTCTTGCTGCCTTTTCTTCCTCCAACGTCAATGATATATATTTCTTTAATTCATTTACTGTTTCTATCCTGTTCTTAACCTGCCACTTCCAATCGTTCCACTTTTCATCACTCACATCTTTAAATGCACTCCTGATTTTTGAGTTTTTCATAATCAATCCTCCTTGTATTTGAATACTTATTTATTTTCAAGTCTCTCCAAAAATCAAAGAGCCTTATACCATACATTCATACTCTCAATGCCGCCGGAGATATTGGTATTATTCACTAATGTACCCGTAAAAATATAACCCCTCTTTGAAAAGGTGATATTCATACCATATGAAATAGCTCGGGCAATAGTATATGCGGTTTTTATTCCTTTCTTCTTCATTTCTTGTTCCATCTTATAAAGCAAGTACGCTGCAAGCTCATTTCCCCTATATTCAGATAATGTTGCGAAGTCTGTCATTTCTACATTTGATCCTTTTACATCCATTTCACAAGACGCAAGTGCAATAAGATTATCACCATGCCAAACTCCAAAATACACAATATCATTTACCATTGTTTTCTCGATATAGGATGGATCATAAATTGGGAAAGGATAAGAAGCAAATACTTTTTTATATACTTCCGCCATTTGCAATGCATCCTCAGGTTTTGCAATCCTGAATTCATATTCTCTGCTCAACTGCCCTATATTTATAGTTTTTTCCTTTTGTTCTGCCTTTTTTAAAACATCAGAAATTATTTGCTGTTGCAAATTATTCTTTCTTTCTTGCGAGAAATATTTGCCCATAAAAAGAGCATCTTCAATACCATTATAAAAATTTGGTACCTCTGCTTCAATATCGTAACCATTATTTAAAAAATTCTGTCTGGCATAAGAAGGTACTTTCGCAAATATTTTTGAATATCTATATTCCTCTGCCATACAATCCAGCTTATACATGATATCAGACAGGTCATCCTGATGAATCTTCATTAGATATATTCTGTTATTATGCTTACCATGTTGTACAAGTGACTTTCCTAACTTTAATATCATATCACTCATTATGTAGCCCCCCTTCAATGATATAGATAAACAGGATTCTTAAGTTCAGACAAAGCTTGCTTTATATGACTCTTAGAAGTCGTTATCCAGAGGACAAACAACCGAAACAATCTGTGTAAACTATAACCTAAATAAAAACTGACAACTCATTATAACATATGAGTTGTCAGTTGTCAAATTTAGTAAAACACTTACCACCCTCTGCTGCTTCCGCCACCACCGGATGATCCTCCACCACCGCCAAATCCACCGCCACCGAAGCCGCCGCCACCACCTCTGCCGCCTCTTCTTCCTCCGAAGATAGAACTCCAGAAAAGCATTTCTATAAGAAATCTTGTAATCCGTCCCCGAAACAAGACGATATCTGCAATAATTAGAATAATAAAAAATACAGGAAGTGCTTTATTAAAAGGTGAGGAGGTATCCTGATAAGGTGTGGGTGTATATTGTGAGGTTCCTTCTAAAAAAACATCATACTCAGCTGCAACCTCACTTGCCAGCACATGATAAGTATTGAATATGGCATTATCATACTCATTATTCTGTAAGAACGGAATAAGATATTCATCTTGTATCCTTCCGGTTTTCCCATCAGGCAGACGGCCTTCTAACCCTCTTCCAACCTCAATTCTGGATTTTTTCTCATTGGGTGCCACTACCAGCAGTACACCGTTATCCTCCTCTTCTTGCCCAATGCCCCACGCCTTAAATAACTCATATGCATAATCTTCTATGTTCATATCATTCAATGTTGAAGGAATTACCACAACAACCTGTGCAGTCGTTTTATACTGCAACTCCATTCCCAGGTTTTCAATCTTATCCTTGGTTTCCTGACTCAGAACTTCTGCAAAATCGCTGACAAAATAACCGGTAGGGGATGGTATGGCAGATTCAGCCCGAATGCATGGCATTAGGCTTATAATTAAAATAAAAACTAACAAAATTTTTCTGAATCTTTTTTTCATTGTTCACCCTCCCCTGATATAACTAAAAATTTACTTCCGGTGGAATTCTGCTTCCTTCATCGGCTTCAAAATATTCTCTTTGATCAAACCCGAATATTCCTGCAATTATAAGAGTAGGAAACCTCTTCACACGCGCATTATATGCTTGCACAGAATCATTATATTCCTGTCTTGCCCTTGCGATTCTATTCTCTGTTCCGGCTAACTCATCCATTAATTGTCGGAAATTTGCGTCAGCCTTCAATTCCGGATAGGCTTCACTTATCGCAAGCAATCTGCCTAATGCAGATGTGAGCTCGTTATTCGCACCTGCAACTTCCTCAGGACCACTTGCCCCAATCAGCCGGGATCTCGCTTCAGCAATATCCGATAATATCTCCTTCTCATGGGCTGCATATCCTTTAACAGTTTCAACAAGGTTAGGAATCAAATCTGCTCTTCTTTGCAGATTCGTCTCAATTTGGCTCCATTTCCCGTCAATATTTTCACTAGCCGTCACAAGACTATTATATGATCCGATAAGACTTGACACGAGAAATATTACAATCAACAGTATTACACCCAAAACAATCCATACTGGCTTGAATTTATTCATAGTAATTCTCCTCTCATATTGAGTTTAATTTATGTTAATAATAATAATTACGATATATTATAAAATAAGTCTATTGTTTTTTATTACTTATTTATTACACATTGTTCACGCATATCATAAACAATATATTCTTATCTTGCCACAGGAGCAGCACAATTAAACAGTAATATACTTAATAAGATATATGCGTATATAAAAAGTTAAAGTACCCTTAAAGAGTACTTTAACTTGGATCATTTTCATCCCATACTAGTCTTGTGACTTTAGTAGTATTTCCTTCTTCCTTGTCTTTTCTAGTTGCGTCTTCTCCTCTAGGATCTCTTTCCATTCCAGGCGCAACAGTAGGTTCTTTCTTGACTTTTCTTGAATTTCTATCCATTTATCATCCTTCTTCTATCTAAAATACATTATTAGTATTTACATGTTTGTATGAATATATAAGACAAACACGTTACCTGTCCCCACGTTTGTGTTTGTTCTAAAGAAACCGCTGTACCATGAATAGAATAGGAAGTGTAATTACCAATGCTCCTGTACCAAAAAGCCAGCATGAGTTAGCTAAATCTTTATCTAGATTATAAATCTGCGGAGGAATCAAAGCGTTAAACGCCGGCGGCATAGATGAGAGGATCATTATTACTTTGAATATCAATCCGTTATACGCTGCTTGAATTCCTAGTAGATATGCTATTCCAGTGATAAATACGGGTACAAATAAAAATTTAATAGATGCTATTGCAAGGCATTCCCGCAAATATCCTCCCACTGCACTTACTCTCATATTATATCCAACTGAAATAACCAACAGTAAAGATGTAAGAGGAATTAAAATGTCATTCAACATCTTATATGCCTCTAATCTCGCTATGCCGGAAAGGTTCAAGCTGCTTCCTATGATTATACTAAAAAAAGATGCCATTATATAAGGATCCAATATTAGTTTAATGAGAGATTTGCGTCTTGAGTCATCTGTTTTGTCCTTATCCCCATACAACTTTGCTATAGGAAATCCTATGACATAAAACATAAACTCTTCAAACAATCTATACATTGAAACAAAAGCATAGCTCGTTTCTCCTAAAAAGACATAACAAATCAGCCCTCCAAAGGAGCTGGTATTTGAAAAAGAACCCGTAACAAACATTGAACCGGTTTGCTTCCTGGATAAATGCAAAGCCCTTGAAGCAATAAGCCCTAAAATCCCCCCAAGAGCTAGAGATGAAATACCTAATATAGGCAAGGCAATAAGTCTAATGTCATTTATTCTTACCGCCCAAAAAGCACCTAATGTTATAATAGGATTCAATCCTAAAAGAGCAATGCTTTGTATCGTCTTAATATATTTATCTGTAGGAACAGATGGTTTTATAATCTCTTTATTTACTAATGCTCTTATTGCTTGTCCGAAAATCAGACCAAAAGCAATTAGACCCAATGAGTATATATATCTATTCAATAGTGATTCCCCCAACTAATTATCCGTACCATGTCTTGTTTTAGAATAAAGCTTTCTTGATTAAATCCAATCTGGAGAAAATGCGCTGAAATAGATAGTCTACTAAAGTAAGTGCCACCATTGCCTCTACAACTATAACTGCGCGGGGTACTATAATGGGATCATGCCGCCCTTCGACCTGTATATCTACGTTCTCTCCCTTTTTATCGACAGTCTTTTGAGTTGTATGTATAGAAGGCGTTGGCTTGAAAGCTGCCCTTAATATGATAGGGAAACCGTCACTAATCCCTCCTGCAATCCCTCCTTCATTATTTGACAACTTTGTGAGCGTACTATCTTTACCATATTCAAAAAAGTCATTGTTTTCAAAACCTGACATCCTTGCAGCTTCAAATCCGTTTCCGAATTCTACACCCTTTACCGCCCCAATGGAAAAAATAGCCTTACCCAGCATTGCATCCAGTTTCTCAAAAACAGGTTCCCCTACACCACTTGGCAAACCGTTGATAGTACATTCTATTATGCCTCCGGCAGAATCCTCCTGCGCTTTTCGCCGGTGTAAAAATTCAGCTGCCTTTTGTGCAGCATTTTTATCCGGCATACATAAAAAGTTTTCAGAAATTTGATCGGCATCAAAATTGGACCTATCAATAGTGATATCACCAATAGAAAGAGTATAAGTAAGAATATTCACATTTAATTCCGATAATACCTTTTTTGCAACGGCACCCGCTGCTACCCTTGCAGCAGTCTCCCTCCCCGATGAACGTCCGCCGCCTCTAAAGTCACGAAATCCATATTTCTCATCATAAGTATAGTCTGCATGACCCGGACGGTAACACTGGGATATTTCTGAATAATCATAGGAACGCTGATTAGTATTATATACAACTAAAGAAATAGGCGTTCCGGTAGTTCTTCCTTCAAATACTCCGGACAGAATCTCTACTCTATCATCTTCTTTTCTGGGAGTTGAAAAAGGTGAATTGCCGGGTTTTCGCCGATCCATGTCTTTTTGAATATCTTTTTCACAAAGCAAAATCCCTGCAGGGCAACCATCAATAACAACACCCAGTGCTTCCCCATGGGATTCCCCCCACGTGGAAATGGTAAAATTTTTTCCAAAAACAGAGCCTGACATTTATGCTCTCCTCTCATTGCTAATCTATTATTCCAAGCTTTATTAACCCGATGATTAACATCATAATTAAATACTTATAATAACGGACATCTTTTAGCCTCATTATAAGAATAATATCGTATTTTTACATTCTACGCAATGAGTAATAAATAGAGTTCAATTTTTTACTCGTATTATCTCATTTTTTAAGTCTATAGAAACACTGCCTCCTTCTTTGACCAGCCCCGGATAATACCTGTTAATAATTTCCGTCCATTCCGACTGTGTAACATCCCCAATTACTTCATCAGTAACTTCATGAAAACCATTCAACTCAATAAGCTCTCCCATAAGCTTTTCTGTAATACCATGTGTTCTAAAAATATGCTCCATATACTTACCTCCTTAACCTTTATTATTTTAGTATTTCCAATATAAAAATAAATATCAAAGGGGCAGATACCTATACTTCAATATAGATACTTGCCCCTTAATAATTATCTGGCAGGAAGCACAAAAATTATCTCTGTCCCTTTTCCTTGAATACTTCTAGCGCTAACAGTTCCGCCATGCAGCTCAATGATATGCTTTACAATACTTAACCCCAGCCCGGTACCACCTGTTGCTGTCTTCCTTGATTTATCCACACGGTGGAATTTTTCGAATATATATGGCAAATCCTGTGCAGGTATTCCTATCGCATTATCTGAAATAGATGTCCGTATCACATTTTTTTCTTTTACAATATTTATATGAATGCTTCCCTGTGGCTTAGAATATTGAATAGCATTGTTAATAATATTAATAAATACCTGCTTTATCCTATCTCTATCCACTACAGCGGTTATCTCATCATCTCCCGACACGTGTATATCTAATGTCTTTTTCTGTGCTTGTATCGAAAGATTTTCTACCACCTCTTGTACAATCTTTTTAATGTGACACTTGGTTGGAGTTAGTTCAACGCTCCCTGCCTGAAATTTTGCAAGCTCCAGCAAATCGTTGATGAGCTTGGTCAGCCGGTTAATCTCATCTAACATGATGTTATGATATTTTGAGTATTCTTGATGTGGAATCACCCCATCAATCATTCCATGAACAAAACCTCGTATAGAAGCTAAGGGTGTTCTAAGTTCATGAGAAACATTAGCAATCAGTTCTCTTCGCATATCTTCTATCTTGCTGAGCTTATCATTCATAAAATTAAAAGAATATGCCAACTGCCGAAGTTCCTTGTCTCCCCTAATCTCTATCTTCGTTCCGAAGTCACCTTCTGCAACCTTTAAAGCAGCTTTACCAACTTCAGTAATGGGCTTAGAAATTTTTAATGAAGCAAGATATATAAATATTGAAGATATAACCATAAAAAATATGGTTATGCTCCATATAATTCTATTTACATTCTTAATAGTCTTCTCCAATTCTGACAGCGGAGAAAATTGCATCAAGACTCCATAAATATCCTCCCCTTGCTTTAGAGGCATTCCTACAAATACCAGCCTTGAATTAAGTGTTTTTGAATACAACTCCATATTGCTTACAACTTGATTCTGCAAAATAGCCTGCATATAATCTCTTAGTTGCAGCTCTCTACTAATATCAGGAACATCCCGTGAAGAAATAATTCTAAGCCTATCCCTTCCTATAATAGAGATTTTCGTATTGTTTGTTTCAGCGATTGCATCAACCCACTTTCCCAATTCTGGCGCAGTAATCTCTCCCTTTCTATAGGTAAGCATCATTTGAGATATTTTCTCCCCTTGAAATGCTAAATTATCTCTTTTTTGCTGCCTATAATAAATATTAAAAAACGCAGAAAGAGATATTCCCGCAGAAAGCATCGTAAGGGCAATCAAGACAATGTAGGTAACCAAGAGACGCTGAAATATTCCTTTAAACAAACTACCTCACCTCAAACTTATACCCGACACCCCAAATGGTCTTAATATCCCATTTAGCATTGTCAGAATGAATCTTTTCTCTTAGCCTTTTTATATGAACATCCACAGTACGCGTTTCGCCCATATAGTCATATCCCCATACTTCAGCTAAGAGTTTTTGCCTTTCAAATACTATATTTTTATTTTTTACAAGGTAATATAGCAACTGCACCTCTTTCGGCGTTAACTCTACTAAATATTCGTTAACTCTAACCTCATACTTTGTCAGATTAATTTCTAAACCGTCAACTGCGAATATATCCTCTTTAACCAAGGAATGTATCTCTTTATCTTTCCTTCGCAACTGAACTCTTACCCGTGCGATGACTTCCTTCGGATCAAAAGGCTTCACTACATAATCATCAGCACCAATCTCGAGACCTTCCAGCTTATCTTCAAGACTATCCCGAGCTGTCAGCATGATAATAGGTATCCGCTTATTCCTTCTTATCATCTTACAGACTTCCCATCCATTAATAATGGGAAGCATAATATCAAGTATCATCACATCGGGATTAGAATTATTTGCCAAATCTATTGCCGTGCTGCCGTCATGTGCAAAAATGGCATCAAACCCTTCATAGTCCATATATAATTTTAGAAGATCACAAATATTCTTATCATCATCAGCGATCAGTATTTTTGCCATCTCAACACCTCTTTATCTTTTATGATTATATCATATTAAATAATAGTAGTGTATACTTGGATAATCACACTTTCAAAGACTACTAACAGTATATTTATCGACAAAATATTGTGCAATTTTTAGAATTACCCTAATTATAGCTTAAATTGTCCGAATTATATAGCAAGCAAAACAATAATAAAAAATGGGGGAATCATTTATGAAAAAGATAATAACACTTACCACCTGTGTCCTATTCACTTTATCTGCTGCTGTTACTCCTGCATTTGCAGAAGACACAACAACAGGAGACAGTACTACTAGCCAGACAGTGGTTGTATCTAGTGAATCTAACGAATCAGCATCTGCAACAGAACAAGCTGCTGCTGAAGAACAAAATACAGAACAGCAAGCAGGTATAACACCGGACAGCCCACTGTATCCTGTAGAAAAGCTAATTGAAAGCATCCAAGTATCGCTGACTTTTTCAGCAGACGATAAAGCAGAACTTCTTATTAGCTTTGCAAATGAAAGACTTGCAGAAGCTAATATCATGACAGAAAAAAGCAAAGAAGAATTAATAGAAAAAGTTATGAAAGCTTACATAAAAACTATAGAAACAGCTAACAAGGTAATTGAAGAGGCTGCTGAAGAAGGTATGGATGTAGCTCCTATGTTGGATGAAATGAAAATTGTGGAAGAAAGTGCAGACGAAATAGTAATAAAGATAACAGGTACTATTCCTCAAGAATCTGCAGACAGTTTAAAAGAAGCTGTTACAAATCAGATTAAAAAAACATTAGCTGTACAAGCTTTTGCTACAGCAAAAGCAAATTTCTTTGATGCACAGAAAAATTTTAAAGAAGCACAAGAACAGTTAAAAGCAGCCCTCAAGTCCGGAGATGAAACAAGAATCCAAGAAGCGCAAGCAAAGCTTGAAGAAGCTCAAAAACTAAAAGATGAAATGGAAGATGCAAAAAGTCAGATAGAAGATTACAAAGAAGAAATAAAAAAATCTGTTGAAACTGATGAGCAAGATGAAATAGATGAGAAGAAGTTAGAGGAAATTAAAGAAAGTACAAAATCTCAAGAACAAATTAAAAAAATGGAAGAAAAGATTGAAAAACAGCAAGAAGCAAGAGAAAAAATAATCGAAAAGGTAAGAGAGAATTCTGAAAAAGCAGCAGAAAAAATTCAAGAAAATACTGTGAAACAACTAGAAAAGAAGACTGAAAAAATTGAAAAGATGAGAGAACAAGAGTCAAACAGTACCACAGAAGATATAAACAAAACTATAGAAGAAACCGATCAAGATAACGCCAATGATGACATAGATGATAATGATAATGACGAAGACAGCCAAGATGATCAAGATGGCAATCAAAAAAACAGCAGCAAAAGCAAAAATACTAATACCAAGAATAAGAAGAAAGACTAAGCAACCAAATACAAAGCTCCATAAGCAGGAAGACCTCCTGAAATGGAGCCTTTTTTTATCTAAACCAATGTTCCTCGACCAAGAAGAAGAGAATACACAAAAATATTTACACGCCCTCCTTAAGTCAGTTCCTGTTTTAAGTCGGCATTATATATCTGTTCCAGCGAGTAGTAATGTAAAAAAGGTTAATTACATCTTCAAGGTTATAGTTTAGTATCTTATCAACTTTTTCCTTACTGATTCTTTGTCCATATCCCGGTTCTTTTAAAATTCGTCCAAAGGTTTTCGCAAGATTAGAGCCACTTATTAATTCTCCTCCTCTAGAGATTCCAAATACCTTTTCCAAGTTTTTAAGTCCTGTAGTGTTGCCTGTTTGCTTTAAATATTTCTTTTGCAAATCAACCAGGAAAAAATTTTTTTCAAAATCAAGTTTTATCTTATGCTTTTTAAACAAATAATTAATAACAGAAAAATCGTTTTCGCCAGCAAAAGTAACAATATACTTATTGTCATTAGCAGCAAAAAAATCTCGTATTATATATAGTATTTCTTTTGCATCCTGTTTGTCTTGTATCATATACTGTACTGTCTCAACGGTATTGTCTGCATCATTAAAATAACAGATGCCAAATACTCCTACACACAAGGGAACTTTGTATATAAAATGCTCAAGATCTAAATATAACGCATTTTTATAGATATCTTTATCACCTTGTATTTCTAGACAATTATTTGCATCTATTTGCTCGGCCTTTACTGAGGTTTTATTTATAATCATTCTTACACTCCATCTATTTTATTATTCTTGTTTCTTATTATACCATAAAATTCATTCTATATAAGCAGAAAACCGCATAAAAAACAAAGAAAAAGCAAAGGATTGATCCTTTGCTTTTTCTTTGTTTTAGTTCCGGCAACGACCTACTTTCCCAGGAAGCTGCCCTCCAAGTATCATCGGCACTGCGGAGCTTAACTACCGTGTTCGGAATGGGAACGGGTGTAGCCTCCACGTCATTGTCACCGGAAAATC